>QHNV01000073.1 GCA_003218535.1 Verrucomicrobiota bacterium
TTCATCGGTTGACAAAAGTCGTAATCCAATGTAAGTAGTTGCTGGGTGAACGCATTTCTTTATTTTAAACGCAGTCGCGCATTGCACGCATTCCTGTTCGTATTGGCGCTGCTCTTTGCGCCTTTTTCTGCGCGTGCGGAGACGGAAATCCGTTCACTTACCGGCATTATTGAGGGCCATCAGGTCGGGGGTATCGATTTTGTAGGCAATATCTATGTCGCCGACTTTGGCGATTTGGTCTGGAAGATCACGCCGGAGGGCGAGCGTTACGTATTTGCGTCGGGCCTTCATGGCGCCTCCGGCAACGCCATCGACAGTGAAGGCAACCTCTTACCTGTTAATCGAACGAAAGAAAACAAAATGAAAACAAAATGAAAACGACACTGACCCTGATTACCGTAATTACATCGCTGTTCTTCAGCGCCTGCGCTAACAACAACCGAGCCGAGTACTGGAATCCTAGGCCAGCACCAAACGCACATATTCCGCCAAACCAGGGGGCGCAGTTACAAATTAACCTAATGCGCGACCAATTCACTAAAACAATGTGTCTTCCGAGCGATGGCCATGATTTCGGTCTCTGATTCCGCTTCCTAAATGCCGAATAATTCGGTATAATTCTTGGGAGGTGACTTCTCGCCCCGCGTCAAAAGCAGTATTGCGTCGGAAGAAACGATTCTGACCTTGTGCCGTATAAGGGAACAGCAGCCCGTCCGTACATCAAATGCGCGTGCTGCGCTTACCGTATAAATCCCCTGAGTAAAGCGACGAAACCGAAATTGAAGAACAATGCGAGAGCTAAAAATTTCCTGCAAACCGCTAATCGGGCACATTGGCAAATAAATGTGCTTACTGGCACCGGGGCTAAGCTGGAAAAGAATGGGGATTTTCAATAACGTCGCGCCTACCGGCTGGCAACTACACGGCGATACAGCGCTTCATACCTGGGGACAATGCGATCTGCTGAGAACTTTTCGAGCGCGCGCTTGCGACTCCGTTCACCTAGTTCTCGCGCCAGACTTGGAGATTCGACCAACGCGTCCAACCCTGCAGCAGCCGCTGTTACATCGCCGAAGGGATATAAAGGGCAAGAATCTCCAATAACTTCGGGGATGCCACCGACGCGGAAGGTGACCACAGGTTTACCATAAAATACTGTCTCAAGGATGCTCAGACCGAAGCTTTCGTATTCCGATGTGTAAAGGCCCGCATCCGCGGCCTCTAAATACTCGTCCACCACAGCTGTATTTTGCCGAACCATGACAACATCCCGAAGTCCCAGTTGATCGAGCAGTGGCTCGTAGGTGTCAAAAGGCCCGCCTGCTAAAATAAATAATCGAACGCGCGCCCGGTTCTTCGATTTAGCAATCGTGCGCAATAGGAGATCGATGCGCTTAACGGGTCGCAAATTCGACATGTGTAACACAAGAAATTTGTCGGTTAGGCCGAAATCCCGTCGAACTTCCTCGCGGCTTCTCTTCGGCTTGTTCGGAGTGAAGAAATTCGGAATCACTTCAATCGGTCGTTCCAAACGAAAGATTTCCTGGGTTTGGCTCCGAAGACTTTCTGAAACTGCCGTCACTGCATCGGAATGCACGAGGGCATGTTCGATAGCGGTGCGGTAATCGGGGTCCTGCCCTAACAGAGTGGTATCGCTGCCATGCAACGTTGTGACGATGCGCGGAGCGGACGGTCCTACGATCTGCGAGGCTAAACACGCAGCGAGTGCGTGTGGCACCGCGTAGTGAACATGAAAAAGATCCAGCTGCTGGGAACGCGCCACCTCCGCCATTTTCACTGCGAGCGGCAGAGTGTAGTCGGGACACGGAAACAAAGCGTTGTCGGCGACTTCGACTCGATGGAAATGAAGACCCTCCTGCGGCAGGTCCAGCCGAACGGGTTGAGCATAACTGAAAAAGTAAACTTCATGCCCACGGCGCGCCAGTTCTGACCCGAGCGCCGTAGCCAAAATGCCACTCCCGCCAATCAACGGAAAGCATGCAATGCCAATTTTGAGTGGCACCGATTTCATTACAGCTCTATATACGCTTTACCGGAGTCAGAAATATTGTCGCGCTTGATGAATTTGACCTCCGGAGTATCGGCTTCGTTGATGTAATCCTGTTCGCTCGCGCCTGCGATGTAATGGGTGCATCGAATCACTGATTGCATCCAACGGAAGCGGGTGTCGCGGGTCGGGCTGATTTGCTCCGGACCAAATTCTCCTCCTCGAATCTCCAGAAATCGATCGCCTCCTTTGTGCAGCAACAATTTGCCGTCGCGGTAGCGTGCGCGAACGATCTCTCCTTCATACCGCTGATCGACGAAATAGTCTGAGACGGCCACAGCACGCGCTCTGAAGTCGGGTGCACTGGATCGCTGCACCCTTACACCTTCCAGCAATCCCATCCGCATGTACATCTCGAGACAGAAGTCGGCGACGTTCGAACATTTTGTTTCCTTGAAGTGTGCGACCAAAGGCGACGGCGGAACATAATTTGGAAGTTGGCGCGCAGTTTTCTGATGCCATCCCGGAAGAACGCGTTTGGCGTACAGGGGCGAAAATTGCTTTTGGATTCGATTCTCGAATTGAAAGTTTAGCGCTACCTCCCGGTTGGTGTTTCGCTCTCTCACAATGGTAATCGTCTCGCGCGGGTCATGATCACTGTCGTGAAAGAAAAAGACGATCTCACCGCCAATCTCCTTTTGGAGACGTCGGGCCGTCAGAATCTTAGCGAACAAGTATCGCTTGGGAAAAAATCCGCACGGTTGCTGGCCGAAACAAATAATCGGGTGATCCATCGCTCCGAACGCGCTTCATACTCCAGCGGGAGCTTCCGTGCCGCGAAAGACAGTTTGCTGCAGGATCGGCGCCAGGATCAGTACGGCGGCACATCCAATAAAATTATACCAGAGGTAACCGATATTCGTCGTCGCGAATAGGACGAAGACGAGCGCTTGGGCAAGGAGCGCCGCGAAAAACACAGCCGAGCCGCTGACTCGACGAATAAAGAACGCTGCCAGAAAAAGGCCGAGGATGCTGCCATAGAACACCGAGCCCAGAATGTTGCCTGCTTCGATCAGATTTTCGACCAGACTGGCAAACGAAGCGACGCCGATGGCAATCAAACCCCAGGCCGCTGTCAGGGCTTTCGCCGCAACCACGTAATGATGGTCGCTCGCGTTCGTGCGAATCAACGGCCGATAAAAATCGATCGCAGTGGTGGAACCGAGAGCATTCAACGTTGCTGCCGTCGCCGACATGGTTGCGCACAAGATCACTGCGATCAGTAATCCGACAAGTCCATGCGGCATCTGTTGAAGAATAAAAGTGATGAATACGTAATCCGAGTCCTTGCTTTTTGGATCTGCGCCCGCTTGCTGGAGAACTGCTTTGGTTCGATTGCGTAACTCGCGCGCCTGTGCATCGAGCTCGCGCAGCTTTGTCATCGCTACATCACGGCCATTTGACGAACGGTTCAGGGATCCATTGGGAAGAGCGCGAATAGCAGCGCGCTTTTGCGCGAAGACGTCGTCGAATTGCGTTTGCAACGCGTCTAACTGAGGCGCATAGCCGCTCTCCATCGCGCGCTGGTAAGCCGGCTGATTGAAATAGACGGGCGGCTTTTCGAATTGATAAAACATGAAGACAATCGCGCCAAGCAGCAGAATGAAAAATTGCATTGGCACTTTCACCGCAGCGTTGAAGAGCAGTCCGAGACGGCTCTCTTTGAGCGAGCCGCCCGCCAGATAACGTTGCACCTGCGATTGATCCGCTATAGCGCTTGTGGGGATCGACCGAGAAATCGACCGCCTCAAGTTTGCCCATTTTGCCGGCAACTGATAGCGTGCTGCCAAACGAGAGATCAGGCGACAGCCGGTAAACCGCGACGGCAAATGCGATCGCCATGCCGATCAAAATCACGATCATCTGGTAGCGTTGCGTGATGCTTACAATCTTCGTTCCGCCCACGACCGTGTAGACAATAACCAGTCCACCCGCGAGCCAGATCGTCAGGTCCAGGCGCCACCCGAGTAAGGAAGAAAGAACAATAGCCGGCGCGTAGATCGTGATTCCAGCAGCGATGCCGCGTTGCACGAGGAACAGGAATGCGCCGAGCAGCTGCGTCTTCCGATCGAATCGCTTGCCGAGGTACTGATAGGCCGTGTAAACTTTTAGTCGCTGATAGATTGGAACGAAGACTGCGCACACAACGATAAGCGCGAGCGGCTGGCCAAAATAATTCTGGATAAAACCTATGCCGCTCTCATAGGCCTGGCCCGGCATTGAAAGAAACGTGATTGGTCCTGCCTGAGTCGCGAGCACGGACAGCCCGATCGTAGCCCACTGAATACTCGCGTCGCCTTTGAGATATTGTTTTAGAGACGCGCTTCCGCGGGTTCGCCAGAGGCCGTAAAGCGGAATCGCCAGTATCGTGGCGATGAGAACAAGATAATCCAGCCGGTTCACGAAAACCGGACGGTGAAGAGGTAGAGCAGCACTACCTCCACTGCAAAAATGGAAAGCGCGATGCCGTACGCCTTGCGCCAGGAGCGCGCATCTGGGTTGGATTCACCTATGTTCATTTTCCCAATGACAACATGTTCGCGAATAACCGATAAGCTCCCGGGACGCCCGCCGGCAACTGCCGAAACCAGGAATAACTCGTGTAGATAAAGAAACCCTTGCCTGATTTCGCAACAAGCAGACCACCATCGAGCGGCTTTTCCTTAGGGTCATTGCACGAAAGGATCGATGCCCAATCCGGATCCCACTTCTTAGGAAAATAAAGTCCGCGTTCCTGCACCCATCCTTCGAAATCTTTCGACGTGATTTTGTTTGGAGTGGTCATGAGCGGATGATCCGGCGCAAGAATACGCACCTCCGCGTTTTCGTCAGTGACGCGGTCGCGCGAGATTTCCAGTGGATACGGCCCGATTTGCTCGCTCTTGAGATCTGCGAGGGTGTTGTACTGCGCGATCACAACTCCGCCGTCCTTTACGTAGGCAAATAGTTCCGGCAACCAGTTGGCAATTCGTTCCTGCGTGTTGTAGGCGCGGATCCCTAGCACGACGGCGGAGAACTGCGCGAGATTGTTCGCGTTGATATCCGGCTCGCTTAAAATTTTCACTGAATAACCGATCTGTTCCAAGCTTTCTGGAACATCATCGCCGGCACCGGGAATGTAACCGATGCGGTCGCCCTTCTTGCGAATATCGGCCCTAACAAGTTTGGCTTCAGCCGGCGGCATCAGCGTGTGGACGCCGATGTGCGGATACGAAATACGCACGCGCTCGAACGAGTATTCGTGGCCGTCAATCGAAACGATGGCTCGTAATGTCCCTTCGCTATCTTGGTCCGGCGGTTTGACCGTAAACGTAGCTACGGTCTCGGCATTGGCTCCCTTCAGATCTATTGGAAGAGACGCCGGAGAGACTGTCCATCCCTGCGGCACAGCTAGTTTGAGTTCTCCTTTCACGGCACCGGTCGCCGCAGTGACATGTACTGAAACAGGCTTTGGCTGATTCGTCGGGAATACCAACACGCTGTTCGCGACTTTCACGAAAACGGGTGGCTCAATAACCAATGGTCGTCGCAGTTCGCCCGCCACCGGATCAACCATACGGTACTTCGTGTCCACGATATAACGGAGGTCCTGTCCGTTGACCTGCAGCACTATCTCCACCGGAAGATCGGGAGGATTTTCGGGTAAGCCGACCAGCGTTTGTTCGTCCACAGCGAAAGCGCCGAGGGTTCCAGGTTTGCGTAGCCAGTACGGCTGGGAATCGGGAGTATTCTCCGGGATCCTGCATGACAGATCCTTCGTAACCAGTTCATTCAATGGAAGCGTCGCATCAATTTTCATCGAATCGCCCGACAGCGGAAAACGGATTTCCTGCAGTGTAACTGGAATCTCGCAGCGGGTGATTGCCTCCAGCTTTATCGTCGCCGTCTGCCCCGGCGTGACAGCTTCATTGTTTGTTGACGCTTCCACATGCAAGCCGAGACATGCCGCGATGATCTGGTCCAGCGCGGCTTTTTTCTCTGGGACCCAGGAGTCATCCTTAGTTCCACTCATGGTCTGCCGTAGCTTCAACAACTCAGGCACCGACGCAGCCGGATCGGCTGGATGGAACTGTGAAATGATCTGACGAATTTCTGTAGCGATCGATTCCGAATTCGCGACGCGCGACCAGCTCGTATCGATGCCTTCGAAAAGCGAGTTCGTCATGGGCTGACCTTCCAAGAGCTTGAAATATTCTTTTCGCGTTCCGCGTCGCGGCGGGCTGCCCACGCCTTGGCTCTTGTGCATGCTCAAGCTGGCCGCTGCGATTTCCGTGTACGCTTTTCCGAGAAGCGGATTGTAACCGCCCGCTTCCAAAACGGACAGACCCGTCGGCTCGAAAGGCAGGTTGCGGCTCGAAAAGAAAAATGGAGACGTATTCCAAACCAGTCGCGTCGGGCGCCACGGTTTCGCGAAAGCCAGTTGCTCCGGAAACCGATTTGGATCGCCGGAGGCTGAGAATGCTTCCCGCGCCAGAATGGCTGACGCCGTGTGATGGCCATGCGTGAGTTGGTCCTCGGGACTAAAGCGCGTCACCACCACATCTGGTCGAAACTTCCGGATTATCCAAACCACGTCGGATAAAATTTTGTCGTGGCCCCAGATCCGCATCGTCTCTTCGGCCGTCTTGGAAAATCCGAAATCGATTGCTCGTGAGAAGAACTGTTTGCCATGATCGATGCGTCGCGCCGCCAGTAATTCCTCTGTTCGAATAACGCCGAGGCGTTCGCGCAGCTCCGGCCCGATCAAATTCTGACCACCATCCCCGCGTGTAATCGAAAGGTAAGCGCTGTCATAAAGCGAGCCGTTCGCCCAAAACGCCATGAGGTTCGTGTTCTCATCATCGGGGTGAGCCGCAATGTAAAGAACCCGACCAAGCACGTTGAGCTTCTGTAGCGCCAGCTGAATCTCGCCGGCATTCATCTGCTCAGGAATTAACAATGGCGGCGCATCGGCCGAATTGGCCGTGCATGAGAAGGCGACCATCGCAAGCCCGACGGCTGCTCGCCAACAACGCGAAATGCTGTGGTGTGTCACATGCAACGTCGGGCTCCCGGTCGTGAACGTCCCATTGAGGCGCCATCGTTCCACGTCCGCGGATCGCGGCGCGCAACGTTATTTATTAATGTCCTGCTTCGCCTCCAGGCGATCAATCAGTGCTTTGATGCTCTGTTTCTGTGCATCCGTTGGAGCCGCAGCTTGTGCCTGCTTCGCGTCATTGGCTGCGCCGGCGAAATCACCGGCTGCAGATTTGATGCGGACCTTCGCTAGATCTCCGTAAACGCCTTGCGGAAACCGTTTCGCCACTTGTTGGAAGATTTCCATCGCCTGGGCGTCCTGCTTCTGATTTTGCAGGCGTCGCCCATACGAATAGAGCTGCTGCGCAGTTGCAATTTCAACGGCATGGTTCCAGGTTGCTTTCGCCTCATCTGGGCGATTCAGAACCTTGAGGATGTCCGCTTTGGTGCTGAGATTATCGAACCTTTCCTCATTCTGAATTGAGGCATCGGCCCAGCCTAACGCTTCATCGAGATCAATCTTTCTATTTAAACAAAATTGCGCCGCTTCATCCAAAGCCTGCCAACTAAATTGGCCGCGTCCCTTTAGTTGCGCCCGGATGTTCTGCAGCGTCTGGTCCGCATCATTAATCGAGACGGTAAACGGAACACCCAATTTCTCCCACTTCAGCATGACCGTCGTCGAATCCGGTTTCAAATCGTCGAACTCGAATTCAAGCGCCTCTTTCTGCTCGGCGAGCGGCTTCGGTTTCACATTCACACGCAAAGCGTCTTCGTCCTGCTTGTAACTGTAGCTTCCCCATGCCGTGTTCGTTTTGGAAAAGATCACTGTCCACGAATCCGGGTTCGGGATCATGTGCAGACCATAAATGCCTTTGGCTAGTAGTTGGCCCTCGACCGAAACCGGATCGCTGAATTCAATCGTTGTGTTTTCATTAGCGCCCGCCCGCCAAACCTTGCCGTATGGAACCAAGCCCCCCCAAATCTTTCGTCCTTTCACCAAGGGCCGATGGTATTTGACCGTGATATCGGTCAGAGCGATGCGCTGTTTGACCTCGGCAGGCTGGCTGACATCGGGCAGGTTCAAGTCGGTTTGTGCAGAAACGGCGCCGGCAAGTCCGAGCATGGCGAGACAAAGAACAAACGGCTTAAGCGTGATCGTTTTCATAATTGTGGCGCTTACCCTTCTCAGATTTTCGATACTCCGCTACCAGATAATTAAAAGATTTCGGCTCCACCGTTCCTGACGATCGCCACCTGACCGCTGCCACGCTGAATATCGGTGGCGTAATTCGGTAACGTCGCGCTAATCGTCCGGTTACAACTTGTAGTTAAGAGTCCGCTGCGCTGCTAACATCGAGCTAATGAGCGAGCGTCATTTACCATCTGGCGATCAGGACCATTCCAGCATGATGCTCACGGCAGGAAGCAGCAAGCTAGCATCACAACTGTCATCAAAGCGTCATCAAAAGCTCGCAATCGACGGATTGGCTATTGGCAGCGCGTACGGGAGTCGAACCCGTGCACCAGCCTTGAGAGGGCTGTGTCCTAACCACTAGACGAACGCGCCATAAATCGAATGTCAAAGAATAACTGTATTGTGCACGAGCTGACAAGGCGCCGCGCAAATTCTATTTCTTATGTTTTTTTTGCTTATGCGCGGGCGTAGGCGCCGGCGCCGGTGTATAGCCTTCCGGGGTCGGCGTAGGCCGCACGCGCGGTTGTGAGGTCTGATTGATGTGCGTGCCCTTGAGAGCCTCTAGCGCTATCTTAATTTCCGGGGTTGACGCCAACGCGGACATTCGTCCGTAGTAAACGTCGTAATAGGCACGAAGACGTTGCCGCTTCTCCAAATCGGTATGTGCAGTGTGAGTGGCTGCCTCTGCCGCGCGAACTGAGGGATCGTTTGCGACCTGGTTTTTCAACTGTCTCCATTCGATGTGTACCCGACGCTCGTCCGCTTCTTTCCCCCATGAACTTTGCTTGAAAGCTTCGTCCAGCTGCCACACTGCCGGCAGATCGGGACCATTCGGCTCTGGCGGCGGTGTAACCGCAGCTTTTGGTTGTGTTTGTCCGGAGTAAAGATCGACGGACGGCGGCGCCGCATCCTGCGCACGCAATGTCAGCACAGTACTGCCGAGCATCGCTGAGATAATTAATCCACTTATTTTCATTCCCAATTTTTTCCCAATGTAATCGGATTCAATCAAACTGGCGACCGATGTATCCCTGAAATCGATCGGGGCGAGAGGATTTGAACCTCCGACCTCGTGGTCCCAAACCACGCGCTCTACCAAGCTAAGCTACGCCCCGCAAATGCAGCCTGATTGTTACCACGAATTCTGTTCCCGCGCATCTGTGCAGCGCATCCCGGTTGCCTATGCTCTTCATCGTAATCGGAATTTCCACGCGGAATACGATCGCGATTTACGGGCACGATAATGCCGGTCAACTCTCGTAGCCCAGATTTTGGGCCAGCCTTTTTTCCGCCTCAGCAACCGTTTCGCCTCGTCGCGCGGAATAGTCGACAACCTGATCCCGCGCGATCTGGCCGACGGCGAAATATTTCGATTCCGGATGCGAGAAATAGAGTCCGCTTACGCTCGCGCCGGGGTGCATGGCAAAAGATTCCGTCAGCCTAATGCCAGCGCTCTTCTCGGCGCCCAAAAGATCGAATAACGTCCGCTTTTCCGCGTGATCCGGACAGGCGGGATAACCCGCCGCCGGCCGGATGCCGCGATATTTTTCGCGGATAAGCTCGACATTCGACAATTTCTCGTCGCGACCAAAGCCCCAGGCAATTCGCGCTTGCTTATGCAAATATTCGGCAAACGCTTCCGCCAACCGATCCGCCAGCGCCTTGGTTAGAATCCCGCTGTAATCATCGTGCTCTTTCTTGAATCGCTCCGCAAGCTCGTCTGCGCCATGAACGGAAACCGCAAATCCACCGAGATAGTCGGCAAGTTGAGAGTTGAGAGTTGAGGCTTGAGAGTTTTCCGGCGCAATGTAATCCGCTAGGCAATGATTCGCTTGTCCCGCAGGCTTTTGCATTTGCTGCCGCAAAAAATAAAACGTCGCCAGCTTCTTTGACCGCGTGTCGTCAATGTAAAGATCGACATCATCGCCCGTCGAATTTGCTCTCCAAAAGCTATAAACGCCTCGCGCGTCGAGCAGCTTCTGCGCGATGATTTGCTCGAGTAATTTCTGCGCGTCGTCGAAAAGGTCGCGTGCTTGCTTACCGACCTTCGGATCATCGAAAATCGCCGGATAGCGTCCACGCAGCTCCCACGCATGAAAGAACGGCGACCAATCGATGTAATCGACAAGATCCCGAAGCGTGATCGCGATCTTCTGGGAAGCATACGCGTCTCGTCCGCCAGAGGACGGATTCGCCGTGGCGAACGAGTTGGTCGTTGCGTCTCGCGACGACGAACTTTTCTCCGGATCGCGCTGTGCATGGGAAGTTCGTGCTGCCGGGACAACAGCACCAACACCCGGGACGGGCGTGCTCCCCGGATTTGTCGCGTAAACCCGCGCGCCTACAAATTCCGGTTTCGGCGGGATGTAGCTGCTCCAGTCGATTGGCGTCCGATTCGCGCGTGCTTCGGCCAGCGTGAGTAATTTTCTCTCGCGTGTTCTGGTCGAATGCTCTTCGCGTAATCGCGCGTAATCCGCGCGCGTTTTTGCATCGAACTCCAATTTCAATTCGTCATTCAACAACGAACTTACCACGCCAACGGCGCGGGATGCGTCGAGTACGTGCACAGTGCTGCCATGGTAATGTGGCGCGATTTTTACTGCAGTGTGCGCGCGGCTCGTCGTCGCTCCGCCAATCAAGAGCGGCAGATCAAATCCTTCGCGTTCCATCTCCTGCGCGATGTGCACCATCTCGTCGAGGGACGGCGTGATCAGCCCGCTTAGCCCGATCGCATCCGCGTTTTTATTCCGCGCGGTCTCCAAAATTTTCGCCGGCGGAACCATTACACCCAGGTCGACAACGTCATAATTGTTACACTGCAACACGACGCCGACGATGTTCTTACCGATGTCATGCACATCGCCTTTGACGGTGGCCATGACGATGCGGCCTTGCGGCTTGGTGTCGACCGTTTTCTCTGCTTCCATGAACGGCATCAGATACGCCACCGCTTTCTTCATCACCCGCGCGCTCTTGACCACTTGCGGCAGAAACATTTTGCCCGATCCAAAAAGATCGCCGACCACGCTCATGCCGGCCATAAGCGGGCCTTCGATCACATCGAGAGGGCGCCTGCATTTTTGCCGCGCTTCCTCGGTGTCGATATCGATGTAATCGACGATGCCTTTCACCAGAGCGTGTTTCAGACGCTCCTCCACAGGCTCAGCGCGCCATGCTTCATCTTTGATGGGCGCTTTGTCTTTCGCCTTCACTCTCTCTGCGAAATCGATTAGCCGCTCAGTGGCGTCATCACGACGATTCAAAAGCACGTCCTCTACGCGCTCACGCAGCTCTGGTTCGATCTCTTCGTAAACCGCCAGTTGTCCGGCGTTCACGATTCCCATATCCAGTCCGGCCTGAATCGCGTGGTAGAGAAACGCGGCATGCATCGCTTCGCGCACGGTATTGTTGCCGCGAAATGAAAACGAAATATTGCTGACGCCTCCACTAACCCGCGTACCGGGAAGATTTGCTTTGATCCAGCGCGTGGCCTGGATGAAATCGACCGCATAATTGTGATGCTCTTCGAGGCCGGTTGCAATCGTGAGAACATTTGGATCGAAAATGATGTCGCTCGCGCCGAAATCGGCCTGTTCGGTTAGCAATTTGTAAGCGCGCGCACAGATATCCGTCTTGCGTTGGAGATTGTCGGCCTGCCCACGCTCATCGAATGCCATTACAATAACGGCGGCGCCATAACGGCGGATCAATCGAGCCTGTCGCAAAAATTCCTCTTCGCCGTTCTTCAGGCTGATGGAATTGACGACGGGTTTGCCTTGCACGCATTTGAGACCAGCTTCAATCACGCTCCACTTCGAGCTGTCGATTACGATCGGAATCCGCGTGATGTCCGGCTCGCTGCCAAGCAAATTGAGAAAACGTGTCATGGCTGCTTCCGAATCGATCATGCCTTCGTCCATGTTCACATCCAGCAGGTTCGCGCCGCCCTGGACCTGTTGACGCGCAATCGCGAGCGCGCCCTCGAAATTTTCGCCGAGAATCATCTTCGAGAACCTCGGCGAGCCGGTGATATTGGTTCGCTCACCAATTACGGCGAACCCGAACTCTGGTGTAATCTTTAGCGGTTCGAGCCCGGAAAGCTGAAGAACTGCGGATTGTGAATTGCGGATTACGAATTGAATTGCTGGCGCTGCACGTTCGCTCGCATCTCGATTGGGGAGCGCACGCGCCTCGCGTGCCATCTTCGGCGCCCTCGCCGAAGAGCTCTCAGGCGTCCACATCCATGGATAGTCTTCCGTTTGTTTAGCAACTCCGGCGTCCCAGGGATTCCTACAGATATAGCTGAATTTCTCGTGAAGATCGCGTTCCGACCGAATCAAGCGATCGAACGATTCCCTTTCCCAAACCGGTCCAGTTGTGCCTGCAGCTTTGTTGATCCGGTGAGAAGTCGTCGATTTGATTCCACGGAGAATTTCGGTCAACGACCAGAAAACGGTTCGTCCTTGCGCGTCTTGCTCTTTTACTTGCGGTTCAAAAAGCAAATGAACGTGATCAGGCATAACACACGCTGCGTAAAGTTCGTATTGCTGACGCTTACGACCGTACAGGATGCTTTGAAGAACGACGTCGCGTTCGGTCGAGGTCAGCTGGCGATGTTTCCGCGTAGAAAATGTAACTGAGTATTTGCCCCAGGGGCGTTCAAAGTGGGGAAGGTGGCGCTTGGAATAATGCGTATCCCCGGAGGTTTCCCTCTGGGGGAGCACACCCGCCTCGGGTGCAGCCTTCGACGCCCTCGCCGAAGGCCTTCTCAAGGTCGAACGATGGTCTTGAGCTGGTTTAGTAGCTCCCAAGTCCTGGGTTTCCGGCGAGGCGCCGAAACCAGCACGCGAGGCGCGTGCGCTCCCCAGAGCTTCGTCTCGCGACGACGAACTTTCAGATTTAGAAGCTTGCGAAGGCGAGACACCTTCGGTCCGAGCCGGACTGGCAGCGAAATCCGAGACGGGCGTGCTCCCCAGAACTTCGCGGGCGCTCCCCGGATTACGCGAGTTCGCGGGTCGTGGCGCAATACCGCGCACCGCGCGCGCCAACGCGCGAATGTGTTCCGGCGTTGTACCGCAACAACCGCCCACGAGATTGAGCCAGCCGTTCTCTGCCCACTTGGCGACCTTCGGCGCAAAAGTTCCCGGAGTCTCCGGAAAACCTGTCGGCGAGAGCGGGTCAGGAAGACCGGCGTTCGGATACGCACTCATGTAGTAGGGAGAAATGTGCGCCAGCTCCTCAATAAACGGTTCCATTTCATCCGGGCCGAGCGAGCAGTTTAGACCCACGATGAGTGGTTGCGCGTGCATGATCGATATGAGTAGCGCTTCTGCGGTTTGACCACTCAGGTTTCGACCGGCTTTATCGATGATAGTTCCTGAAATCATGACCGGAATTTTTCTTCCGGCTTCTTCAAAAACTTCCGCAATCGCAAAAATGGCCGCTTTAGCGTTGAGCGTGTCAAAGATTGTCTCGACAACTAAAAGATCGACGCCTCCTTCCACCAGCGTCTTCGCCTGCTCGAAATAGGTCTGTCTAAGCTGATTAAACGAGACAGCGCGAAATGCCGGGTCGCTTACATCAGGTGAGATCGACGCGGCGACGGGGAGGGGACCCATTGAACCGGCCACAAATCGGCGTGTCCCTGTTTGTTCAGTAACACGGCTCGCCGCGCGGCGGGCGATCTTCGCCGCTTCCAAATTTGTCTCGTGCGCGAAAGCACGAAGATCCGCATCGTCCACCACCCGTTGAAAAAAATTCTGATCCTTACGACCCCGTGGTGGCTCGCCTTGAAACAAGAAATCGTGGAGACCAACCGTCGTGGCGCTGAACGTGTTCGTCTCGATTATGTCCGCTCCGGCGTCGAGATATTGGGAATGAATTGCTTCGACAATCTGCGGCTGAGTTAAATTCAGGAGTTCAAGGCTGCCTTTAAGATCTTTGCCTTGCCAGTTGGCGAACCGCTTCCCGCGATAATCGCCTTCCGAAAGCTTATGGCGCTGGATCATAGTGCCCATGGCCCCATCGAGCACGACGATGCGCTTGCGCAAAAGAGTCTCCAGCGGATGAAGCTCGCTTGTTGCCATGATCGTCCCGGAACTAAACGGCGTTTATTGCCGCAATCAAGCAACAAATTGACGCATCATGATACGTAGATGTGTTCGAATCTCTTGCTCGTGCTCTTGCTCTTGCTCGCAATCATGCATTAACCACGAATCCCGCGACTGCGGGACAAATAAACACGAATGGAACGGGTGAAACCGCGGATTACGCGGATGAACACGGATTGGATTGGGAGCGCGCCCGTCTCGGGTGCTGGTCGTTGCGTCTCGCGACGAGGAACTTTTCCCAGATCTAACCACAAATGCCGCGGGCGCGTCAGCAATAGACACGAAATGGAATGATTAAACCGCGGATAAACACGGATAAGTCAAATAT
>QHNV01000074.1 GCA_003218535.1 Verrucomicrobiota bacterium
AGATTCTCACAGATAACCCTGAATTCGCGCGCGAGCGTTTTGATCTCGCTTTGTACGAGCGGGACGCTGTCGCCGCTGAGCATGCGTTGGCGGTGTTGGGTGCGTTGCGCGAGGATACTTTTGATGCAGGCAGGGGTGGAATGCAATTTAGCCGAGCCTGCCTGCAAGGTTCGCTAGCTCGGATGAAAGGAGATGCCGCCGCGGCGCACGTCGCCTTTACTGTCGCGCGTGCGCAGCAGGAGGAAGCGGTTCGCGCGCGGCCTGATTACGGCCCACCTCTCTGCGTCCTGGGCCTGATCGATGCTGGCCTTGGGCGAAAAGAAGAGGCGCTCCGAGAGGGCCGCCGAGCACTCGAGCTTGCGCCTATGGCGAAGGATTCCCTGGACGGCGTGGACGTCCTTTATGTTTATGCGGTGATCTGTGCGTGGACTGGCGAGCGCGACTTGGCCATTGAGCAACTCGAAACTCTCGCGAAAATCCCGGCCGGCCCAAGCTACGGCGACCTGCGTTTGAGTCCGAACTGGGATTCTCTGCGCGGCGATCCGCGCTTCGAAAAAATCGTCGCCTCCCTAGCGCCGAAAGAAGTAGTCTCGAAATAGCGCTGTTTCCACTGAAGCCGCGTCGACGAGACCACCGATGACCACCCTCTGAGCGGAGGCTCATTCGTGTCATCCGCGTCATCCGCGGTTCCGCTTTAACGATTTCCAAACTTTCCGCATAACCTCGCGCCGGATTTCCTGCTGTACCTCACTGAACGGCCAGAACTGACTTCTCACGGTGAGAAATCAAAGAAGGCCAAAACAACAAAAAGGAAATTAAATATGAAAAAACGAAACATTACATTCACAACAATTCTGCTGGTGCTTGGCTGCTTTGCGCTGGGCTCGGCGCCCTCCGCGTCGGCCACGCCCACGCCCGCACCGGTTACCATCACTGCTACGTTTGATTTTGCGGGGTTTCCCAATGTAGCGGGAACCTTTACCACAAGCGGGGCCCTTACAATTTCAGGCCCTGCTACAATGCACGTTGACCTTAATTATAACGGTACGAGAGCTCATTGCGTGGTTACGTTGATAGCACCACTTGGAAACATCATTATTGATCAGGAATGTCAGTTTGCCACTCGCCCACCTAGCGGAAGGTGGGAGATTGTAAGCGGCACAGGTGCTTATGCGAATCTTAACGGGAATGGGTCACTTACGATGCCGCCTCCGCTTGTCGAAGCAATGACAGGGTTTATTTACCAATAAAAGGTGGGCATCATAAGATCCTGATCGCTACACTTCCGCACGAGAGCCTCTTCGGCCGTCGTGAAGACGCGCCCGGAGAGGCTCCTGGCATTCGCTGGAGCGTCGCTCGGCACTCTAATTCGATTGGTCGGTGTAACCCGCCGCCGGGCGCTGACCCTCCAGCGATTCATAATAGCCACGATCGATTGGTGGCGGCATGCTCGAGCGTGTTCAGTCGGAGACACGCACGAGATTGTAGATTCAGCCGCCAGCGCCGCAACCTATGGCGGCGATCCCTTCACCGATGGGAATTGAGGTACCACAGCGGGACAAGAAATTTGCACAAACCGTGCGGATTTTGCTTCCATTCCCTAAACCGGCTGCGGTAGAGTCGGCGGCTGACAAGAAATGGATAACATCATCGAGGCCAAAGAACTGCGAATTGAACGCAAGCGTTTCTACGTAGAGCTCCGTGAAAACGACCGAAGTTCTGACAAATAACGAAGGCGCACCGGCTTAACCCCTAGACTGCTCATCTCAGTTTTCTGTGGAGGCAGCCGTGCCGGCTGCGATGCTCTTTCCTGTGGGCGATACCCCCGCGACTACAGCCGATTTGTTTGTATTCTTTGGGCACGATCAGGGTCGTTGACACCGCGACGCCCGAAACTACTTTGGCCGGTTCGTCCATTCTCGCTCCTCTGGGCTTCTGAACCATGGTTACGAAACGAAAATCCAGCACACGAAAAGGAATTCCGCGCATGAGGGTAAGATCGAAATCCAAGGCGCGCGTGACGGCTCGCGGAAAAAGAACGAAAACGTCTCGCTACGTTTATTACTTCGGCGCCGGCCACGCAGACGGCGCCGGCAGCATGAAGCCGCTGCTTGGCGGCAAAGGCGCGAATCTCCACGAGATGACGCGTATTGGTTTGCCGGTCCCGCCCGGGTTCACAATCACGACCGAGCTCTGCACCTACTTTTACGATCATAACCGCGCTTACCCGCGGCAATTGGAGGCGGAAGTCGTAGCGGCGATGGCCAAAGTCGAGGAATCCGTGGGTAAAAAGCTGGGCGACAAGGAGCGGCCGTTGCTGGTTTCGGTGCGTTCGGGCGCGCGCGATTCCATGCCCGGAATGATGGACACCATCCTGAATCTCGGGATGAATGACGAAGTAGTCGAGATCGTCGCCAAAAAAACGAACAACCGCCGTTTCGCGTGGGATTCCTATCGACGTTTCCTCCAAATGTATGGCGACGTGGTCATGGGCGTTCAAAAACGGCCGGGCGAAGACCACGAACCGTTCGAGACCGTGATCGAACACCTGAAAGACGACCGCTACGGCAAGCATGATTTCCCGGACGTGCGATTAACGGTGGCGGATCTGAAGGAGCTCGTAATCCGGTTCAAGGCGTTAATTAAAGACCGTACCGGAAAATCATTTCCCCAAGATCCAAAGGAACAGCTCTGGGGCGCAATCGGCGCGGTCTTCGGCTCTTGGATGAACGATCGCGCGATTGTTTATCGGCGGAAATATGGAATCCCGCACGACTGGGGAACTGCCGTGAATGTACAAACGATGGTGTTCGGGAACATGGGAGAGACCAGCGCGACGGGGGTTGCATTTACGCGTGACCCAGCGACCGGCGAAAAAGTTTTCTACGGCGAATATCTGATCAACGCACAGGGGGAAGACGTCGTTGCCGGAGTACGCACGCCGCATCCGATTGACGATCTGGCGAAAGAAATGCCCGCAGCGCACAAGGAGCTGATGAACGTGCGCGGCATCCTTGAACGTCACTTCAAAGACATGCAGGACCTCGAGTTCACGGTGGAGGAAAATCGCCTCTACATTTTGCAGACGCGAAATGGCAAGCGCACCGGCCACGCCGCGGTCCGCATCGCCGTCGATATGGTCGATGAAAAACTAATCACAAAGAAGGATGCGGTGCGCCGTATTCCGGCAGATTCGCTCGCACATCTTCTAGCGCCAATTTTTGACCGGCAATCGGTTCGCGCCGCAAAAAAAATCGGAAGCGGCTTACCCGCCGGGCCGGGCGCAGCATGCGGCCGAGTTGTTTTTAACGCAGAGGAAGCCGTGATTCGCGCCGAAAGGGGCGAGAAAGTCGTGCTCGCCCGCATTGAAACGTCCCCGGAAGACCTGCGTGGTATGATCGCGGCTGAAGGAATTCTCACGTCGCGCGGCGGCGTTTCTTCGCACGCGGCCCTGGTCGCGCGGCAGATGGGAAAAGTCTGCGTCTGCGGCGCGACTGGAATTCAAATCGATTACCAAAAGCGTACCCTCAGCGCGAACGGCACGACATTAAACCGCGGTGATTACATCTCCATCGATGGCACTGCTGGAGAAGTTTTTGCTGGAGAAGTCGCCACCGCGCCCTCGGAAATCGTTCAGGTACTCGTCGATCGGTCGCTCGATCCGAAAAAAAGCATCACTTATCAGGAGTACGCGAAGTTAATGAAGTGGGCGGACGAATTTCGCACGCTCGGTGTGCGTGCAAACGCTGATACGCCTGAGCAGGTAACCAACGCTGTCGCGTTCGGCGCAGAGGGAATCGGGCTTTGCCGCACAGAGCACATGTTCTTCGAGGGCGATCGGATTGACGCGATGCGCGAGATGATTCTCGCCGGCACAAGGGACGAACGCGCACGCGCCCTCGCCAAATTACTTCCCTATCAACGCGGCGATTTCATTGGCATCTTCACAGCCCTGAAAGGGTTGCCAGCCACGATTCGTTTTCTCGATCCGCCGCTGCACGAATTTCTGCCAACCGATCACGCGCAGCAGAACGAGCTGGCCAACAAGCTCGGCGTCCCTGTAGATCAAATTGGACGGCGTGTGCATGAATTGCATGAGTTCAATCCGATGCTCGGTCATCGTGGTTGCCGGCTCGGGATTACGTTTCCAGAAATTTCCGAAATGCAGGCGCGCGCAATTTTTGAAGCCGCGGCGGAGGTGCAGTCAAAGGGAATTAAGGTCCATCCGGAGATCATGATTCCGCTGGTGGGATTCCCTCGCGAGTTAAAACTGCAGATCGATATTGTACGTCGTGTCGCCGACGAGGTTGCCAAGAAAACGAGAACAAAATTCAAATTTTTAGTCGGGACAATGATTGAAATCCCGCGCGCCGCGCTCGTGGCCGATCAGATCGCGCGCGACGCCGATTTCTTCAGCTTCGGCACAAATGACCTGACGCAGACCACGCTTGGAATGAGCCGGGACGACTCCGGCAGTTTCCTTCCCGCCTATGCCGAACTCGATATCGTGGATACAAATCCATTCGCCTCGATCGATCAGAAAGGTGTCGGACATTTGATGGAAATTACGTGCGACCTCGGCCGCAAGACGCGTTCCGACATCAAACTGGGAATTTGCGGCGAGCACGGCGGCGAACCAGCCAGCGTCAAGTTCTGTCACCGGCTGGATCTGGATTACGTCAGTTGCAGCCCGTTTCGCATCCCGATCGCGCGATTAGCCGCAGCGCAAGCGGCGCTCGAGAGTTGAAGCGCGTTTCGCGTTCCGTAGTCTGTCGCATGCACGCGAGGGAGCGAAAGATCGACATCTGCCAGTCCAGCTGGGACTTCGCGCGTCGCCACATCGGCCCGAGCGACCAGGAAGTTTGCGCAATGTTGCGCGAAGTCGGCTTTGAAAATCTCGACGCCTTGATCGACGCTGCCGTTCCGAAAAATATCCGGTTAGATCGTCAACTGAATCTGCCGAAAGCGAAATCGGAAACCGAAGCGCTCGCTGAGCTGCGCGCGATCTCTATGAAAAACAAGGTCGCCCGCTCATTCATCGGCGCCGGCTACTACGACTGCATTACGCCGCCTGTTATCCAGCGAAACATTCTGGAAAATCCCGGCTGGTACACCGCTTACACCCCTTACCAAGCGGAAATCGCGCAAGGCCGGCTGGAGGCGTTGCTTAATTTTCAACAGATGATCATGGACCTCACCGCGCTCGACATCGCGAACGCGTCACTGCTGGACGAAGCCACTGCCGCCGCCGAAGCGATGTCGCTTTGTCACACAGTTGTTCCCAATCGAAAAACTTTTTTCGTCGCCGATAATTGCCACCCGCAAACGATCGCCGTCATCCAAACACGAGCGAAACCGCTCGGGATTGAGATTAAGATCGGTGATTATTCGCGCTTCAAATTCGACGACACGGCTTTTGGCGCACTCATCCAATATCCCGCCACCGATGGCGCAATTTATGACTACACCGATTTCGTCAGGCAGGGGCACGACGCGGGCGCGCTGGTTGTCGTCGCGGCGGATATTCTCGCGCTGACGCTGGCGAAGCCGCCGGGCGAATTCGGCGCTGATGTTGCCATTGGGAACACGCAGCGCTTTGGCGTCCCCTTGGGATTTGGTGGGCCGCATGCGGCATACTTCGCCACCCGCGACCAATTCAAACGTCACATGCCCGGCCGGCTCGTGGGCGTTTCACACGATGCCGAAGGGCGGCCAGCTTATCGACTCGCATTGCAAACGCGCGAGCAACACATTCGACGCGACAAGGCCACCAGCAACATCTGCACCGCCGAGGTTCTTCTCGCCGTCATCGCGTCGATGTACGCCGTTTATCACGGCCCCAAAGGACTGCGTGCGATCGCCGAGCGCGTTCATCGCCTGACGAGCCAACTCGCAGACGGTCTGCGCGCGCTAGGCTGCAAAATTACTCACGAAAATTTCTTCGACATGGTCCGCATAGAGGTTGAATCGAGCGAAGTCACTTTGGAGCATGCAGAGAAAGCGGGATGCAATTTGCGTCCACTTGGCCCACGGGCAGTCGGCATTTCATTCGACGAAACGACAACGCCGCGAGACATCGAACTGCTCATGTCGATCTTTCGCGGCACGCTGGTACGCGATTTCGCAGACGACGATCTTGGCAAGCCGCCGCTGCGGGCCCCGCAATTCGCAATCCGCACTTCGGACTTCCTCACGCATCCCATCTTCAACACGCACGACACCGAGACAGAAATGCTGCGTTATCTCAAGAAGCTCGAATCGCGCGATCTGTCGCTGACGACATCGATGATCCCGCTCGGTTCGTGCACGATGAAACTCAACGCAACCGCAGAAATGTTTCCGCTTTCATGGCCTGAAATTTCCAAGATGCATCCGTTCGCGCCCGTCGAACAGGCAGCAGGCTACATAGAAATTTTTCAACAGCTGGAAGAATGGCTTGCCGAAATCACCGGTTTCGCGGCCGTATCCCTGCAACCCAACGCCGGATCGCAAGGTGAATTCGCAGGTCTGCTCGCCATTCACAAGTATCACGCATCGCGCGGGGAAGCGCATCGCAACATTTGTCTCATTCCTGCCTCGGCGCACGGCACGAATCCAGCCAGCGCAGTGATGGCTGGATTCAAAGTTGTCTCGGTTGCCTGTCTGAAAGATGGAGATATCGATATTGCCGATCTGCGCGCGAAAGCGAACGAGCACGCGCGCGATCTTGCCGCACTCATGGTGACGTATCCGTCCACGCACGGCGTGTTCGAACCAACAATCCGCGAGATCTGCGACATCGTACACGCGCACGGCGGCCAGGTTTACATGGACGGCGCGAACATGAACGCGCAATGCGGTCTTTGCCGGCCCGGAGATTACGGCGCGGATGTTTGTCATTTGAATCTGCATAAAACATTTTGCATCCCGCACGGCGGCGGTGGGCCGGGCGTTGGCCCGATCGGCGTGGCAAAACATCTGGCGCCTTATCTTCCGCGCGAATTCATTCTTGATCCTACAACAGGCAAAATTCTGTTTGGCGAAGGCGAACGAGGGAAACGCCCGCTTAACGGAGGAGTCGGTTCTGAGTATCGCCACGGCGCTGGCAAAGGCGGCAATGTTTCCGCGGCGCCGTGGGGCAGCGCCAGCATTTTGACAATCACGTGGATGTACATCCGTATGATGGGCGCCGAGGGATTAAAACGCGCGAGCGAAGTGGCAATTCTAAACGCAAATTACATCGCGAAGCGACTCGACCCGCATTTCCCAGTGCTTTTCAAAGGCAAACATGGCCTCGTCGCGCATGAGTGCATTGTCGATCTTCGACAGTGGAAAAGTGCGGGTATCGAAGTGGAAGACGTGGCCAAGCGTTTGATGGATTACGGCTTTCACGCGCCGACCATTTCATTTCCAGTCGCTGGCACAATGATGATCGAGCCGACGGAGAGCGAACCCAAACACGAACTCGATCGTTTCTGCGAGGCAATGATCTCCATCCACGCAGAGATGGAAGCGATCGCCGAAGGAAAGCAAGATCGCCAAAATAACTTGCTCAAAAACGCGCCGCACACCGCGCGACAAATCGCGTCCGACAAATGGGACCGCCCCTATTCGCGCGAACAAGCAGTTTTCCCTGCGCCCTGGGCGCGCGAACACAAATTCTGGCCTGCGGTCGCTCGCATCGACAATGTTTACGGCGACCGCAACCTCTTCTGTTCCTGCCCGCCGGTTGGAGAATTCGAGAAAGATAGTTAGAGATTCCTCGACTTCGCTTGGAATCATAAATCCGGACTTGCAACACACGGGACGACTCTGAGCACAGGCTGCCAGCTTGTCCTTTTTGGCAGCCTGCCGAGAAACTCTTCACGCGTTCGATCCCACGCGTTGTTGCAAAGGCTCAAAGCGTCCTCGGCAAGCTGCCGACGACAACAGGCTGGCAGCCTGTGCTCCCCAGAAATTGTAATTCGTCTTTGGGACGCGCTACCCTTCTGGCGCGAGTTCGGGCGCGGCGACGACGCGGGTCGGAACGAGACGTAGTGCGGAGCCGTTTGTTTCCTCGGCGACCGCGGGGCCTTGTTCGTGGTATTCGGCATCGCTGTTGACCTGCCAGAGATCGTAAAGCTTGGCGTCGGCAAGAATATTTTCCACGCACAACATCGCCGTCATCATGGCGTGGTCCTGATTGTTGTATTTGTGCATGCCGTTGCGGCCGACCAAGTGCAGGTTCGGATAACGGGTCTCCAGTTCCTGTCGAATGATAGCAACGTGCTGCGCGTAATCGTCATCGTAAACCGGATACGCTTTTTTCTGACGCACGACGCAACCATCGATGAAATCGCCTTTTTGGGCGAGACCGATCTGAATCAGTTCGCGCCTTGCGAGGTCGATCAACTCGCTGTCGCTCGAATCCCAAAGACCGTCGTGTTCGAAACAGAAATATTCGAGACCGTAACAGACCTTGTCCGGATCGGGCACCATCTCCGGCGACCAGGAACGGAAGTTTTGGACGCGGCCGACCTTTACGCTTGGGTCGTGAATGTAGATCCAGTTGTCATCAAACATGTGGCGATCTTTCAGGATCAACATCACCGTGATAAAGTCGCGATATTTGAGGCTTTCGGCCGCGCGTTGCGTTCGCTCATTCACCGTAGGCGACAAACCACAAACCAGTTCCCGCATCGGCGCCGATGAAATTACGTGTTCGGCTTCGATTGTTTGTGCGTGGCCGAGCTGATTCTTGTATTCAATCGTCCAACTGTCGGACGTTTCATTGTGAGAACAGCGAGTTACTCTGCAGCCCATCTCCAGTTTGCCGCCCAGCGCCTTCATTTTTTCCGCGCAGGCTTCCCACATCATGCCCGGGCCGCGCCGGGGATAACGAAACGAATTGATCAACGTCTTAATAACTTTGCTACGGTCGCCGTTGTAACGCTGCGGAATCAGAGCGTTCTTGATCGCGCTCCCGAGCGAAAGTCCCCTGATCCGTTGCGCCGCCCAGTCGGCGGAGATTTCCTTGCAGCTCATACCCCAGACTTTTTCGGTGTAGCTCTTGAAGAATGTGTTGAAGAGGCGTTTGCCGAATTGATTACTAACCCACTCTTCGAAATTGCGCGGGTTCCGCACCGGGAAGAGTCGCGCTTTCAGCCAGGAAAGAATGCAGAGCGCCGATTTGACGACGCCGAGATTCAGTAGCGCTTCAAGGGGCTTTAGTGGATAAGAGTAAAATTTGCTGCCGTAAAAAATGCGCGACGAACGTGGCCGAACGAGCATGTCGTTAGGCAAAATCTCGGTCCACAGATCTTCGACCGCTTTGGACTTGGAGAAGAAACGGTGCCCGCCGATGTCGAAATGAAAACCCTTGTAGGTGACGGTGCGGGAAATGCCGCCGACATAAACAGAATCGGCTTCCAAAATAACGACATCGACTTCCTCCTTCGAAAGGAGGTAGCCCGCGGTTAAACCCGCTGGTCCGGCACCGATAATGGCGACTTTTGGTTTCATTTTTCTCTACGCGACCCAATTTCCCCGCGTGAAATTCCAGACGTACCAGCCCTGTACGCTCAAACCCGCAGCGCTGACCAACGCTACTACCGCTGTCCCAAATGCCCGCACCCATATCGGCGGCGTGCGAAATTGACGCAGAAAATTCAAAAGCGCCAGCACGATCAGCGCATGGACGGAAAATTCGTAGCGGAGCATACTCTCCATATCCACGCACGCCACGCCGCTGACTGAGAGGTAATAGATCGCGGCGGCGCAGAAATAGATGCCGACGCGCGTTGATAAATCGATCCGCCGTTGAATCGGCGGAAGCAGTTCGCAAAGAGCGGCACCGAGCAAGAACAGTGCGCCTAGCGTCATCGCCATTTGGCTCGCCTCAATGGGATTATTCAGTGCTGGAATAAGCCAGCGATAACTCGATGGTTTAAACACCGCTACATAATCGGGACTGATGCCCCAGCCAGCCGCTTGGGTGAGCATATAAATATCCCAATTACCCCAGCGCAGTTGGCAGTAGATGAAGAATGCGAGCGCGCCGAACAAGGCAAGAGCCATCAACCCAATGGCAGTCCCGTATCGCCGAGGCCAGTTTCGTACTTCGCGCAAGCCCCCCCAGCCATTTCGAACAATCGAGCGAATCACCGGGAATCCCGCGCAAACGATCCCCACAATTCGCGTGGCGGACATAACGATGCCGTGTAATGCAGCCCAGACTTTTGCGGCGCGACCATCCGCCGTGCTCCAATAGATAAAACCGAGCAGCCCCATCAGAAAAAGCGACTCCGAATAGGCCGCAACCAAAAAGAATGCCGCCGGATGCGCGAAGATCAGCAATGTGCCGCAACCCTGAAGGGTCGGCGAAATCTTCCAGCGGTCACAGAAGAGAAAGAAATAACTCCAGAAACCCCAAGCGGCGAGCTGAGCCGTGATGAGCAGCGCGTTGCCGGTATCGATGTTCAATCCGTATCGAAGCAGGGCCGCAATTGCCGGATAAGCGGGGAAGAACGCGACATTCGACACTTCCATCACCTTGTGATCGATAGGCGGCACGATAGTCTGATATCCGCGCTCCACGATGTTCATAAACCAATAGCTGTCATGCTGGATCAGCGTCGAGTAGCGGTCCGAAAGCGGGCCTTCTGGTGCCAGCAGGCCGATCGCTATCCCAAGTTGCGCGGCAGTCAGAACCAATCCGAATGCCAAAGGCCTGAAGAACGACCGAGCGCGGGTCATGGTGTCATGAGCAGGAAGTTCCGAGGAGACTAGAAAGCTCTCGAGATTGCAAGAACTGCTGGGTATGGCCTTTCCTGAAGTCATTTGCCCGCCCTCCGTCGGTTTCGGCGGCAGGAGTTTGGACGACGCGAGTCGCCTTTTATTCGAGGGATGGCGAGATCCTATGCGGCTACGTCCTTTGGGTGGACGAGTTCGCCATAAAGCTCCTCATAGCGCTGTGCCGATGCGTCCCATGAAAAATCGCGCGCCATCGCTCGTTTCATTAATTTCGTCCACAGCTTCCGATCGTTGAACAATCCACAGGCACGTTTGATCGCATCCCAGAACGCTTCCGTTGAATAATCATAACAAAGAAATCCGTAACCCTCATCGGTGACCGGATCGTAATCTTCAATGATCTGCTGAATGCCGCCGGTGGCGAGTGCAACCGGCAGGGCCCCATATTTCAGATTGTACATCGCGTTCAAGCCGGAGGGTTCGAAGCGCGACGGGATCAGGCTGATATCCATTCCTGCTTCGATCAGGTGTGCCAGTTTTTCGTCGTAATCCTTTTGATAAGCGAACTTACTCGGGAATTTTCGCGCCGTGACGGCCAGCGCGGTTTCGTAAGCCGGATCGCCTTCACCGAGAATGAGGAGGCGAACATTATCCCAGAGAAGGCGATCGAGCAGCGGCACCAGAATCTCGAAGCCTTTTTCCTCGACGACCCGGGTCACCATGCCCCAGACTGGACCGCGCGGCGAAGAGGCGAGCTTCATTTCCTCCAGCAACGCGTCCCGGCAAATCTGTTTTCCTTGCAGCTTTCTCATGTCGTAGTTTGCCGGAAGCAGACGATCAGATATCGGATTCCAGCGCGCATAATCCGCGCCGTGCAAAATCGCGGTAACGCGGTGTGCGTTTTCCCGCAACACACCATCGAGACCATGGCCACCAGCCGGCGTGAGTATCGCACGCCGGTAATGTTCGCTCACGGTTGTGATTTTGTCGGCGTAGAGAATCCCGCCTTTGAGAAAATTCAGCCGTCCAAAAAATTCGACGCCGTGGAGGGTGAAAAATCGTTCCGGCAAGTTCGTTAGTCGAAAGTCCAGCCCCCAAAAACTGCCCTGTTCACCCAGGCGGTGAATCGTCAGCACGGTTTTGAACGGCAGGCCGTGAGCCCGCACAAAGACCGGCACCAGCGCCGCCGCCCAATCGTGCACATGCAGAATTTGCACTTGCGGCGTCAAACGGCGCGCTAATTCCAGCACCGCCTTGCAGAAAAAAATAAAGCGCGCCGCGTTGTCTTCGTACTGTTGGCCGCGCTCGCCATAGATTCCCGGGCGATCAAAGAACTCGTCGCAACGAAGGAGAAACAACTGCACGCCGTTTGCGCTTCGTCCCTCGAGATATTCGGCAACGTAGCTTTTGTCGCCTACGGCGATATCCACAGTTATACCGGTTTCTTTTTCTTCGAATGCGGTATTCGTCCGAATTTCGCGATAAAGCGGCAACGCCACGCTCACGTCGTGTCCGCGGGAGCGCATTTCGCGCGGCAACGCATCCATTACATCGATCAGCGCCCCCGCGCGTTGCAGCGGCGGACCCTCCGCGCTAGCCATTAAGATTCTCATTCGATCTGCGATGCTTGGCTCGCGAATCCTTTCGGAGTTGGGTGGTCGGCGTTCGGCATGGTCTCACTCGTTTCTGCCTAACGAATATTCCCGCTTAACCCACTCGAGCGCCTCCTCGCGTGTGTGCAATTTTCCTTCGAGCTGGCGCGTTTCCACCGCCTCGAGGATTTCGCCAAACTTTGGACCCGGCTTTAGGTCAGGTGCGATCAAATCGTCCCCGCGCACAAGCGGTGGGGGAATGATCGGTTCGTTCGCGAATTCTTCGCGCTTGCGCAGGAGAAATTTGTAATTGTCAAGCATGCGATGGCTGCTTTCGCAGTCGACCCGGTGTAGCTCCAGCTCGTCATTGAAGGTTGGTCGCGCCATGAAACGTTTCAATTTCGCGACCCGCATCTTGGGCACATCCTTGAAGACCATGTGTTGCCGCACCATTTCGACCGTTGCCTCGATCTCAGCGCCCGAAAATCGCAAACGCCGCATGATGGCCTCACTCATCTCTGCGCCAATCCGGTCGTGTTCGTTGAAACGAATCCGGCCCGTTTTATCGACAGTGGCGGTCACGGGCTTGGCAACATCGTGAAGCAACACAGCGAACACCAGTGGCACAGAGACT
>QHNV01000235.1 GCA_003218535.1 Verrucomicrobiota bacterium
AGACCAAGGTCCAGCCGATCCTCGACACGGCCAAACCACAGATCGCCGCCATTCATCAGGAGGCGATGCAGAAAATGAAGACGGTCATGGACAGCACGCTGTCACAGATCCGTCCGCTACTCACAGCGGAACAGCAAAAGAAGCTCGATGACATTCAGAAGGCGCATCAGGACATGATGAACGCCCACAAAGAGCTTCACGACGCGATGCAGGAATAACTTCAATTATTCGCAGCGATAGGGAAGGCGGCGGCGGTCCAAGACGGAGCGCCGCCGCATTTTTTGTGGGCTTGCGACAGGCGGAAAGTGATCTCATGCCGAGGTGTAGTGTCTTTTGCCTGCGTTGATTCACCAGTTTCAAGCTGTTTTAGTGTGCGGCATGAAAGAGTTGAGTTTTGGAATTGGATCTTTTGCAATCCTAATGATGGTTTCTATTCCTCCTGCTGGTGCGACTCCTGACCGGCAAGCTGATGAGGCTGCAATTCGCGATGTCGTGCAGACGCGACAACAACAGGCGTGGAACCAACATGATGCCAAAGCCTACGCGGCGTTGTTCGCCGAAGAGGGCGATGTCGTTAACGTGGTCGGCTGGTGGTGGAAGGGTCGTAAGGAAATTGAGAACAAACTCACCGATGCGTTTGCGTTCGTTTTTCGGGAAAGCACGCTCACTATCACTCAGGTGGACACCCGCTTTCTGATGCCGGAAGTTGCCGTGGCACATACGCGCTGGACAATGACCGGCGCGAAGACGCCGCCGACAATTCCAGAACCTCGTGAAGGCATACAAACGATAGTGTTACAGAAAGTGGGCGAAAAATGGATGATCGCGGCTTTCCAGAATACGAACTATCGCCCTGAAGTTCCATTTCCAAAAGGCCCGAGCGCACCAGCGCCGGCTTCGCAGCTGCCAAGATGATGTAAAGATCGGCAGGGTTCTTCACTGGATCTCACACAGCTCCCTGTGCAGAACTGACCTGTGCGTGCGCCCGGAAATTCTACGCGTCCGAGAAAGCGTATACTGCGCTTAGCCCCGTTTCTTTCGCCAGGAGAATAGGAAGACGATTACGCCTAATCCCGCCAGAATCGCCGCGGCGGTGAAGCCCGCGGTTGAGATTTCGGCGCGGGAATGAAAATTCTCTTTCAGCCGAGCAGCAAGGCCGATCAGAAAAAACAGAAAGCCCACGCAGACCAAGATCAAACCAATCGCTTTTTGGTCATTGGAAGACATTTTCATTCGGCAGTGAGCAGTCAGATATAACGGCGGGATAAAAATTCAAGCGCGGTCTTACTTAGCCCGCGACATCGGCCTCTGCCCAGCGCCGTGGTGATACAACGCGATCTGTGACACATGGCGCCGCGGAAAGTTTACAACGGCATTTTCATTCTGCTCGCCTCAATCTAGGTTCGGTTGATGAGGAAAAAGATTTTCGTGTTCTTCCTGTCGGAGCTGATTGCAATCGTCTCGTTTCCTCTAAATGCGCAAATCGATCGGATCACGGGAAAGAATTTTGCGACGCGATCGGCAGTGCTGGCGCGGCATAGCATGGTCTGCACCAGCGTGCCGGCGGCCACGCAAGTTGGGCTCGATATTCTGAAGCGCGGCGGCAGCGCTGTGGATGCAGCTATCGCCGCGAACGCGACGCTCGGTTTAATGGAGCCCGTCTCGAACGGAATCGGCGGCGATCTTTTCGCAATCGTTTACAGGGCGAAGGAAAACAAACTTTACGGAATCAACGGGAGCGGGCGTTCACCGCTCGGTTTGAGTTACGATCAGATGAAGGGCGAACTGGCAAAACTGCATCGTGACACAATTCCACCGATCGGCATGTTGCCGATCAGCGTTCCTGGAACTGTGGACGCGTGGGGGCAGCTCCATAAAAAATTTGGCAAACTTAAGTTCGCGGACGATCTGGCGCCCGCGATTCGTTATGCGGAGGAAGGCTTTCCGGTCACGGACCTAATTGCCTATTATTGGGCTTTCGGTCCACGTCTCTACAAGGATTTACCCGGTGCATTCTTTGAAACTTACACGCTCGACGGCAAGGGCCGCACCCCTGTGAAGGGCGATATTTTCAAAAATCCAGACCTCGCGAAAACTTTGAGGCTGATAGGTGAAAAAGGTCGCGACGCTTTTTACAAAGGCGAAATCGCGGACAAGATCGACGCTTTCATGCGAGGCAACGGCGGCTTTCTGCGCAAAATCGATTTCGAGAAACACACCTCGACATGGGTTGAACCGGTCTCCACGAGCTATCGCGGCTACGATGTGTTCGAATTGCCGCCGAACGGGCAGGGCATCGCCACACTGCAGATGTTGAATATTCTGGAAGGATTCGACCTGCGCGCGATGGGACGCAATTCGCCGGACGCGTTGCATACGATGGTCGAAGCGAAGAAAATCGCGTGGGCCGATCGAGCGAAGTTTTACGCTGATCCCGCGTTCACGAACATTCCGTTAGGCAGGCTAATCTCTAAAGAATATGCGGCCGAGCGTCGTAAGTTTATCGATCCGAGTCACGCGGCGAAAAAAGTCGATCCAGGAAATCCGGCACTCGATCGCGGCGATACGATTTATCTATGTACGGCGGACGACGAAGGTAACATGGTCTCGCTGATTCAAAGCAATTATCGCGGGATGGGCAGCGGGATCGTAGTGCCCGGACTCGGGTTCATGTTTCAGGATCGTGGTGAACTTTTTTCGATGGACCCGCAGCTCGCCAACGTTTACGCGCCGGGAAAACGCCCGTTTCACACCATTATACCTGGGTTCGTCATGAAAGATGGTAAGCCGTGGGAAGCATTTGGTGTGATGGGCGGCGGCATGCAGCCGCAGGGTCATGTACAAGTGCTTACAAACCAGATCGATTTTGGTTTGAACGTGCAGGAAGCCGGAGATGCATCGCGCTGGCAGCATGAGGGCGACAACGAACCGACCGGAGAAAAGATGACCGGATCAGGTGGATACGT
>QHNV01000236.1 GCA_003218535.1 Verrucomicrobiota bacterium
GATCACAATCAGCATCATCAGCATTATGATGACGACCAGCAGGACAATTGAGCCGATCCTCCGGATCACCACGGATCGACCATCACAGCCTGTCTCAGGCCACCTCGCCTGAGGGACGTTCGGTCCGCGACACTGCCAACCGGAAAAGCCGGGCCTTGTCGGCACGCGGGGTTCTTCATAACGAAAATAAACGACCGTTTGGTTGGCTGCAATATAGTGTAACAAAACCCCCTTGGACAGGGGGTTTTGTTTACAATATATGGTTGACTGTTGGAGGACGGGTCCACTCGCTATGCTTTTCATCAAAACCCCCTTTTTCGGGGGGGTTCGTCACAAGGAATAACATGAAGCTTCTAACCCGATCTCTATCGGCCCAGGAAAGCAAGGTCGTGCTGGCGCTCACCGAACAGCGCCGACGGGAGACGACACGCGCCGAGATCGTCAACCTGCTTGGCGGTAGCGTCAAGGCTGCCGATCATGTGATCGAGTCCCTGCGCCGCAAAGGGTGGCTCGAACGGGCAACCTGGGGAGAGTATCTTCTTGTACCGCCGGAGCAGGGGCCGGACGCCTTTGGCGACAGCAACCTTTTGGCGCTCGCCAGTCGGATTGCTGACCCCTACTACATCGGTTTCAGCACCGCCGCCTCCCACTACGGACTGACGACGCAGCACCGCAATGTGATCTTCGTGGTCACGCCGGCTCGGCTGCGGCCACGCGAACTCGGGGAGTCGCATGTCAGGATCGTCACTCCATCCGCTAACAAGTTTTTCGGGTTCGAGCCGGTCGATGTGCTTGGGTACAAAGTCATGATTTCCGACCGTGAAAAGACAGTCATCGACTGTATCGACCGGCCGAAGCTGTCCGGCGGCGTGGGCGAGGCTGCCACGATCCTGGCAGCGGCCAGCCGCCGCTTTGACTGGACAAAAGCTGTTGGGTATCTGGAACGGATCGACTCCGGCGCCCTCGCACGACGCTTTGGTTGGCTGGTAGATCACGTAAAGGCTGATATTCCGCCCGCCATCCGCGACCGCCTGCTGCAGCTGGCTGCGCTAAGCCGCAAGACATGGCTGGGACCCGATCCCGCGCGCGCGCGCGCGGTTCAGAGCGCGATCGGCTATGACAAGACGTGGCATCTATTCGTCAACGTGTCGCGCGAGGAGCTGTCCGGCAGCGCCGGGCTGGGCCGGCGGAAATCGGTCAAGAAGGGCAGCTAATTTAGCAATGCTGAGACAGGCACAGGTGCAGCGTTACTCCATTGAATCCGGCCTTCGCGACATCATGATCGCGGAGAAGGAAGTGGTGTTGACATTCCTGCTTCAGCTTCTGTCCGAGCACGGCATCCTGGACAGGCTGGCCTTCAAGGGTGGCACGTGTCTTCGGAAAATGTTTCTTGGAAACCTAGGACGGTTCTCTACCGATCTGGACTTCACCGGCGTCCAAGAGCACGGTCATGAAGACGTCATCCTCGCCATGATGGAGGCCTTCGAACAGCCGTTTCACGGGATTCAGTTTGCGATGCCTGATGCGGGTTATTACGAGACGCAGGACGGTCTGTCCTGGGGTGTCAATCCAATGTATTCGCACGACTGGAACGAGGGTGAAAGCGAAATCAGGCTTCAAATCAGCCGGCGCGAGACGCCGACGCTGCCGACAGAGCGCCGGGCCCAGATTTATCAGAGCTATTTTAGATTCTTGCCTTTTGCGCCGGCGGATCTGACATGCCTGGCGCTCGCTGAAATCCTTGCCGAAAAAATCCGCGCCTGCTATCAGCGGAACAAGGCACGCGACATCTACGATCTCGGCATATTCGCTACACGGCCGCTCGACCATGCTCTCATCCGCCGCCTTGTGGTGCTGAAGCTCTGGCAGGCGCGAGACACCTTCGATCCCGCGCGGCTGATGAGGAAATTCGAGGACGGCAGGGATTTCGACTGGGAAGATCTCGGCCAGCTTCTGCGCCGTACCATCGTTGTTGACCGTGACAGAATCACCGCCCGACTGCGTCAGGTGATTCGGATTTCTCGCGGCCCTCACAGACGATGAGCGCGTGTTGGCGAACGACGGCCATCAGCGCGAGCGCGCAGTGGCAGACAGACTGCGCGCGGGGCCGGCGCAAGCCTGACGCGACAGCAGTTTAAAAAGCAGTATGCGTTAGAGGTACAAAATGCGTGTCTATTCCACATCTGCCATTTCCCTGCAGTAGATCCACGAACTCGGCAACGAGCTCGGGCCCGACTTTCGGATCGAAGTTGATGAAAAGCCAGATGTTTTATAAGGGGGCATTCCCCCTTCATGGGTGGTATTCTTCGCAAACCATGACTGGCTGATCACCTTCCCGCGCTCATGGAACTTATGGAGCAGGAAAAGCTGGTGCGCGGTCGTGTGGCGGCCGGAATTCACCTTCAGATTCGTGCCAATCGATCGCTCGAGTTCTGGTGGCAGCACAGCTGTTCTCTAAAAGAAGGAAATGCGGATATTACCGCTTCGGAACACTCAGCAGTGTGAAACATGAGCAATGAACGCCTTGAAGACCTGGTCCGGTTCTATTTGATCCTGGACAGGCTTGAAAGAAACATTGGCGGCGCCCGAACTCTAGCGGATTGTCGTGGCCGCATGGACTGGCCGGAGCGCGGTGTTTATTTCTTCCGGGAACCGGATGAAAACCGGTCGGACACAGGTGAGGGTCCGAGAATCGTGAGGGTCGGGACTCACGCTTTGAAATCAGGATCGCAGACGAAACTCTGGACACGTCTGTCGCAGCACAAGGGACGGCCGAGCACGGGCGGCGGCAATCATCGAGGTTCGGTTTTCAGGCTCCTTATCGGCGCTGCCCTCGCGTGCCGGAACGGTTATGACTATCCGACATGGGGCGACAAAGAGGCGGCCCCTAGCGAGGTTAAGGACTGCGAACACGCCTTGGAGTGCGAAGTCACTCGCGTCATGGGAGAGCTTCCCTTTTTGTGGCTCGCCGTTGACGATGAGGCCGGGCCGAACAGCATGCGAGGACGGATCGAGAGAAATTCGATTGCCCTGCTGAGTAATTTCAGAAGGCCTCCGCTTGACCCGCCTTCGCCACATTGGCTCGGACACTACTGTTATACGGGGCGCGAGAGGGAGCGCGTAAAGGCTGCCGGTCTCTGGA
>QHNV01000075.1 GCA_003218535.1 Verrucomicrobiota bacterium
GTGACGGATTTCACGATACGCGGCATAATCAATTTGCCCCGGTTAGCAATTGTCGCCATCGCGACCGTCATCTGTAACGGCGTAACTCCGATCTCATGCCCCATCGGAATTCGCGTAATGGAAATTTTGCTCCACAACCGCGGAGGACGAATCACTCCATTGATCTCGCCCGGGAGCTCAATTCCAGTGCGCTCACCAAATCCAAACCTGCGAATGTATTCGTAAAACTTTTCTTCGCCAACGCCGAGAGCAAGCTTGGCTGCCCCGATGTTGCTCGATTTGATCAGAATGTCGCGCACGCTCAGGTATCCAAAGGCGCGATGATCATGCAAGTCTGCGCCGCCGTAGTTCCAAAGGCCGTTTTCACAAAAAAGGGTGGAATCAGGGGCGAATTTATGCTCGTTGAGGGCGGTGGCCGCGGCAACAATCTTGAAAGTGGAACCGGGCTCCATCATGTCGATGATGGCCCGGTTTTTCATTTCCTCCGGCTTTGCCTCAGACCGAAGGTTTAAATCGAAATTCGGCCGATTGGCCATGGCCAGAATTTCACCGGTCTGCGGCCGCATCAATATGATGGTTGCTTTTTGTGGAGAGTACTCCTTCATCGCCGCATCGATTTCATTTTCGACAATGTTCTGCAGAGCCAGATCGATAGAGAGATGGATCTGGTAGCCGTCGCGCGGCGCGCGCTCCTGGCCTCGGTACGGTACAATCTCTTGTCCGGCACGATCGCGTTCGACATAGCGATAGCCGTCCTGTCCACGGAGATACTCGTCCATGGACGCTTCTACGCCCTGAATGCCGTGATGCTCAAAATCCGTGAATCCGATGACATGGCAAAGCATGGAGCCATTCGGGTAGATGCGGCTGGCGTCGTGCTGAAAATAAATTCCGCGCAGGTTGTTGGCGCGCAGTTTTTCGCGCAGCGTGCCGGCCAGCGACTCGGACAGCCCGCGCTTGATCACGATGTAGCGGCGTTCAGAGCTTAGTTTTTCCACGAGCGCGTCTGTTGGGATGTCCAGTTCATCGCTGAGAAGACTAACCACTGCCTGGGGGTTGTTAAGGCGAGTGGCGTCGGCCACGACTGTTTCGAGAGGTACATTGTGTGCGAGAACATCGTTGTTCACGTCAAAGATTGTGCCGCGCTCCGCGTAGATGATTTGCTTGTAACCGTGTTTTTCCGCGGCGAGTTCAGCGTACTCGTCGTGCTTGATCACCTGAAGGTAAATCAACCGAAAAGAGAAAACGCTGAAGAGCACAATGAATGCCGTACAAACCAACGCACTGCGCCTTCGACTATTCGGGTTCATCGTGTGCCGGATTGGTTGATCACCGGTCGGATTGCGTTTTCGCGTTCTGGGCGTGGAGGGAATGTAAGCCGAACGATGTTGTTCTCGGAAATTGGAATCATTTTTAAGTAGCCCTCCTTTAACCTGCGCTGCAACGCTGAGCGTGATGTCAGGGCCGCGATCTGCACATTGGTGACGTCGTTTTGGGTGCGCAGACTGGCCAGCTCATTTTCGATCGCCTTTTTCCGCTCGCCCAAGTGATAGAGTTGCAGGGTCAAATAAACGTAACTCAATCCGGCCAGCGCCAGAAACGCAGTCATCACGATCCAGCGTGCGAACGAGGCAGCATTGATGGCATTGCAGTTTTTGCGACGGGAACGGGTCATTTAGATTTTCTCCGCCACGCGTAGCTTCGCGCTGCGCGAGCGCGGATTGGCGCGTTGCTCCTCCTGAGTGGGCACTACCGGTTTAGCGGTAATCAGTTTGAGGTCGTAGTCGGGATTTCGCTGCGGCGCCGGCCACTCCGGCTTGTCGAGCCATTCTCGGCTGTGATGGCGAAAGAAATCTTTCACCATGCGGTCTTCAAGCGAATGAAAAGAAATAACAGCGATGCGTCCCCCAGTTTGGAGCCGCGCCGTCAAGACGCCGAGGCCCTCTTGCAGCGCGCCGAGCTCATCGTTTACCTCCATGCGTAGGGCTTGAAAAACCTGAGTAGCGGGATGGAGGCGACCATGACGTCCGACGGCCTTTTCGATTGCACGGGCCAGCGGGAGCGTCTCATGAAAGGGAGCCGTCTTGCGCATTTTTACAATCAAACTGGCGATGCGCCGAGCGGCCGGCTCTTCCCCGAGTTCTCGGAATAATCGGGTCAATTGTTCTGTGCTGTATTCGTTTACAATCGTTGCGGCAGTGAGCCGGTTTCGTGGATCCATGCGCATATCAAGCGGACCGTTGTGGAGCACGCTGAAACCGCGCTCCGCATTTTCAAGTTGTCTGGACGAGACGCCAAGATCGAGCAACGTGCCGTTGATGGCATCAATTCCAAGCTCATCGAGAACTTTGTCCGTGTGCCGAAAATTTGCCTGGCGCACAACGATGCGTCGCCCGAAACGCGACAGATGCTCAGTCACATGCCGTATCGCATCGGGATCTTGATCGAGTGCTATTAGGTTCGCGCCGGTCTCCAAAAGTGCTTCGGTGTGTCCGCCGCCCCCACACGTCGCGTCAACGATCAGGAAACCCGGCTCTGGCGCCAGTAGGGCGACTACCTCGTGCACGAGCACCGGGTAATGATAGACAAAATCTTCCATTTCTTCCGCCTCCTCTTCAACGTCAGGTGGACCAGCGGCAAACGGAATAGGTCGCTCTAACAACAATGTGGTCATAACATTTTGACTCCAATCATTTGCTTACAAACCAACGACGTTAGCGACATGCTGGTAAGTGGGCGTTTCCTCCTCGTGCGCCCGTTTCCGGCGTTGCAAATTCCAGATCTCAAAACGGCCGCCGTTGCCTACTAGCGTGACCTCGCCTTTGAGACCAATCTTGCGGCAAAGTTCTTCGGGCAAAACAAGACGCCCCTGTCGATCCACCGACGCATGCTGCGCGCGGGAGTGCAATTGACGCAGGAAAACGCGGCGATCGCGCGCGGTGACGTTTTCATTCGATTCAGCCGCCGAACTCGTACGGGCAAACTCCCCCGGCGACATGACGAGCAAGAATTGATCATTTGCTTCAGGTAAAAGGATCAGTTCTTCGGTTTTGTCTCGCCGCCAACGCGATGGGATCGTGACGCGATTTTTCTCGTCGATGGAATGCCGGAATTGACCGGCATAGAACCGTTCAGATAGAGGAGCAGTGTCCATGCGTCGGGTGGGTCATCCATTTTACCCCACTTGCCACCACCTTTAACCACCCTGCCCAGCGAACTGTCAATATAAATTTTGACGTTTTTTGCACCGTGACTGGATCAGATCTCCTATGCCCCAGTTTGGAGCTTCGACTTTTCCAAGAGCGCGTGCTCCTTCGATTTAATTGAACATTGCAAGTCGCGCTTTAAGCATTGAGCATTCTTCTGCATATAGATGCAGCCGCTCCTCCGAAAATCGACGATCACCTTCGCGACGTTCGTTTGTCTTGTTCAATCAAGCCTGGCCCAGTCGCCCGAGCCGAGCGCGAGTGACACCGTGCGTGTAAGGGTGTCGATGAATTCAGACGGCTCCCGTACCGTTTATAAATTTGATAACGCGCGCCACAAAGCGGTTGCAACCACCACGGGCGAGGATGGCAAGCTCCGGCAACGAGTCGATTACGACTTGGATGAGGCCGGGCGCTTTTCCAGCGGGAATGTTTTTGGACCCGATGGTCGCCTTCGTTTTAAGAGCCGGTACCTTTACGACAGCGCCGGCCGACTGCAGGAAGAAACCCAAAGCGCGGAAGACGGTACTGTTCTACATAAGATCGTTTACTCTTACGACCAAAACGGGAAACAAACCGGCTATTCGATCTTTGACGGATCGGGCAAATTGCTCGGTCGCACGACTACCCCAATCATGAATCCAGCTCCGTCGCCGAAATCACGTGCCAAACGTTCGCGTTAGTGCCGGGCTGAAACGGCGCAGTTGGCGCTGCTCTAATTCTTATCGCTCCAAGTCTTGTTTTCGAATGAAATCCGGCCCGATCCTCTCTCGAACGCTTCAAACTGTTCCGGGTTCTGCTGGTAGTATTTCTGGTGATAGGCCTCTGCGGGGTAAAATTTCGTTGCGGGTAGGATCTCGGTGACGATTGGTTTGTTGAATTTCCCAGAGCGCGCCAGTTTCTCCCTTGACGCCTCAGCAATTTTCCGCTCGTCGTTATTACCATAGAAAATGGCGGCCCGGTAACTTGGCCCAATGTCGGTAAACTGACCGTCCACCTGGGTCGGATCAATTTGCCGCCAATAGATATCGAGCAATTGCTCGTAGGAAATCTTCGCTGGATCGTATGTGATTTCAATCGATTCTCGATACCGAGTTTTCTCGGACGACAGAAGTTCGTAAGTGGGACTGGGTTCTCTTCCGCCGCAATACCCCACGACTGTTTTGATTACGCCATTCGCTTTGTCGAAGGCAGGTTGGATACACCAGAAACAGCCGCCCGCGAAAATTGCGGTCCGCGTTTGAGTCGGCGAGAATTTTTGCGCCAAAGCAAGATTGGTAACTGAAAACAGTACAGCGCCTAGCAAGATAGGTTTCATCTGGCGTGATCTTAGACAGCACAACGCGGTCTGTCGTTGCGAATTCGCCGAGTGGCACTTTTTGACAGCCCCCAGGAGTTGAATTGCCGCGGCCTGGCGAGAATTTTACTTCGTGATCGAACTGATTTCCAAGTTGCCCATCGCGCCTCTGGATCCTGCTAAACTTTTCGGGCGCGAGGCACCGCTGCACGTGGATCTAGGCTGCGGCGATGGATCGTTTCTTTGCGAACTGGCGCCACAGTTGACGGAGAAAAATTTTCTCGGAATCGAGCGCTTGAGCCGGCGTGTAGAGAAAGCTCGCCGCAAATCCGAGACTATCGACAACGTGCGCGTGTTACGTGCAGAAATTTCCCACGCCGTGCGTTATCTGTTGCCGGGAAATTCGGTAGTGACATTCTACTTGTTGTTTCCTGATCCCTGGCCAAAGCGGCGGCATCAGCGGCGCCGGATTTTTACACGTGATTTTTTGGACTGCATCGCCGCCGCGCTGCAAGAAGGCGGGTTCTTGCGCGTGACGACCGATCAACTTGACTACTTTCGGCAAATAGAGGGGCTTGGCCGGGCACATCCACAGTTTGAAATTGTCGCCGTCGATGATGTCATCCTTCCATCAACTAAGTTTGAACGAAGGTTCTGCGAAAAAGGCGCGCCAATCTATCGGGTTACGCTCCGAAAAGTTTCGCCAGTCAAATAAGCGCGCGCGCTCCATTCTGTGCCCGAGAACTTCAATTCTACTGCGCCGGCCTCGTCCTGGCGAAAAAGTTTGACGCCCCGCCTTTGCAAATCGGCCACCCACTCGTCGCTGATTCGTTCGTAATCGGGAAAATCGCGCGAAGTGGCGATGACCACTCGCGGCTGCACGGCGTCGAGGATCTGGCTGGAGCCGGAGTGCCCAGAATGATGCTGTCCTTTGATAACGATCTCACTGTGCAGGTCCGCGCCGGAGGCCAACAGTGCATCTTCAGTTTTCTTACCGCTGTCCGACATCAACAAAGCCGACATGGATGGTGCGATGAGCAGGTGGATTACGTAGGTCTCATCATCTGCCATAGATGCGGAAAGCAGGCGCGGCGGAAATAGAATGTGCGCCGTGACTTTGCTCGACAAGCGGAAATGGTCTCCCGCGGCCAAACCGTCTGACTTAATTCTGTTTTCTCTAAATAGACGCTGCAGCGCCTGGTGAACAGCTGAGCGATCCGGCGCCGGATTATCGATCAAGTGGACGTGAGGAAAATCGCGCAACAATTTCGCTGCGCCGCCGATATGCAGCGCATCCCCGTGACTGAGCAGCACACCGTCGAGCCGGTTCACGCCTGCCCAGTGCAGATATTCCCGAACCACGTGTTCGTAGCTGCGATCACTTCCGCAATCAAACAGCCAATTCGTGTTTCCCGTTCGGATATGAATAGCCGCGCCTGCGCCGAGATCCAGCACCGTCATCTGGGCGGTAAGCTTTTCCGGCCAATGCGGCTGCTGAACATAAAAATGTCCACCGGGCATTTGTGCAAACAACTGGACGATCCCCAGAACGAGCTTGGCCAGACCCCAGTTGGCATTATTGAAAACGACAGCGAGCCATGGCAGTAGCGGCGTTGAAATAAGCGAGAGCAGTGCAATCGCGAGAATAAAGAAGGCGATCGGAACAACCAGCAGATTAGCGAACAATGAAATTGGCGTAACAAGATGAAAATACCACAGGATGAATGGCAACGAGCCGATCCAAGCTGCCAGCGAAACTGATGCTCCACGACAAATCCATTCGAATCCAGAGTGCAACAATCGGCGCGGGCCACGCAGTAACGTTAGCGGCAAAAAAGGATCAGGCGCGCCCCAGCGCTGTAAGAGGCGGGAGAGCGGATCCGCCACCATCACAATCGCGCCGACCACCGCGAAAGAGAGCTGAAAGCCGGCGGAAAAGAGTTCGTTTGTGTTCCAGCAAAGCAGAAAGAAGGCCGCTGCGGCGAGGCTGTTCGTAAGAAAGGCTTTTCGTTCAATAACGAAACCGCCAAGCAAAATCGACGACATTACCGCCGCTCTTACGCTCGAGACGTGAAGCCCTGTCACCGCTGCATAAAAAAAGAGCAAGGGAATAATGGTCGCTGTGGCCCATTTGCGTGATAGACGTGCGACAGTCGTTGCCATCATCCACAGGAGCGCGCCGACGATTCCCACATGCAGACCGGCGACAGCGAACAAGTGAAGAGTGCCGGTCTGTTGAAACGGCTCTTCAATGTCTTCAGGCGTTTGATGTCTGAGCCCGAGCACGATTCCGCTAAGAAAACTTCGAACCTCAGGTGCGTTTTCCAGGTCGCGGCAAAGCGCGTTCTGCATCCAGGCCCGGGACTTTTGTGCCAGCCACAAGACCGGATTCCCACCGCCGTGTCGAACGAGTATCGCGTCCTCAGGATAGCGAACAAACAGCAGTCGGCGAATGTCACGACGCGCCAGATAGGAGCGCATGTCGAATTCGCCGGGATTTCGCGGAGGCGCGATTGGCTCCGTGGTTCCCGAAAGCTTCAATTCATCGCCAAATTCCGGCGTACCGCGCCAACGTACTTGCCAGACTGCGTCTGTCGGGTCTTCTCTGCCTTCGAGCTCGATTGATTCGAGCTTTAGCAGAAACGTTGCGAATCCATTCGGCGCGATCTTCGGCTCGCTGATCACGTAGCCAGTCGCTGTAAGGATGCGCGGCCTGCGGCCAAGCTGAGCCGCGATCCGTTGTCCTTCAGCATTATTCGCCTGAAAATTGTGCAGCAGAAAAAAACTGGACAAGACGACGAGATATGTAGCGACGAGTCTCGGCCAAAAGAGCAAAACGATCACACACACTGCAACGACAATCGCGGTGGCAGACAAGGCCAACGCAGAGAGTGGAAGAAATTCCGCTGCTAGAATTCCAATTACAGCAGCCGCCGCCAAACCGACGAATGGCTGACGCGGTGCACTCAACAATCTCATCCAGCGGCTTTATTATTCCGCGCTCCAAGCGCTTCAGGCATAAGCTCGCGGAACCGGAACAAGTAAAACGGGGCGGCTGCTATGCTTAAGCCCGCCTTTGGTCGCGCTTCCGACCAGCAGATTATACATCGCGCCGTGGCCGTGGGTTCCCATAACGATCAAATCCGCACTGATTACATCCGCCTGGTTTAAAATCTCTTCGGCGACCGCTCCGGTCGGCTCATGCAGAGTGATCGTAATCCCATCCTGAGCGATTTCTTTTTGCCATCGTGCTAGCCTGGACTTCTCATCTTCACTCTTTGGAATTGGTTGCATCGGTTCAAAGCCTGTAACAGGCACACCCGCCATCGGCGCAAGCTCAGGCATTCCCGCCAGGCCGTAGCCCAGTGTGCCCGGTGTTGCTGCTGCAGTGAGTTCTCTACATGAACAAGATGGATATCAGCATCGAAAGCTCTGGCTAGCTGTCGCGCCAAATCGATCACCGGCGATGTTACATCCGAAAAATCAATCGGGACCAGAATGCGTTTCATTCGTACACCATCGAGCTTACCTAGCGCGTTCGTTAAGCTCAAGATCGTCGCGCAGGCACGATTGCCTGCATCACGAGCGCGCCGTAATTTCTCACGTGCACGATCTGTTCGAAGAAAAAGAAGCCGTTGAAGCCGCCGACAGCGCCCCACCGCTTGCCACGCGCATGCGACCTCGCTCGCTCGACGAATTGGTCGGCCAGGAACACATTCTTGCGTCTGGCAAACTTTTGCGCCGTGCCATTGAAGCGGATCGTTTGCCTTCCGTGATTTTCTACGGACCAGCCGGCAGTGGAAAGACAACTCTCGCTCGCATCATTGCAGAAATGACCCAGGCGAAATTCATTCGAATCAGCGGCGTAGAAAGCAACGTGGCCGAAATGCGTCGGCTTATCGCTGCGGCGACAAATCGTCTTCACACATCAGGCCAAAAGACGATCCTGTTCATCGATGAGATCCACCACTTCAACAAAGCGCAACAGGACATTCTTTTGCCTGACGTCGAGACTGGAAATCTCCGGCTCATCGGCGCGACTACTTACAACCCGTTCTTTTATGTAACCAGTGCCCTTGTTTCGCGCTCGCAGGTTTTTCGATTGGAGCCGCTCAGCGTTGAGCAGCTCGAACAACTGGTTGATCGCGCGTTGGCCGACAAAGAGCGAGGCCTTGGAGATTACAACGTTAAGATCGACAAGAACGCCCGCCATCATCTCGCGAAGCTCAGCGACGGCGACGCTCGCAAATGCTTAAATGCGCTCGAAATTGGCGTGTTGACAACGCCGCCTGACTCGCGCGGCGCAATCCACTTCACGCTCGCAGTCGCCGAGGAAAGCATCCAACAAAAGGCCGTCGTCTATGATCGCGAGGGCGACGCGCACTACGATACCATCAGCGCGTTTATCAAAAGCATGCGTGCGTCCGATGAAAAAGGCGCGATGTACTGGCTCGCTAAAATGCTCCATGCCGGCGAAGATTTCCGTTTCATCGCGCGACGCATCGTCATTTTTGCTAGCGAAGACATCGGCCTCGCCGATCCTGATGCACTGCCGCTGGCCATCGCGACGCAACAGGCGGTGGAATTTGTCGGTATGCCCGAGGCGCGCATTCCGCTCGCGCATGCTATCGCCTACATGTGTCGCGCGCCGAAAAACCGCGAGGCTTACGATGCGCTGAATGATGCGATGGAGAAGATCGAGATGGAACAAACCAAGCGCGTCCCTGAACATCTTAAGAACAAGCATTTCCCCGTAAATCCGGGATCGTAAAGCGCGACATTCATCTTGCTGCGAACGTTTCTCGCACTGGTTGCAAGGGTAGAGCGGTTCACCGAACCGCCTAGACGGGTTGGGGTCAATCGCCTTACCAATACGTTTACGTCGGCTTGAGCGGCCTAGGCTGAGCGTCGATGGTCTCGCGCATGCGGCCGGCGTCAGATTTCGACCGAATCGCTTCGAATATCGCGATTTGGCATGACTACGATTCCACTGTCAAAGCGGAGCTTTATTCGACCTGTCTCATCACGCCCGATAGCAGCTATTTTATCGATCCGATTCCTTTGCGGAGCGAAGCATTGGACAAACTTGTTGCTGCCGGTCGTGTCGCGGGAATCATCGTGACTAACTGCAATCATCATCGCGCTTCTGCTCGATTTGCGGAGCAATTCGCGGTTCCGGTGTTGGCGTATAGCGACGCATTTCCAGGTCACGCGCCACGACAGTTTATGAGAGTTGCCAATGGCGACGAAATTTGTGATGGACTCCACGTTATTGGTATCGAAGGCGCGGCGCCTGGCGAGATTGTTCTGCACTACGCGACCGACGGCGGGACACTCATCATCGGCGACGCGCTGATTAATTTCGAAACTTACGGTTTCACTTTTCTGCCGGGGAAATATTGCTCAAACGAAAAGGAAATGCGGCGGTCGTTGCGAAAACTTTTGGATTACAAAGCGGAGCGGATGCTCTTCGCGCATGGCACGCCGATTTTATCGCGGGCGAGCGAACGCTTGAAAGCTTTGCTGGACGCTCCAAGTAGTTAACCACGAATGGACACGAATAGACACGAACAAACTTGTGAACTGGAAAGATCGACAGTTGAAAGCATCGGATTTGGTGGACGCGTCTCTCGATTTCTCCAGCTAATTCGGTTTTCACACACAATTTTTGCGCTGCCATTTGCGCTTGGTGCGCTGATTGTTGCTGCGGATGGCCTTCCGTCGGTGCGCACGTTTTTGCTCGTTATGCTTTGCATGGTCTTCGCACGCACGGCGGCGATGCTTTTCAATCGGCTGGTTGATTGGTCACTTGATAGGCGAAACCCGCGGACAGCATCTCGTCACATGCTCGTCTCAAAATCCGTCGCGCAAATCTTCCTGGTTGTGAGCTCTGCGGGGTTCGTTGGTTCCGCCGCGGCAATTAATCAACTGACGTTTTTGCTCGCGCCGGTCGCTCTGGCGACAATTTTTTTCTACTCCGTTACCAAGCGGTTCACGAGCGCAACGCACTTTTTTCTCGGACTGGCGCTGGCCGTCGCTCCGGTTGGTGCATGGATCGCGCAGACTGCACGTGTCGATCTTGCGCCGATTGTGCTTGGGGCCGGTGTAATTTGCTGGGTCGCTGGATTCGACCTGATTTACGCTACGCAAGATTACGATTTTGATCGACGCGAAGGGATCCGCTCGCTTGTCGTAAGATTTGGGATCGCGCGCAGCCTTCGTCTGGCGCAGTTGCTTCATCTCCTAACGTTCTTGGCGCTCATCGGGTTTGGGTTCGCAGCGAAACTTGGCGCGGTCTATTACTGCGCAATGCTGATCGTCGCAGCGGCACTCTTTTACGAACACAGGACTGCGACAAAGCTGGATTTAGCTGGAATCAATCGCGCGTTTTTTCAGAGCAACGCACTTGTCAGCGCGGTGTTTTTCGCCGCAGTCTGCGTAGACCGGTTGATCTAAATAACAAAAATTCGAAATCCGAAATTCGAATACCAAAACAAATCCCAATTCCAAAGCGGATCAGGGAAAATCGCATCTGGCAAAACGTGCCTACCGTCTCTACCATTTCGCGTTATTGATTTTCCAAATTTTGTTTCGGATTTCGACATTCGAAATTTCGAATTTGATATCTTACATCGCATTTACCATTGCGATGCGTCTTTCGTGGCGACCACCGTCGAAACCGGTTTCCAGCCAGATTCGGACAATACTGAGCGCCAAGTCTTCTGGAATCAGCCGCTCGCCAATTGAAAGAACATTGGCATCATTGTGCTGTCGTGAAAGCCGGGCCGACTCTTCATTCCAGCAAAGTGC
>QHNV01000239.1 GCA_003218535.1 Verrucomicrobiota bacterium
TAATGTCGACGCAAGACTGTGCGCTTGTCACCTGAGCGAGTCGCCGGAGCGCAGCGCGACTTACTATGCGGACGGTGCTTGCGAAGCCAATTATTGGTTCGAGTTTTCCGCGGCGCGCAAAACGATGTCACCCCGTCTGACTCCAGACGAAAATGCGAGCCTGTTTGGCAGGGCAACTTCAATGCATGGGCACAATTATCGTGCCCGTCTCACTTTTCGAGCAGAACAACTCGATGTGAAAGAGCCACTGGTCCGGTACGACGCGATCAATACTTGCCTCCATGCTTTGCATGACGAGCTCCATCACCGATACCTCAACCAGGAGGTCATGGGACTAAAAGATTGTCCCATTACGACTGAGAGCTTGGCGAGATACATCTGCGAACGCGTAAAGGCCACAACGCCGCTGTGCCGCGTTCGTTTGCACGAGCGCGACGATTTCTTCGCGGAAGCACGGTGCGACGAAACCATTTTCCTTGCGTTGCAAATGTCATTTAATGCGGCGCACCGCTTACATGCAGCCACGCTCTCCGACTCTGAAAACGCAAAACTCTACGGCAAGTGTAATAATCCTCTGGGTCACGGTCATCGGTATGTGACGGAAGCAACTATCGGAGGCGAATATAATGCGCGCACCGGAACGCTCTACGACTTTGTTGCGTTCCGGAAAGCAATCGAAGATTCCCTTGCGCCTTGGCAGGATCGACATCTTGACCTCGAAACGGAGGATTTTCGAGACGTGCCTTCGACCGGCGAAAATATCGTCCGCGCCCTCTGGCCTAAGGTCGACTATCGCATAGGCCAACGACTCGTTCGATTGCGTTTGTGGGAGACAGCGAATAATCGGTTTACGTTGCGGCGGACCTAACTTCGACTTGTTCTGGCAGCCATGCCTGCTGCAAGCCGATGACTTCGCAGGCGATACGCCTGCCGCTACAGGTTTCTGTGAATTGGACGTTGAACGTGAAGCATTAAATGTTTAAGCGTCTGCGAACCCGACAGATGAAACGTTATCTCATCACCGGTGCGAGCCGCGGGATAGGCCGCGCGATCGCCGAGAAACTTGCCGCGGCAGACGTAACCCTGCTTTTGCATGGGCGAGATACAGTCGCCTTGGCCGATACGCGCAAAGCCGTCGAACCACATTGCGCGCAGGTGATCCTTTTGATCCATGATCTAGCTGAGTCTTCAGGCGTCTCCGATCTGATCGCCGAGGTCGGCGCCCAGCCAATTGAGTTGCTCGTCAATAACGCTGGCGTTGCAGTTGTTAAACCGTTTGGCGAAATCACGCAGATTGAATGGGAGCAAACCGTCGGCGTGAACGTCACCGCGCCGTTTATGTTGACGCAACACTTTGTCCCCAAAATGCCGCCGGGCTCCAGCATCGTGAACATCCTTTCCATCGCGGCTAGGACCGGCTTCGCCAACTGGAGCGCCTACTGCATGAGCAAGTTTGCGCTAGAAGGATTCTCCCAATCCGTCCGCGAAGAATTGCGCGACCGCAAAATTCGAGTCATCAACCTTTACCCTGCGGCCACGGACACCAACATCTGGGATCACATCGAGGGCAAATGGCCGCGCCGCAAAATGATTTCGCCAAAAGATGTCGCCAGCGCGGTCGCCTACGCTCTATCGCGGCCAGCGGACGTGGCGTTGGAAAATATCACTCTGTCGAACCTGACTGGAAATCTTTGATTTGCGAAATTATGACACGCTCATGATCAGCGCGTTGCAGAGTGAACTTACCATCAACGTTGTTGCATCGATCATTGTATCGTTGCTCTTTCTGGCGGCAGGTTTTCTCTGGGGGAAGTACAAGGAACAGCGACGAAAGTTTGGGAGAAATCTGGAAGAGTACGATTTTTATCCGTTCACGGTCAGTCGGGAAAACTTTGGCGAATTCAGCCTGAAAGATTTCCGGCTGGGCATGCATTATTTCCTGAAAAACGAAGATCACACGGCTGCGCGACAGCTCATTTTCATTGGCGAACAAAATAATGTGCGCGCACAACTCGAACCCGCGGAGCAAAAAGTTTACGCGCAACTGTTCGAGAAATATCACGGCAAGACGATCGCCGACGACACTCACGAATTTCTCGAAAACTATGAGCACATTGTGCGCCTGATCGGCAAATCATTTCCGAATACCGGAATCGAGATCTTGCTGCACAACCTGGCTGATCCCGCGCATTCGCTCATCACGCTGGAAAACAATGTTACTGGACGGCATTTGCGCGACGGCACAACGAATCTGCTGATTGATCTCAAACGGCGACAGCTCCTCAACGAAGACAAATTAAATTACGAGTTGAACATCGGCGCGCGAAAATTCAAATGCACGACGATCCCCATCAAACGAAAGGAATTCGGAGTCGTAGGCGCGATCTGCGTCAACATTGACGCCAATTACATCACGGAGGAAGTGCTGCGAGATCGGCAACGAATCGAAACCTGGTTCCAAAACTTTCTTCGCACCGACATGCAGCTCGATGAGAACATTCTAAGCAAGGACGAATACGCCAAGGCGCTAAAGGGCAAACGTCATTTCAAAGACGAAACGTTGTAGTGTAGCCGCCTCGCTGTGTCGAGGCGCCCCCACGGCGACACAGCGCCGTGGCTACAGCTCAGCAATAATCGAGAGATGTCTCGCCTCGGCTTGACATGACAAAAAGCAAGGACGAATACGCGAAGGCGCTCAGGGCAAACGCGACTTCAAGGCGAAGGTTTAATGCGACCATTGCCCTTACCTCGATCCTCTCCCTGAGGGAGAGGCGGGCGCGAAGCGCCGGGTGAGGGTGCAACGAGCAAACGCGCTATCGTTCCAATTTACTCTGGCGACGCGTGCAGTGTCGCCTGGTATTCCGGCTTTTTGTGGTATTCGACCAAACGAAATCCCCAACTGATTAAGGTC
>QHNV01000240.1 GCA_003218535.1 Verrucomicrobiota bacterium
CAATCGCCCAAGGCGGTGCGGTGATACGGATGCCGAACCTCAGACAGAATTAACAGAATGGGAACAAAATTTAATTGAAACTCGCTCGGCTCCCGTCTTGCTCGGCGCTACCCATCGCGCCTTTACCTTCTATCTCGGAAATCCCCTTTTCTCGATTCTGAGCATTCGGTTCATTCTGTCTAAATACCACGGATGACGTGAATTTACGCGGATAAGTTAGAAGAAGAAGATTGTTTCGGCGGGGGCGCCGAAACCAGCCCAGCACATTCGGAAAATTCGAAGTCTACGGTCAATCTCGGAGTCGTTTGAAAGTGCTGGGCGCTCCCCAATCCGTGCTATCCGCGTCATCCGCGGTTTATTTTTTGTACGCTGGAACTTCAGGAAGAACCGGCGGTTGCACCATTTCCTCTTCCTCCTCCTCCGGATGCAAGGGCAATCCGGCAGGCGTGATCAATCGCGCGGTGACAAAGATGACCAGGTTGCGTTTGATATGTTGATCGACATTCGTGCGGAAAAGCCGTCCTATCAATGGAACGTCTCCAATGATCGGCACCTTATCTTCAGTTTTTTGCACGTCTTCGCGCATCAGCCCGCCTAGCACAACGGTTTGACCATCCCACACGCTTACGTTCGTGGTCACCTTGCGCGTGCTGAAAACAGGCTGGTTAATCACATTCTCAGTTAGGAGAACGTTGGGTTGCGTCAGTAGTCTGGTTATTCCCGTTATCGGGTCCACGAATGTAACAGGAGGTTGTACTCCAAAGATGGGGCTACCGTAGTTGATGAAACCCTCAAACTCGACCACCTGCGGCACGAGATTCAGATCGATCGTCTGGCCATCTGGGCCGACAACCGGTTCCACTTCTAAGGTCACGCCGGTGTTTCGCGTTTCAAACGACTGCGGTGTGGTCGGGGTGACAACATTGATTTGAACTGTTCCCGTTCCTCCCGTTCCACCAGTGATACTTGGGACCTGCGGCGGCGTAAAGGTCGTTGGATATCGAAATTCTCTGACAATTTCGATGAGGGCACGCTGTCCGCTCTTCGTGGTCACCTGAGGCGCTGACATAAGATCGACGCCTTTTTTCTGGTTCAGCGCCCGCATCACGACCTGAAATTGCGGCTGGGTAAACACCCCGGCCAAGCTAAAAATGCCGGGGGCCACGGCACTCGTTCCCATCGACGGAAACAGCAGCGCATCCAGCGCGTTCACGCTAATCGCGCCATTCCCGCTACGATTTCCGGACGTAACCGGACCGCCCGCCGTGCCGCCAGAAGCGCTGCCGGTGCCGTTTGACGGGAAAGTCGTTCCTGCGTTACCAACTGGATTCCCAAATGGATCAAGCACCGGAAAATTACTTGCGCTCACAGGCGTACCGGTTCCTGATGTGCCGCCGGTGCCGAAGATTTTGCGAGTACCAAGGTTAAAGGGCCCCAGCAACCAATCGAAACCGAGTTCTTTCAGATTGTTTTGCGAGACCTCCACAAACTTCGCCTCAATCTCGACTTGTTTGGGAATCGCCAGATTCATCTGCTCAACGAGTGCATCGATCAGATCCAGATTGTCCTGCGTATTGCGGACGATTAGCCGGCTGCTTTGCGGAAGGAAATTCGCGCTTGCGCCTGGCGGGAATGATACTCCCTGGCTTTCCAGAAATTCCTTGGCACCCAGCGGAGTCACTAGTTGTACTCCACCGGTCGCTTCCTCAGTGTCTTTTCCAGTGCCACCGCCGGGGGTGACCGGCGCCGCTGTTCCCGGTGCTACCCTGTAAGCGCCACGGCCCAACAGCGATTTCCCGCTTAAGCTGGTGGTAATGAAATCAGGCGGCACGCGATATTCTTTTGTGATCAGATCGTTGCTCTGCTCAGTAATGGGGATCACCGATACTGCATACGGTTCCACTTTTACTTTTAAGCCGGCTTGCTGCGCGATGTAACGGAGCGCCTCACCGAGCGGGATCTGATTAAGCGTAAGTGTGATGCGCGCTTCTGCTGGAGAAATTACGGACGCCGCGACGACCGGACGCGCCACGGCTGGCTGGGCGGTGACCGGCCCCGTCCCCGGAGCACCAGGACCAGTAGGCGCGGCAGGAGGACCTACTGGACCCGGCGGGGAACCAGCGGCGGCTGGTGATGCTGCCGGCCCGACCGGTACCGGCGGTGGAGCAATCTGACCCAGAGGCACCGTGCGCAAAACAATATCGACTCCCTTTTTCCCCTCGGGCGAAGGATCATTTTCCACAGCCTGTTCCCGGAGAAAATCGATTGCCTCCCGAATGCTCGCATCCCGAAATTCTACTCGTGGAATAATGATGGTGTTCAGTTTATTGGTAATTCGAGCTGTTCCGGCGGTGTCTCTGGCGAAACCTGCTCCTACCGGAGCGGCTGCCATGCCATATTTGCGGACTGGTTCTTCCCACGCTTTCTCCACCTTCCAAAGCTGGCGGGCTCGCGTTTCGTTGTATGCATTCTCGCCATAATGATATTTTGCATTGGTGATCTTCTCCTGGCCGCGGCGCGCCGCAACATTGTACGGATCGAGGTTCAGGACCTGTTCGTATCGCTTAAATGCAAGATCGTATCGACCGGATTGGTAATAACCGTCGGCCTCAGTGAGCAATTGCTTTACTTCTTCGACTTTGCCGATGAACGCCGAGCTGATCGTTTTGTTGAAATATCCCGGCTGATGTAAGTGAGCGAGAAGCTCTGCTGCGGGCCGGCAGTTCGGATCATAACGATCGCTCAAAACTTCTCTCAGGATCGCTTCGGCCCCGGCGTAATCCGTCTGTGCAATACGCGCTTCCGCCAAAGTCACGCCGCTTTTGCAAAAACCCTCGACCGCCTGGTCATGCGCTTTTCCTGAAACTACCGCGTCCGGCAGATAGGAAACGGCGGTGCGGAATTCTTCGTGGGCGACAGTGTAATTTTTCGCCTTCATGGCGGCCTTGCCCCGCGCAAGCGCGGCTTCACCTTGTGGTATGGCGCTCTGGCGGCGCTGAACTTCGCGCTCAGCGACCGTCTCACTGCTTTGCGCAAAGCTGGCCGCGCAAAAAACCAACACGCACGCGG
>QHNV01000241.1 GCA_003218535.1 Verrucomicrobiota bacterium
CAGCGTTATACTGTGGAAACTGACCCGGAGGCTCTGTGTAAGCCATGCCAAAAACGTCGGCGCCGAGAACGGTCCATGTAGCTCCTGCATCAGTGGACTTAAGAATACCCTGGCTACCCATGGAAAAGGAACCGAAATTGAGATCGCCGGTGCCAGCATAAACGGTGTTATGATCGCTGGGATCAATCGTAACACTGTCGATGGCTGTAGTGGAAATCAACGGATCATCGGTTACCACGCTCCAGGTAGTGGAATTACTACAACAGTTGGTCGTCTTCCATACACCGCCTCCAACCGCACCAAGATAAGCCACAATGCTGCCATTCACCGTGGTGGTTGGATCAACCGCAATCGCGTTCACTCGCCCTTCAGTCGTCGTGTAATTAAAACAACCGGAACAACCCGTCATCTGTTCCGGTTGCGGACCCAGAGCGGTGAAACTGGTAGTGCTAAAAGCCAGCGGACTAAAGGGATTCAGCACGGCAGGCATTCCCGCAGGAACGCCCACGGCCATGCGCGCATGTTGTATCGCTGCTGCGCGCACCCAGGCTGGATCAAAGCGCCCTGTCGGATACGTCAAACGATCGTTCCAGAACTGTTCCAACCGCCCCAGATCGGCGCCCTCGGTCTCGACTCTGCCACTGGGTACCGGCATATATGGCGCAGGCCGCTCAGCGTTCGTTGCGCCTGGACGTGATCCGCCTTCGCCAAGGCTACCGCGGACAGGGAAGGACGCAAAGATTGCCAGCGCTACTCCGAGGAAGCAGAGCGTGAATCCAAATAAGAGGCGCAGGTTGATGAATGCCGAGTGAGAAGTGGATTGCTTTTTCATAGATGGAAATCAGAAGGTTGAGGTGTTCAAGCGTGGAAGCGCGGAAGGGAAAAGCGGCGGAACACCGCCGCACTCCAAAACAACTGTGCCGCAACAGGTCTCGTGGTTTGTCGTCCGTAGTCGGCCGTCATGTTTCAGAGAACTTCATGATTCAGGGAGACGCGTTCATAGATGTTTGGCCAAATTTGGTCAAGCCGTTTTTGAGAACGTTACGACCTCAAATCGTTGAATCGTTAGACTGTTACCTGGTTAAGTCGCCCGCTCGCATTTAAGCGCATCGCTCCGGGACGCCGAGTGACCCCGGAAGCCATCATCTTGCGCCTTCGGCGGGTTGCTTCTGCCATCGTCTTCAGGAGAAGCCGATCCACCCTGCACTGCTGCGCAAGGTGGAACGCGTTGTCTCTAACGCGTTGCGAAAAATGCAGTTTGCCGCCTGACTTTTCTGCGCGCACCGCGGGAATTCGCGAATTTGTTTCGCGAGTTCCCGCATAAGGAATTTCAGTCTGGCGTCAGGGACGCGGATGCGGTGTTGGGCGCGGACGTGGCGTCGGAGTCGGCCTCGGCGTAGAAGTAGGTGTCGCCGTTGGCGTCGCTGTTGCAGTGGCAGTCGGGGTCGAGGTAGGCGTAGATGTCGCGGTCGGCGTCGGCGTTACAGTCGCTGTCGCTGTGGGTGTTGGAGTTGGAGTCGACGTCGGCGTTGCAGTGGGCGTGACTGTAGCGGTAGGCGTAGGTGTGGAAGTTGGCGTTGCCGTTGGTGTCGGTGTCTCGGTAGGAGTTGGAGTCGATGTAGGCGTTGAAGTAGGTGTAGGGGTCGACGTAGGAGTTGGGGTCGGGCTCGGACAAATAACTGTCTCCGAGTCGGAGGCCTGGCCTGACCCGTCGTTGTCGGTGGTGAAGCCGGCTGTGTTATCGTAGGTGCCACAACTGTTAGTCGTAGTGTTACTGACTACGTGCGCTTGAGTGGTGGTGTTGCCAGCCAGCGTGGTCGGGCTGTAAACCAAGCTTTGGTTAGGTGGCGAGCCGCTCACTGACCAGCCTGGATCGGTGTTGCCGGCATCGATCGTCCAATCAACACCGGCACCGGCAGGCAGGGGATCGGTCACGCCAAGTCCGGTCGCTGTGCCGGCAGTGCTATTGGTCAAAGTTACTGTGAAACCGATCGGCGAACCGGCATTCACACTGACGGCATCAGCTGCCTTGCTGATGGCGACCGTGGCGCACAGCACCGTTTCCGAGTCCGATGCTGAACCTGAGCCGTCGTTGTCGGTGGTGAAGCTAATCGTGTTGTCATATGTGCCGCAGCTTTGGCCCGTGGTGTCACTCACCACATGCGCTGTGGTGCTGGTGTTACCGTCCAATGTCGTCGGCGAATAAACCAGACTCTGGTTCGGAGGAGATCCGCTGACGGACCAGCCAGGATCGCTGTTGCCAGCATCGAGACTCCAGTCCACACCCGTCCCGGCTGGCAAGTCATCGGTGACGCTTAGTCCGGTAGCCGTGGTAACACTACTATTGGTAAGAGTGGCGGTGAAGCCTATCTGCGAACCGGCGCTCACACTGGCATCATCAGCCGTCTTGGTGACGCTGACGTCGGGTGGTGGCGTTGGAGTCGGGGTCGGGGTGGGAGTTGAAGTAGGTGTCGGCGTCGGCGTAAACGTAGCTGTCGCTGTCGCCGTAGGTGTCGGGGTTGGCGTCGGCGTAAATGTTGCCGTAGGTGTCGGTGTAAACGTCGCTGTGGGCGTAGGTGTAAATGTAGCCGTCGGCGTGGGTGTGAACGTGGCCGTAGCGGTTGGAGTAGGAGTAAACGTCGCTGTTGGAGTCGGCGTTGCCGTGAAGGTAGGGGTTGGAGTTGGCGTTTGAGTTGCTGTCGGCGTCGGTGTCTCGGTCGGCGTAGGCGTTGGGGTCTCGGTTGGAGTCGCTGTAGCCGTCGCTGTTGGCGTAGCAGTAGGTGTGGGAGTCTCGGTTGGCGTTGGAGTCGAGGTCGGTGTCGGAGTTGCGGTTGCCGTCGGCGTAGGGGTAGGCGTTGCTGTTGCTGTAGGCGTAGGCGTCGGAGTCGGCGTAGCGACAAATACCCAGTTGGTGTTATTGCCGGAGTCAACGCTATTCGTCCCCACCGCGTTAATTGCAGTTGCATTGATGTTGT
>QHNV01000242.1 GCA_003218535.1 Verrucomicrobiota bacterium
CGTCGATTCCATGGCGCGCACTTCTTGCACCAGCGACGACAGATTTGTCTTGGCGGCATTCTGTTCGTCGCGGCTGAGCAATTGCCATTGACCGTGCTCAATCCGGTAAAACAGATGCAGACAATGCCAGCCTTCTTCAGGAACCAACGCGGTGTTTTTGTCAGTCATCGCGGTTAGTTTCATCTCCAAGAATTTCTGGTCAAGGGTGTGGCGGCGTTTGTGGCAAACGCCGAACCGCTAGGCGCTTTCCGCGGCAAGCGCCTCCACACGAAGTCTAACGCGCCGGCGTTTCCGCTTTTGGCAAATGCGCCATGCAATATTCTTCGCCGTCACGCGAGATGCGGAAGTCGAGATTCGCATCGCTCAATTCGGTCGCGCCACAGACGGCGCATTTATGAAGCGGCTCAGTCTCGCTGCGAGAACTCTGCGCATAGCGCTTCCGGCGCGCAGATACTTCACCCCGATGGCGCGCCTCGTAAATAATTTCTGGCCCGAAAAAGATTACATAATTGCTTAAAGCTGCGACCAGCGCCATCCGGTAGGAACCTGAGCCAACGACAAAACCAAAAAGGAAAAAAAACCCCGAAACCCAGGCAACCCATTTGATTTTTACCGGCAAAATGAAAAGTAAATAAATCACCTGATCCGGATAAAATCGTGCAAACGCGAAAAACAATGACGCGTACAGCATCGAGTTGGAAAAACGCGCACCGAAGAAAAATGCGGCCACTGTAGTACCGATCATTCCGACAAAAAAATAAAGGCTTAGCCGAAATGCTCCCCACGCTTGCTCGAGACCTTCGCCGATCCACCAAAGAAACCAGAGCGCGAAAATGATCCACAGCGGACTCTGAGTTTGCGGAATGAAAATGTAAGTCACCAGTCGCCAAACTTCGCCGTGCCGAATGCGCGCTGGATCGAGATCGAGCGCGGAACGGAAATTGGGATTCAGCCACATCAACGCCCACACCAGCGCGGTGAACCCAATCACAATTCGGATCAATCCCGGGATCCCAAGAAATCCGAGACGCCGTTCGAGTTTATCCAGCCAGGACATTGTTGCGCCAGCGTAAGGTTCACGCGTCTCGTTTTCAAGGTAGACGCGCTTCAATCGCCCCTGGCGGCGCACTGCATTGCGCACTCTATCTCTGAAGTCTAGTTTGCCCGCGTGAGTGAACCCGCGCCGCAAAAAACGCCACTTTATGAACGGCACGTGAAGCTCGGCGCGAGAATAGTTCCATTCGCCGGGTGGCTCATGCCGGTGCAATACACCAGCATCGTGGAGGAACATCAGGCCGTGCGAAATGCCGTCGGTATTTTCGATATCTCGCACATGGGACAATTGGTTATCGAAGGAAGTGGAGCGCGCGAATGGCTCAACGGAATGTTGACTAACAACATCCACAAGCTCGATGTCGGTACCGGCCAATACACTTTTCTCCTCAATGACAGCGCCGGAATCATTGATGACCTGATCGTATACCGCATCGGCGAGCAAAGTTTTCTGCTCGTCGTAAACGCCGCTCGCACGGAAGAAGATTTCGCCTGGATGCAAAAACATTTGCCTGCGCACGTCAAACTCGACAATCGCAGCGCCGATTTTGGCGGAGTGGCTATTCAAGGTCCGCGTCTCCTGGAACTTTTTCACGCACTTTTTGGCAAGGACATGCATCCGCCACCGCGAAACGCGATCGCTGATCTTCCATTCGATGGAACAAAGGTTTCCGTCGCGCGCACCGGTTACACAGGTGAGGACGGCGTAGAAATTTTCTTTCCAGCAACGGATGCCGTGAATTTCTGGAATGCCGCGCTCGAAAACGGCAAACCATTCGGGATCAAACCGTGTGGACTCGGCGCGCGCGATACGTTGCGCCAGGAAATGTGTTATCCGCTTAACGGTTCCGATCTGTCGCCGGAACGAAATCCGATTGAGGCCGGGCTCGGATTCTTTGTCGATCTAACGAAGCCAAACTTCATCGGACGCGACGTTTTGTTGAAGACAAAGAAGAATGGTCCGCGCGAAAAACTCGTCCCGTTCCGGATGAAAGAGCAAGGGCCGCCGCCGCGAGCGCACTACGCGGTTTTCGCAAACGGCGAACGTATTGGCGAAGTGACCAGTGGCACGATTTCTCCGAGCTTGAACTGGGGCATAGGCATGGCGTATGTGTCGGCAGCGCACGCGAAAATCGGTGCGCAGATCGACATCGAAATTCGCGGCCGAAAATTTCCTGCCACCATCGAAAAGAAACCGCTCTACAAAAAATGACGAACGTTCCTGATGATTTGCTTTACACGGAAACGCACGAATGGGTCAGGCGCGAAGGCGACAGGGGTCGAGTAGGAATCAGCGATCACGCCCAATCGGAATTGACCGACGTGGTCTATGTCGAGCTGCCAAAAATGGATCGGCAAGCGAACGCGAAAGAAGCGATCGCGGTCGTCGAATCGGTCAAAGCAGCGAGCGACATCTACGCGCCCGTGAAGGGAACGGTCGTTGAAGTAAACAAAGCACTCGAAGCAGACCCGGGATTGATCAACCGCGAACCCTACGGCCAAGGCTGGATTTTTGTTCTGAAGCTCGACAACGCCGATGATCTAAAACAATTGAAGGACGCGGCCGCATACCGAACGCAAATCGGATCGTGAGACACTTCAGAACTTGTACGAGCCAATAGCAAAGCATGACGAGGGGGATCACTCCGGAAGAATTTTCGGAACTTACCTCACTTGTGGGTTATGCGGTCTGGCAGATTCAAGTCTTGGAGCGAGTGTTAGCCGGCCATCTGGTCATGGTTCATCAAATCACTACGGATACGGCGAGAAGTGAGATCGAGACAATGTTCGTCAAGACAGCAAGACATACTTTGGGACAGCTCTTCAGCGCTATTCGCAAAACTGGCGGGGAGCCAGAATCGCTGCTACCGCGGTTGGAGGGGTTCACCATTGAGCGGAACTGGTTGGTGCATCGGACTCGGCACGAGAATCCTAGCGACCTAT
>QHNV01000243.1 GCA_003218535.1 Verrucomicrobiota bacterium
CGACCACGAAATCGAGTTGCGACAAGATTTCATCGGGAAAATCAAGCGAACCGTCGCGAAGAATGTCGCATTCCACTCCAGCGAAGATACGAAAGCCGTCGAATTTTTTGTTTAGCTTTCGAATCTGGCTGACTTGCGCGAGCAATTTTTTTTCGTCGAGACCATGCGCCTGAATCTGGCTGCGGCTGTGATCGGCGATGCCGAGATAATCGAGACCGAGCGCCTGCGCGGCTTCCGCCATTTCTTCAAGAGAGTTGTGGCCGTCGCTCGCGAGTGTGTGGCAGTGAAATGTACCCCTCAAATTTTCTTTCTCGATCAATTTCGGGATGCATGTTTTTCGGCGACTTCGAACTCGCCCCAATTTTCCCGCAGCTCGGGCGGAATGAAATCGAGATCCACCGCGCGGTACAGATCGGCTTCATCGCGCACCTTTGGGATTTTCTTAGGCGGTTTTTTCTTTTTCGCTTTCACCTCGATCGGAAGCGGGGCCAGCCGGTACTCGTTGAGTGTCCAGCCTCTTTTAAGCGCGCGGCTGCGCAGCTCAATGTTGTGCTCCTTGTTCCCGGTAAAGTAAGCGAGCGCAAAAGGGTATTCCGCGGTGCTCACCACGCGCAGATCACACTGGACGCCAGAACGAAGCCGCACACTGGACTTGGTAGGGCCCTGGGCGATGATCGATTCCACCAACAAATGACCGACAAAAAATTTCGTAATCGCGGCCGGTTTTTTTGTCGCCACTAAAAGATCGACATCGTGCACAATTTCTTTTCGCCGCCGGTAGCTGCCCGCAACCTCCATATGGAGCGTGTCCGGATGGGCTGCGAAATCGCTTCTTAATGTTTCCGCTTCATGCGCAATCTGTCCGAATTGGAAATAACCAGAATGCCGGGTTCGTTCTTCGATCGCTTTGCAGATTTTCGCTTGAGTTGTTTCACCAAAGCCCGGCAGCTCGGCGACCCGGCCCGTTTCGCATGCCTTCAGCAATTGCTCAATCGAGCTGATGTGAAGTTTTTCGTAGAGTGCTTTGATCTTCTTCGCGCCGAGGCCAGAAATGGAGAATAGTTCGAGGATGGCTGCCGGGAACTGCGCACGCAATTCTTCCAGATATTTCAGCGAACCGGTGGCCGCGAGTTCCTTGATCTTGAGCGCGATGCTTTTGCCGATGCCGGGAATCTTGGCGAGGGCTTCGTCATCCTCGAAACTCGGAACATTCCCGCCAAATGTTTCGATCGCGCGCGCGGCGTTAACGTAGGCCCGGATTTTGAAAGGATTCTCGCCTTTCAATTCCAGCAGCGTGCCGATTTCCTCCAAAACAGCAGCGACCTCACCTTTGGTCATTGCTGAAACCTTTAGCGCAAAAAACTGTCGCGCGCGATGCTCACACTAGCAGCTGCCGCGCTCGCAGAAGTGGAGCTAGATGCGTTCCGCGAACTCTTTTACCGGCAAGCAGGCTCGCGGAAACGCGCTCACGCGTGCCTAGACCTGCCTGGAGCCATTGGTTAGGCCATCCTGGGCCCCCTTGGGTGTACGCTTCAAGTTACGGATCTCATTGAGCAAAAGGTTTTGAAGTCGTCGGCCGCGATTGCGCAAAAATCTCCACGGCCCGGCATCGACGAAATAAGTCAGCAGGACGCTGTCCCGCGTCTTTACTTCCGGTCCAACCAGACCAACCGAATGCCAGGTGTTGTCAGCAACCGCAAAGGCGTAGCCAGTATTGGGCGAAAACAGCATCTGCGCCCTCTTGGGCTTACTGGCATTCGGCAACATCTCATGAAAGATGGTGCCAACATGCGGCGTCGAATTGTCCGCCGGCAGGTAAAACTGCACGGTGATGCCTTTCCAAAGGCTGTCCGAGTGCGCAGTAATGTAATATCCGGCAGTGTCGCGGGTCAGGATTGGCACTGGATATATTGGCACCTTCGCAAAATCCTCCCCCAAACGGTGTTTCAGACCGGGTGCGAGTCGCTCCATGAAGACTTTTTCCAGCGCCTTGGAGCGTAGGACACGGCCCACGACGTCCCAGACTGCACGTTTGTTTGGCGGCAAGTGGCGGATGTATTCGGGAAATAGGTCGATCTTGGTGCGAGTCGGCTGTCCGTCGGGTGTGCGGCTTCTTAGTTTAGCTTTGCCGGACATGGCACGGTAGTCATCTGCCACTGGCATCGTTTCAAGCATCTCGGCGTAGAAATCATTCGGAAATACGCGGTCGAATCTCAAATGATAAAACGGCCACTCGCCCGCCTGCGCCCTTTGGATGGATCGGACAACGAAATCGACCAAATTGTTGACTGACCACGGTTGTCTCATTGAATGAATTGTTCCCGTGAATCATGAGCCAAACAACTGAAAAACGCTCGCGTTTCGCGCACTTCGGCGGCTGGGTTGCTGAATTAGTTTTGGTTTTTGTTGGGGTTTACGCGGCGTTTTGGCTCAGCAATTATCAGCAGCATCGGCAGGATGTAGAACGGCGCGACCGAATCCTGGCGTCAATCGAGCAAATGTTGCGCGAAGGAATCGAGAGCGGAAAAATTAACCGCGCGAAAGAAGAACGACAAGCCGCGGAGTTTCAGCGCGCGCTCGATGCCGGTGAGATGCCGCCGCTGCATCCGTTTGTTTTTACGACCGACTATAGCCCGGGCGACTTTGCCACGCTGCTTCAATCAGGCGGCGTCCAACTGCTCGACTTGCAGACGCTCACCGCGCTGCGCAACGACGAATCGGTCATCCGCTGGGGACTGAGCCGTATGGCGCGTTATCAAAAATTAAGCGACGAACTGATTGTGTCGAATCTCGACCAGGACATTTCGTTCTTTTACGATCCGGTCACCAAGAAATTGCGAAAACGCTTCGAGATGTATCCCGAAGCACTACAAGCAACCGTGAAATTTGCTAACGAGCTTGAACGAACCCACACGGAGCTGCTCAAACGAATCCAAGCCGAACGGCACCACCACTAACATGATTTCAACCAGATCCATTTTGCCATCTCTCTTGTCGGTCTTCGCCGCGAGCTTTGCGTTCACCGCCGAGTATCCGACGCTTAACGAAAGCGATTACACGATTCGCGATTTCAAATTTGTTTCAGGTGAAACATTGCCGGAGTTGCGTCTCCATTACCGCTCGATGCAACCAAGTTTTTTATCATACTTCCGGACGGCATCGGTCATGGCAAATCGAGCAAGCCGAGTGACGGGGTGCACGCAAAATTCCCGCGCTACGGCTATCTGGATATGGTGGAAGCGCAGTATCGGTTGCTTACCGAGGCACTCGGCCTGAATCATGCGCGGCTGGCGATGGGAACGTCGATGGGCGGAATGCACACGTGGCTCTGGGGCGAGTTGCATCCTGATTTTATGGATGCACTTATGCCGCTGGCCTGTTTGCCGACGCAGATTTCCGGGCGCAATCGGGCATGGCGTCGCATCATCATCGACGCCATTCGCAATGACCAGGCGTGGAACGGCGGCGAATATCCGGCAGCTGCCGGACAGCCGCCAAGCCTGCGCACTGCCGCGGAGATGCTTTGGTTCATGAGCAGCAATCCGGTGTTGCGTCAGAAGGAAGCGCCAACACTGGCCAAGACGGATGAAGTTCTCGATAAATTTGTCGAGCAAATCACTAAAACTGATGACGCAAATGATGTGCTCTATGCGCTCGACGCTTCGCACGATTACGATCCCGGGCCGAATTTGGAAAAAATTCGCGCGCCACTTCTCGCGATCAATTCCGCCGACGACCTGATCAACCCGCCCGAGCTGGGCATCTTGGAGCGCGAGATCAAGCGCGTCCCGCACGGGCGCGCGATTGTGCTTCCATTCAGCCACAAAACACGCGGCCACGGCAGCCACACTGTGGCGGCGTTGTGGAAAGATGAATTGGTGAAGTTGCTAAAGGAATCAGCGAAATAATCAACCGCGGATTACCCGCCACGGCGGGCGAGCAGCGGATACAGCGGATTAAACAGAGATTGAGATTTCTCCCGCAGATATTCCGCTGCCTAACGACGGCGTATTTTGGACTTGTAAATTTTCGGCTATCCGGATAAAAAGCCAACAAATGCCGGCAGCATTGCGCGCGACAACGCGCGGCAGCTCGTTTGCTTCCACGCGCTGGACGGTAGTGTACCAAGCCGCCGATTCGCGAACATCATCGCAGCACACGCTGGCTGCGCTTTCGGAGCTCTGCCAAATTTACTGGCGACCGGTCTATCTTTTCTTGCGGCGCCAGGGG
>QHNV01000244.1 GCA_003218535.1 Verrucomicrobiota bacterium
CTGCGCGCTGCCGGCGAGATCGACAGTCGCTCACTTCGTGCCGATGCGATGGAGACCCTGACGTGCGGTTGTTTGAGTTGGATATTGCTCGCCGGTCTCGCGCTCAACGCAGTCACCCATTGGTGGTGGATCGATTCGATCGCGTCGCTTGCCATTGTTCCATTGCTCATTCGCGAAGGTTGGGAAGCAATCTCGGGCGATCAGTGTTGCTGAAGAAAGGAGATAACCCCGTCATAATGATGGCCGACGCGGAATCTCGAACGCGGTTGGCATTCTGCTGAGCGTGATTGTGCGATAACGTTGTTGACTATATTCCTCTTTGGGAATATAGATTCCGCATGAAATTTCACGAACTGGTGGCGGCGCTGCAAAGATCTCCAACAACTTTTCCACGGTTCGTCCTGCCGGATGGCAACTACATCCCTGCGCACGCACACGTCACGGAAGTTGGGCATGTGGTGAGAAACTTCATCGACTGTGGCGGGATGATCGCCAAGGAGGAAAAGGCATTGCTACAAACACACGTCGGTAACGATCGGGACCACCGTCTGAGATCCGACCGTTTTTCGAAGATTCTACAGCTGGGGATGCGGGTGCTTCCGAATGCGGATCTGGACGTAGATGTCGAGTATGACTGCTGTGTTGTCGCACAATATCCAATCGCGGAGGCCAGGCGAGAAGGCCAACACCTAAATCTAATACTGCACCGCGGCCGAACTCAATGTCGTGCGCGTGAGCGACGCGAAGCGAAGACAGAGGAGGCTTGCTGCGCGAGTGCAGAAACGTGTTGCTAACGACGCGATGGATCTGATTCGAATTTACCAGTGCTTTTGCGATCGCACGCGGTTGCGGATTTTGCATTTGCTCGCACGGTCGCCGCTTTGCGTCTGTCATTTCCAGGAGATTCTCGGTGAGCCACAGGTGAAAATCTCCAAGCACCTCAGTTATCTTCGAAGCCGAGGGATGGTTACTGCAACGCGCGACCAAAATTGGATGATTTACTCGTTGCCAAAGAAGCGATCGCGTGAACTCGAGACAAACCTCAAATGTCTGCAAGACTGCGTACACCCAGACGCGATGTTTGCGCGCGATTTAAGGAAACTTACTCGACTACGCGAAAGCTGTTGCGGGCCGGCAGCAGTTTCCGCAACTAGGGAAAAGCGAATAACAAGATCATGAAAAAGAAAGTCTTGTTCATCTGCGTCCACAACAGTGCACGCAGTCAAATGGCGGAAGCTTTTCTCAATCTCATTTGCCCTGACTATTTTGAAGCACACAGCGCCGGGCTGGAACCCGGCGCGCTCAACCCGCTCGCAGTGGAAGCCATGCGCGAGGTGGGAGTTGATATCTCCGGAAAGAAGACGCAGGCGGTCTTTGATGTTTTTAAAACCGGAGAATTTTTCCCATTCGTGATCACCGTCTGCGATGAAACCAGCGCAGAACGTTGTCCGATATTCCCTGGTGTCACCCAGCGGTTGCATTGGAGCTTTCCCGATCCAGCTGCCCTCTGCGGCACACATGATGAGCGCCTCGAAGGCGTGCGCAAAATCCGCGATCAAATTCGAGCCCGCATCAAGGCGTGGTGTGATGAGATGTGTGCGGTGGAGGCCTGAAAGGAACTCAGTAAGTTTAGAGAACCCTGGCCACGAATCTGACACGGTAGAAACACAAAAGGCGCGGTCCTATTGCAGCCGAGTTCTTCAGCGGCAGCCGACCGCGTTTCACGCGAATATTCAAAGCTGCACGCCGTGCCATCTCGAACATCGCGGACGAACCGCGCGCCCCAGCGAGATGGATCACGCCACGCTCGCACGGATTGGTTTGCGACAAATGGAAAAATCCTCCGAGGGCGCACGGACCCAGGCGGTGCAGATCAAAAACTGGCTAGAGCAAACGAACCACGTCGCCCTTTCGGGAGCAAAGCTTCAGCGAGATGAACGAGCGCTAAACTGCGTCACCTGCCACCAGACAAAAGATCGACATGTCGGTTTGTTTGGGAGCGACTGTTCCCAGTGTCACACGACAGATAAGTGGACGATCACTGAATTCCGGCATCCGTCAGCGGCTTCGCAATCATGCGCCCAATGTCATCAAGCGCCGCCCAGCCATTACATGGAACAGTTCCACA
>QHNV01000218.1 GCA_003218535.1 Verrucomicrobiota bacterium
GCCCTCTATTTTTACAACGGACGACACGGTGCAGGCGATGATGTTGGAAACTATGAATGGACGCTTCCAACCGCTTTCGGAAGCTCAGATTTTTTCTTCATCGAGGACAACATCATCAATGGGGATGTTGGTGGCGGCCCGTATAGCACGCGCATCTTAGACGCTACTTCAGCCGCGAGAGTCGTAGTGAGGTTCAATAGCGTATATCAATCATGCATGAACGAGGATCATGCCACGGGTCATGCTGGGAATGATCGTGGGCGGCGATCTGCGGAAATATACGGGAATGCAGTTACATCATCACTAGCGCACGATCCTAATTTTATAGCGGTCGATATAAGCAGCGGCACTACATTAACTTGGGGAAATACATGGGATCAGGTCTATAAAAACATTTACAAATTTAACGTAACTCGAAAAAATAATGCGACATATAATCAAATTCCGACACCGAATGGCTGGGGATATTGCGGGACAGAATTTAATGGCACAGGATCAATGTGGGATGGCGGCACAGCATTAGGAACAAATACCTTGAAAGGATATCCCTGTCTTGATCAACCGGGCCGCGGCCAAGGAGATTTACTTACCGGAGATCATCCAAACAAAGTTAATGCTACTACGGGAACGATCTATTGGCCACATCAAGTGCTTGAGCCGATTTATATGTGGAATAACTTCGGTGGAATTGTTCCGGGTTGGGGCGGCAATGTTTATGATGATGATACACTTGGAAGGGTCGTAGCCAATCGTGATTATTATCCATCTGCCAGTGGAATACAAACTTCTCCAACTACTCCGTTTAATGGATCATCTGGTACGGGTTGGGGAACCCTTGCCAATCGCCCAACCAGTTGTACGATGGGAGTTGGTTATTTTGCAACTGATCAGGGGTCATGGAACACCAGCACTTCAAATCCCTATGGAGTGCAGCAAAATGGTGCGGACGGGGTTTTGTATAAATGCACTGCGCCAAACACTTGGACGCTTTATTATACGCCTTACGTTTACCCGCATCCTCTGGTAAGTGGGGCGTCTCCTACCCCGACACCTACAGCCTCTCCGACGCCGACTTCAACTGCAACGTTCACGCCAACTGTAACACCGACGTTTACGCCGACTCCGACACCGACTCCTACTTCTACTTTTACACCTACTGCTACAGCAACGGCAACCGCTACACCTTCACCAAACCAGTGCGAGGTTCCCAACTTCATCGGCACTAAATTGAATCAGGCGCAGTCGATCTGGAATGATGCAGGGTTCACGACAGAGGTTAATATTCTCCCCCGTCATTTTGGCTGGTTGATCATCTGGCAAAGTCTCCCTGAGGGGTTCATCGGCTCCTGCTCCGACACGACGATCATGGTCGCTGTCCTCCCTGAGGACAGTCCGACGCCTATACCAACTCCATAACATACCTAGCATTTCTCCTCCTGTCCCGTCTGTTATCCAGAAATGCGTGCTCCCGCCCATCGCTACCATACGAACGGAGGATACGGGCCAAAAGTCCGGTCGCATCTTGAGTTAAAGGCACCCTGCAATTGGTTGCCGGGGATTCTCGTTATTGCCGTACGCGTCGGAAGAGAACGCCGTGAGGGATAAAGGCGCAGAAGCCTTCCGCCAACTCCCGGCTGATACTTGGAAGATGCAAATACGGTTGTCTCTGATTATTTCGCCAACCGCAAAACGCGAGTTGCGAATTCCGCAGAACTTCGAGCAAGCCAAAAGCTACCAGTGAATAACGAACCATTTGTAAGCGTAGTGACTCCCGTTTACAACGGCGAGCCATATCTTGGCGAATGTATCGAGAGTGTTCTTGCGCAAGATTACACCAACTGGGAGTACATCATTGTCAACAATTGCAGTACAGATTGCACCCTCGGTATCGCGAACCGCTATGCAAGCCTCGATGCCCGTGTGCGGGTCCTTACCAATCCGACCTTTGTCGACGCCATTCGCAACCATAACATCGCCGTCGCCTCAATTTCCCCCGGCAGCAAGTACTGCAAAGTAGTATCCGCAGATGATTGCCTGATGGCGTGCGCGCTCCGAAAAATGGTACAGTTTGCGATGGAACACCCTACTGTCGGCATTGTCGGCTCATATCAGCAGAGCAAAGATGGGATTAAATGGAAAGGACTTGCTGAGGACGTCACGGTGGTCTCTGGTCGCGAGGCCTGTCGGATGCACTTGTTGAACCACGTTTACGTCTTCGGCAGCCCCACAAGCGTCCTTTATCGTTCGGATCTGATCCGTAGAACGGCATCGTTCTTCCCCCATCTTGATCCGCACGCTGACACTAGTGCCTGTTTTCGGTGCTTGCGTGATTGTGATTTCGGGTTTGTTCATGAAGTGCTTTCTAAAGAGCGCGTGCATGACGCACAAATATCGTCTCGTGTGCGCGAGATGGAAGCGGGCACGCCTGAACTGTTAGACTTAGTGGATCAGTATGGCCCTCTCTATCTCACAGAAGACGAGCTGTTAAAGCGCCGAGAGGAGGCTGTGGCAGCCTACTATGTGATGCTTGGACGCGCTGCCCTCAAAATGGCTGCGCGCGAGTTTTGGCAGTTTCACAAACGAAAGCTTGCCAAGTTAGGCTATCCGCTTGACTGGCGGCGTTTGATTTTGGAGATAGGAAAAAAATTCGCTACTGAGCTTCGAAATCCAAAAGCTGCTTTCCGAAAATTCGAACGTGCGCTCGATGAGAGGACCGGATGTGGAATCAAATTGGTTTGAATAGCACGACTCCGTTCGTTGAGCCAGCAATAATGCATGCCCGGCTACACGCCTTACGTTTACCCCGCACCCGCTAGTGAGGGCGCCCATGGCTGCGGTCGCAGCCAGCGCAGTAGTGAGCGACTTCAACGGCGTCGGGTACCGCAGATTATTTTTGATTTGCAGCGCCGGAACGCGTCTAACAGCGAATTAGTATGTTAATAAGAGCGTTAAAGGCGTTGCTCTCCCCTCCAGTTCGTGCCAATGAGATCCGCAGCAGCCACTAGGGCGGGCTTAAGC
>QHNV01000076.1 GCA_003218535.1 Verrucomicrobiota bacterium
AGGAATTTGGTTTCTGGGTGGGGTTCGACACTTACGAAGGCGCGCTCGCCGGTGTGCAGGTTGGTGACCGCGATTTGTTCGGCTACGGCCGTCCGGTGACGGCATCGATCGAAGTCTCGCAACGCAGCTATAAAGGCGAGATTCTGTACCAGGACCCGTTCTTTTTTGACACAGACTTTGTTTTCAGCGCGCGAGCATACGCCCTCACTTTTAATTATGATGGCTACACAAAGTTCGAGTTAGGCGGACGATTCGAACTCAGTCGCAAAATTACGAAATATGACGAAGCTGCTCTGATCTTCTCTGTCCGTCATGTCAAGATAACCGATTCGCAGATCGGGCCCGACTTTCTGCTTGGGCCAAGCGGCTATCTCGTAAACAGTATCGGACTGACCAATACACTTGATCTGCGTGAGAGTCCGTACGTGAACCCGCGTGGGTTCCTGATTGGTAACACGTTGGATTTGGCCTCGAGCGCTTTAGGAAGCGATATCGAATATGTGCGAGGAACGATGCGTGTCGGCTACTATCTTCCATTTGGACCCAAGCCTCTCACGCCCGGTGTAGTAGAAGATCAACCCACCGGCACCCCGTTTCAGCGCTGGTTCCGGCAGTCCTCCATCGCCTTTGGCGCGCGGGTTGGCATCCTTCATTCGCTCACGACAAGCGGCGCGGAGGAAGCGACCGCTATTCCGATCGATGAACGTTTTTTCAACGGCGGAGCCACGACCGTGCGCAGTTTCGGCGAACGCGATCTTGGCCCGCACGATAATCACGGCCATCCCGTCGGTGGAGAATTCTACACTGTGTTTAACGTCGAATACACGTTTCCCATTTTCGGAGAACTGCAGGGCGCCATATTCACTGATGCAGGCAATCTTTTGCCTACATCCGAAGATATTGGTTTAAACGACATGCGCTATGCCATAGGCGCGGGATTACGGTACAAGCTGCCAGTCGGTCCGGTTCGTCTCGATTACGGTGTCAATCCCGATCCGCGTCCCGACGAAGATTTCGGCGCGTTCCATTTCAGTTTTGGCTTCGCGTTTTAGCGCTTAGGATTTAGCCCAACGAATGAAAGATCGACAAGAACATCTGCGTAGCGAGCTGGATGAACTTGGCGACACGCCGCCAGGGATTTTTCGGAAGCAGCTTCATCAGCTTGCGGATTGGATCGCGGATTTCCGGCAAAATATAGGATCGCTGCGCGTTGCGCCTAACGACAAGCCCGGCGCCATTCGTGCGCAGCTTCCGGCGCGAGCGCCGGAAGAAGGCGAACCTTTCGAAAAAATTTTGGCTGATGTCGACCGGCTCATCGTGCCCGGCATGACGCACTGGAGCCATCCGATGTTCCTGGGCTATTTCGGCTGGACGACGACCGCGCCCGGAATCCTTGGCGAAATTCTCACTGCGCCACTCAACGTCAACGCGATGACTTGGCGCACTTGTCCGGCGGCGACGGAGCTGGAAACGGTCACTATTGATTGGCTGCGGCAGTGGCTTGGTTTGCCTAACGAGTTTGGCGGAGTTGTTTACGACACGGCATCGGTGGGAATCATGCACGCGCTCGCGGTCGCGCGCGAAGAAGCCGCGCCATCCACCAGAAAACTCGGCCTGATCAATCGGGATCTGCCGCCTTTTCGTATTTACGCTTCCGATCAAGCGCACAGCGCCGCCGAAAAAGCGGCAATCGCGCTTGGACTCGGCGAGCAAAATGTCCAAAGAGTTCCGGTTGATGCAGAGTTTCGTATGGATGTCGCGGTTTTGCGCGAAATGATCGCGCAAGATCGAGAGGGTGGTTTCCAGCCGCTCGCGGTCATCGCCACCGCAGGGACGACCTCGAGCGCAAGCGTCGATCCGGTTCCTGAGATCGCGAAAGTGTGCCGCGAGAACAAAGCGTGGCTTCACATCGACGCAGCTTATGGCGGTGGGTTCGCCATGTTACCGGAATACAAATGGGTGAGGGAAGGATGGGAGATGGCCGACTCGATCGTAGTCAATCCGCATAAAACGTTCTTTGTCCCATTAGATTTTAGCGTGCTTTACGTGCGCGACCTCCAACGCTTGCGGCGCGTCTTCACTCTCATACCCGAAGTTCTGCGCGGCGACACTATCGAAGGAGAAAAGAACTACATGGACTACGGGATTCAGCTCGGCCGCAGATTCCGTGCCCTCAAGGCGTGGGTAATCTGGCGCTCGTTAGGCCGCGCCGGAATGGTTTCCCGCCTGCGTGAACAAATTCGCCTGGCAAACCTGCTCGCCAGCTGGATCAAGATCGACCGCCGGTTCGAGCTTGCCGCGCCGGTCAACATGGGCGTGGTCTGTTTTCGGTTTGTAGCCGGTATCGATCATGCGGTCTCGGGGGCAACGACCCCGGCTACAATAAACGGTCAGCTCGACAAACTAAACAGCGAGATCGTGGAGCGCATCAATGCTTCCGGGCGCGCATATCTTACACAGACGAAATTGTGCGGTCGCACGGTTATGCGCATAGGTCTAGGCAACGTGCTTACCACCGAGCAACATTTGCGTGACGCCTGGGAGATTATTCAAAAAGAATGTTCTTCCATCGAGAGAGTCATGGTTCGGCCTTGACGGAGTTGCGGCAACTTCGAAGCTCTTGGGATGTTAAATAGACCTAGACTAGTCGAAATGCTTACCCGCTGGCTTCTCGGCCTCGTTTAGATCTGATAATAGCTCGGGTAAAACAAGCGGCGAAAGGGAGAAGGTTTGTTTATGGTTCAGAAAATGTTTAAGTCCCAAACGCTAATCTTATCAGTGATCGCCTGTTTTGCGTTTTCGCTGAGGGCACAAGCCGAAAGTCCGGCGCGAGTGTATCGAGGTTATAGTACAGCTGTAGGTGATCTGGCGCTTCACAGTCTCACCAGTGGTGTCTGGAACACGGCTATTGGTGGTTATGCGCTCTCTGGCGATACTACCGGTGACTGCAACACGGCAATCGGCACCAATGCACTACGTCTCAATACAGCGGGAAGAAGCAACGCGGCCTACGGTGTTAACGCGCTGCAAAACAGCATCGCCGGTAGCGGCAACACTGCTCTAGGTGACGGCGCTGGTATATATCTCACGAAGGGCAACAAAAATATCTTCATCGGGAATGGCGCTGGCATAAATATTACCGCCGGCGACGAAAGTATTTGTATTGGAAATCCAGGCGTCGCTGGTGAGTCGGAGACGATCCGCCTTGGCTCCCATCAGACGAGAACATTTATCACTGGCATTCACGGAGTTACGACAGGAAGTGGAGACGCGGTCCCAGTAGTCATAGATTCCGCTGGTCAGCTCGGCACAACCAGCTCCTCGAAGCGATTCAAGAAGGAGATTAAAGCAATGGACAAAGCGAGCGAAGCCATCCTTCAACTGAAGCCGGTGACTTTTGAGTACAAGAACGACAGCAAAGGCATACCGCAGTTTGGCTTAATCGCTGAAGATGTGGCCAAGGTGAATCGGAACCTGGTCGTGCCCGACGATAAAGGCGAAGTTTATACGGTGCGCTATGATGCAGTGAACGCCATGTTGCTCAATGAATTCCTCAAAGAGCACCGGAAAGTCGAGGAGCAACAAACGATGATCGCCGAACTAAGATCGACAATCGCACAGCAACAGAAGGGTATGGAAGCTTTGGCGACGCAGTTGAAACAGCAAAACGCCAAGATTGAGAAGGTAAGCGCGCAAATTGAGGCGAACCGGCCGACGTCACAACTAGCGAAAAACAGGTAGGCTGGTGGAGCGCACTGTAGCCGCTTCGCTCTTCAGAGAATGGTGCTGACAACGCGCCGTATCGTGCATTGCGCCGCCCGAGTCGGCCGCCTACGCGTTTGCGGCTGAGGAGAGCCGCCTCTACAATTGACCTCGCTATGATGAAGCTGCTGCGGAAGCATCGCCACTGGTTGATGATCGTCATCGCCATTCTGGCGATTCCCTTCATTTTCTATTTCGTGCAACGGCCGGACTACGGCGCGATGCGTTCCGACCAGTTCGCCCGTGTTTATGATCGTAATATTTCGATGCTTGAAGCTCAGCAAACGGTGCGTTTGCTCAATTTGGCCCAGGCGCTGGGCATGTCCAATTTCGTGCAGAGCTTAACTGCAGGCGCGACTGAGCAGAACCAGATTTATGTGCAGTTTATTTTGAACCTGCTGATTTTGCGTCATGAATCGGCGCGTCTCGGCATTCGACCAAACCCTTCAGAAATCGCTGACATTGTGCGCGGGCTGCCTCCATTTCACAGCCAGGCGGGGTTCGACATAAAAAAATTCAGCGATTTCGTAGACAACACGCTCTCGCCACTGGGCCTGACCGAAGAACACATCGAGCAGCTGGTCCGTGACCAGCTTTGCTTGAACGAAATCAAGCAGCTCTTGGCCGCAGGCGTCTCGATCCCCGAAGCAGAGGTCAACGCAAATTACGAACGCGCCTACGACAAATTATTCGTGAGTCTTATTCGACTGCGCCCGGCGGATTTTACTAAGGAAATCACCATCAGCGAAGAAGATGTGCGGAAGTATTATGAGAGCCACAAAGCTGAACTCAAAACCAATGAAAAACGCAAGGTCGAGTTTGTTAGTCTGACATTGACCGACGAGGAAAAGAAACTCAGCGGCAAGGAACGCATTGAGGTGCTGCAAAAGCTTTCCGATCACGCCACCGATTTCAGCCAGGCACTGCTCGAAAAGGATGCAAATTTCAAGAGTGTGGCTGAGAAATTCAAATTGCCGGTGCATGCGACAGGCGAGTTCACCGCTGCGGCACCGGACCCGCAATTGAATGTCGATCCGAAACTTGGCGCGGTTGCTTTCCATTTGTCAAAGGAAGAGCAGACCAGCGATCCGATCCAGGTGGCGGACGGATTCTACATTTTACATCTTGCTGGCGTCGTCGAGGCGCGTCCGCTCACGATCGAGGAAGCGACGCCGAAAATCGTGGAAGCAATCAAGAGCTCGCGAGCTCGCGAGTTAATGTCAACGAAGGGCGCAGAACTCGTGCAGCAATTGCGCGAAGCGAGCAAGTCCAGCCAGCCCCTTGATGCCGCAATTCAAAAAGCGGGCGTCAAAGCCGAGAAGCTTCCGCCTTTTTCGCTTCTCGATGAAGCGACGGAAGCTCAACTCAAGCAGGAACCTCCCGAGCTTTTAGCAATTAAAAATGCCGTGGCATATCTAAAGCCAGGGGAGATCAGCGACTTTTTCCCGTCCGGCGAGATAGGACTTATTGCTATCCTGGAAAAACGGGAACCGTCACCGGACGCAAATGATCCCGCAAAGAAAGCGGCATTCAAAGAGCGAGTTTTAAATAATAGACGGCAAATTGTTTTCTACGAATGGCTGCGTGACCGGCAGCAGGCGGCCGGATTACATTTTGCCAGAGGTTGATTGCTGTAACGGACGCTTGTCTCAGTCGCAGATTTTTTACATCGATGGAACAAACGCTCGAGGAAATTTTTGACGATGCGAACGGCGACCTCGCCGTCGGCAATCTTGAAAGCGCAGCGGAGAAATATCGCCGCTGTGTAGAGACCAATCCCGAATTTTTCGACGGTTGGCACGCGCTTGGCATGGCGCAAATGAAACTTGGCCACTTCGCAGAGGCGATCGACGCGGGAAAAAAAGCGGTGGAGCTTAGGCCGAACGACCAGATCGCCTGGACAAGCTTGTCGTTGTTTTATAATCGCGCAGGCAACATCAAGGAAGCCGAAGCCGCCGGCGCGAAAGCAAAGGTTTTGAGTTGGGGCGGTAAAGTCGCGAAAGAATAAATGTCGATCTTCGATAGTTCGAGAGATCCCTTAGCCTTCGCATAAGGCTATCGCTTGGCACGCGACTTGTTCGGAAATGCGATTAAGGTCAATCGCCGCTACCAGATATTTACACGCTTGTCTGCCGGTCGGACCATTGCTGAACCGTCAGGAATGCTAAATACCTTTTGGAATTCCGGGAGGTTTGAGAGGGGCCCGTCCACTCGATAACGCGCGGGCGAATGGGGATCGGTGTTAAGGCGCAATTTCAAATCTTCATCGCGCTGCTTGGACTTCCAAATCGTCGCGAACGACAAGAAGAAACGCTGCTCCGGCGTCAAGCTGTCGATCTTCTTCTCACGCTGCTGCGGATTCTTATCGAGCGCCTTTTGCAGTGCCGCATATGCGAGCTTCACACCGCCGATGTCGGCGATGTTCTCCCCTTGAGTCAGCTCGCCATTGACATGCAGACCGGGCAACGGCTCGTATTCATTGAATTGCCTTACGATCGCTTGTGAACGTTCTTTGAATTTCGCAGCGGATTGTGGCGACCACCAATCGCGCAAGTTTCCGGCGGCATCGAATTGGCGACCTTGATCGTCAAAACCGTGGGTCATTTCATGGCCAATGACCGCGCCTATTCCGCCGTAATTTACTGCATCGTCTGCATTAGCATAAAAAAACGGCGGCTGCAGAATGCCGGCAGGGAACACGATTTCATTCATATTTGGGTTGTAATACGCATTGACAGTCGGCGGTGTCATCCCCCAATCCGTGGGATCAACCGGTTTTCCGATCTTGTTGAGCTCCCGCGTGGTTTCGAACTTTGACGCGCGCATCGCATTTAAAACGAAGGGCCCGCGATCGATAGGCAGCAGCGAATAATCGAGCCATTTGTCCGGGTATCCGATTTTCACCCGCATGGCAGCCAGTTTCTTGAGCGCCTCACGTTTCGTCGGTTCGTCCATCCACTCGAGCGCTTTGATGCGGTCAGCGAGGGCTTCTTTCAGATTGTTGACGAGTTCCAGCGCGCGCGCCTTCGCCTCAGGCGGAAAATAAAACGCTACGTATAACTTCCCGAGCGCCTGGCCAATGGCTCCGTCGGTCGAAGCGATTACGCGTTTCCAGCGGGGTTTGATCTTTTCAGTCCCGTGCAGGATTCGCTGGTTAAAATCGAAGTCTTCATTGACGAAATCGTTGGAAAGCTCTGACGCAGCCGCGTTGACGAGATGCCAGCGCAAATACGCCTTCCAATCGTGCATGGGCGTGTTCTTGAACACCTGATCAGCGGCTTTGAAAAATTCCGGCTGGTTAACGTTAACATCGCCGGGCTCCAGCACATCGATGCTCTTGAAATAATCGCTCCAATTCCAATCGGGCGTTAGATCCTGAAGCTGGCGCACCGGCATCTTGTTATAATTTTTTTGTGGATCGCGCAGTTGGACCTGAGTGCGCGAGGCTTCAGCCAGCTTTGTCTCCAATGCAAGAATCTTTTTGGCGTGATCGGTGGCCGCTGCCGCCGGTTCACCCGTGACCGTCAGCATTTTTGCGACATGTTCGACGTATTGGTCCCGAAGCTTTTTAGAGGCCGCATCGGTCTTGGTATAGTAATCGCGATCTGGCAAGCCGAGCCCGCCTTGAACCGCTTGTGCGATGTCGTGCGTGCTGTCTTTGGCGTCCTGACCGGACCCAAATTCGAAAAGTACGTCCACACCGATGCTGTGAAGATGCGCGATTTCTTTGAGTAATTCGCGGCGATCAGTAATTGCCTCGATTCTTTTGAGCTCATCGTCCAGCGGGTGGAAACGCGCGGCGTCGATCGTCTTTTCGTCCATGCCGCTCGCGTAGTAGTCGCCTACTTTTTGGGTCTCCGGCGCGAGCCGTGGATCGACCTGTGTGTTTTCGGCTTTTTCCGCTATGTCATGCAATGCATCGTTGTTGTTTTCGATCAACTCATTAAAGCTGCCCCAGCGCGAATATTCCGGTGGAATCTCGGTTCGTTTGATCCAACCACCATTGGCGTACATAAAAAAATCATCCTGCGGTTTCACCGATAAGTCCCTGTTGCTCGGATCCAGCGGCGGCGGGTTTTTTTCGACCGCTGGACTTGCAGTTTCGTGGATTGGGCTAGGAGATACGCCTGAAACAGGAGGCGGAGCTTTTTGGGAATTTGGCGTGGCTGTTGCACCTCCAAAAGGCTTTGGCTTTAGAGATTCATCTTGAGTGCGAATGCTGAACACGGAAAAGAGCGCAACGAGGATCAGGGCAAATGATTTCATCGGTTGAAAAGGAGGTTAACTCTCCAGAGTTGTGTAATGCTCGTTAGACCGCTTTTCTGCGGTTCCGTTGAAGACGCGCCTCCCCGAGAGGGCGCTTTTTCTTTACAGCGTGGCCAGAACGATCGTTATAGCTGCTGGATTTTGTAGCCGCGTTTTTCCAACAACTTGATGACGCTGTTCGGACCCGCAAAGTGCAACGCACCAGCAACAACGGCAGTCGGTTTGCCACTTTCCAATTCGGCAACGATTCGTGGAACCCATTTGACATTCCGGCCTTCCACAAACCGTGCTGCGATCGAGGGAGCGTCTTTACGGAACTGCGCATCTCCGACCCAAAGCGTATCTGTGTCACCTTTTCGCCATGCCTTGAGCATTCTGTTGAATTCGGCCGCGCTGCCTTTCGGCTGAGCCAAGGCATTGCGTAACATGATTTCGCCCTCGCGATCGGATAATCCACCGAGCACCGCCACATGTTCATCAACCGACTCCAGACCTCCGATTTCTTTTCCCGTTTGTTCGCCCCGATCCACGAAGTAATTGTCCAGTCCATGGGCGGTCGAGACCTTGGTGTTGGAATTCTTATTCACGAGATGCTGCGCGATCCACCATGGTTTGTAGTCCAGTCCGCTGTTGAAACCGCTAGCTTCAGACCTATTTCCGCGCCGAGGATCAACATCGACTGCTACCACGTTTTGCCGGAGCCAGGCTAAAAGTTGTGGATCAATTTTTGAGCGGATATCTTGTCCGCGCGGGTATTTGGCCGCTGCAGCAAATTTCTTTTCAAATTCGGCGTGCCGGGTTGGATCAAATTCAAATAGGAGGCGTCTGGAATCTTTGAAAGCAATCTCATACGGGATGGGCAGGGGATAATCCTTTTTAGTCAGCGTGTGGATCGAGCCTACTAGATAGAAAGGCGCCTTGGCATTGGTCACTCGCCAAACGCAACACCTCGGGAGCTGTGCAGCGCGAGCTGGTATTGCGAAGGTGAGTGCGAGTGCGAACAGGACACATTCGATCCGACGGGCAGTTTTTCCGGGGAAAAGCGAAAACATTTTCCGGTTTTTAGCAGAAAACAATGCGGAGTCAATTGCTTTCACGTTGAATTTTTTCCTTCGTCGCAGAATTTGAGATAAGCACGCTTTCTTGATATTATTGCGAGCCGATGACAATCCCGATGAAACGTCCCGTTGTTATCGGGCTCGTGATCGTTTGCCTGATGTCGTATCATGCATTTGGCGCGGCCGACTGGCAGATCATCAAAGTAAATGGTCATGATTATCTGACTGTCGAAAATATCTCAAAGTTCTACGGATTGCCGGCTGAAGTTGTCCCCGCCGCGGGCGATAAGGTTCAAACCCAGACGGTCAAGAATCCGCTCGAGTTCGTCAGCGGCAGCCGGGAGGTCATCATCAACGGGGCACGCAGTTGGTTGTGCTTTCCTTTAATCGAGCAGGATGGAAAGTTTCTTATGTCGCGGACTGATGTCGCTAAAACCATTGAACCTTTGGTTCGCCCGCATCGCGTTCCGAACGTGGGCAATGTTGAGACTGTCGTCCTGGACCCAGGACACGGAGGTCATGACAAAGGCGCAGTCTGCCGTTATGGGAGTGAAAAAGATTTTGCCCTGGACGTGGCGCGGAAGCTGCGCGGGCTTTTGCAGAGCAAAGGACTGCGCGTGATCATGACTCGCGAAGGCGATTACTTCGTGCCGTTGGACGTGCGCGCCCAGATCGCCAATGCCGCCCGCGATTCCATTTTCGTGAGCATTCATTTTAACGCCACGAATGACGATCCGGATGCGACAGGTTTCGAGATTTTTTCGTTTACGCCGCGCGGAGCGCCATCCACATCGGACAGTGCGGTTACGCCCACTTCTCTGAGCATGCAGGCAGGCACCGTAGTGGATAATCAGAGCTTGGCGCTCTCAGTTTGCATTTATCATTCATTGCTTGGCCACATCCCCGAGTTCGACCGCGGGATCAAGCGAGCGCGGTTTGCAGTCTTGCGCCTAACAAGAGTGCCGGCGGTGCTGATTGAAGGAGGGTTCCTGACCGAACGTGGCGAAAGCAGATTGATTGCGAACAAAGATTGGCGCGGCAAGCTGGCGGCGGCCATCAGCGTCGGTATTGAAAATTATCGGGCGCTAGCAATCAAAAAGCAGCCGCCAATGCTTGTTGCCGATTATCGACGGCAAACCAAGCCAACGCCGACTGAACCGGTTATTCAGGAAGGAGAATTGAAGGAAGCGGATTCGAGTCTAATGGACCTGATTGGTAACTCCGCCTTTGCTTCGCCGCAGCAGACGTCAACTCCTTCACAAAGAGTTTCCCTCGAGTCCGCACCCATTATTCCGTGAAATTCCTGTAGCGGCAGGCGTGTCGCCTGCCTTTGTTAAAGGTCGCAGCCGCACGCCCACAGTCGGTTGACTTGGTTCGCGCGAGTCTTATTCTGACCAAGAAAGAAAGTGCGGGGGAGCCGCAATGGCTGAGATGATCGGCGCCAAACGCCGGTCGAACCCTTTGAACCTGATGCGGGTAATGCCTACGCAGGGAGCGAGGGTCCGACGCCGGACTGGCGATTTCAGCCATGCGTGCATTCCGCGCATGGCCGATTCTGTTCTAGACAGAATAACAGAATGAACCCAAATGAACTCTGAAAAGTCTAACGGCGCAGATTCTCAGAATTTTGTTCATTCTGTCGAAAAACCGCTGCCGAATTCGCTCAGGGTTTACGCAAAAGGCAAACTGTATCCCGATATTCGCGTCCCGTTCCGCGAAATTTCGCTCGCGCCGACAAAATCGATGAACGGCGAGATCGAAGTGAACGACCCGGTGCGCGTGTACGACACGAGCGGCCCGTGGGGCGATCCGGATTTTCACGGCGATGTCACGCAAGGATTGCCGCCGTTACGTGCAAAGTGGATTCGCGGCCGCGGCGATGTGGAAGAATACGAGGGGCGAAAAGTTCAGCCGATTGACGATGGCTACCTGTCCGTGGCACATGCCGAACATTCGACAAAGCGCAACGGAAGTAAGAAGGATGAATTGACAAGTAAACTCTCA
>QHNV01000229.1 GCA_003218535.1 Verrucomicrobiota bacterium
TAGAGGCGAAATGGGCCAGCTCAAGCTGTAGCCCCCAGCCAGACCTGAAGGCCGTTATAGCAGACGACTTTCAAGGAACGGCAACAGACGGTCATCGCTACGACAAGTCAGAAGCTATCGCTACCGATCCCAAGGCAGTCGCTCGCGACTGTCAGCTCGGTGACGTTAAGGTGCGATTCTTCGGAGACTCCATTGCCATCGCGTACGGATCAGAAAGCCGCATCCGCAAGGCCGAAGACGGCAAGGAGGCAAGGCGATGCCAGGTGTGGACTGACACGTGGCTAAAGCGCAACGGGCAATGGCAAATCGTCGCGGCTCAGGATACGGTTATTCCGTGTCCCAAATGACGCACTTTTCTTTTATGGTTTGCTGTGCTTGGGCATTGTTTCTGGCTTTCTCATCCCCCGTGTTTTCGCAGGGAGGCGGCAAATTGGCTAACCAGACGATGCAGCGAACCGTGGACCGTCCTTAGGCGTGCTTTGAGAGCATGCGACCGTCATTTCTCGCTAACGCGGTCGCTGATTTGTGTCTCATTAGGCGTCTAGTATGCAGCTCGTGCGTCCCGGCCCAGAACACCTTGCGAGCTACGTCGCTGCGCTCGAGCGTGGGTGGTCTGCCGACAACGAGCGTGGTGTCGAGGCCGCACGCGAAGAGCTCTCCCGCATTCATGCCGATGCAGCGGCATTTCTCGCCAGCATGGAAGACCGCGAAGCTAAGGGGCCTCCCATCACTCTTCCAGACGGTTCGACGGCCAAGCGCCTCCCAGGCTTCAGGCGCTGGCTCTGGGACGGCGAATTCTGCGGCAGCATCGGGGTGCGGTGGCAGCCAGGTACTACGGCGCTTCCGCCTTATTGTCTGGGGCATATCGGCTATGCCGTCGTGCCGTGGAAGCAGCGGCTCGGGTATGCAAAGTCAGCGCTACGCCTGATACTTCCGGAAGCCGAGGCAGTCGGCCTTCCGTACGTGGAGATCACCACTGATCCGGACAACATCCCGTCACAGCGCGTGATCGAAGCGAATGGAGGCATCTTCGTCGAGCACTTCATCAAACCGCAGCAGTTCGGCTGCAAGCCTGGCCTGCGCTTTCGCATCATGTTCACATAATGGCGTCTGACCGCTCCATTCCAAACCAAGAAAGTTGAGGGTTGAGAGATGATAGTCGAGAGTTTGAGAAAACTCGCCGCCAGCGGTGGCGGCGTTATCTGCACAGCGGCACTGCTGCTGATGCGATCCGGCGTTCGTAGCATTCCTTATTATCGCGGCGGGGACCAATTCCGCTGGAGATGGTCGCCGTGATTCCGGGCATTGTCATTTTCATGGGTGTTCTTCACCTAGTGATTGCATTTATCCTCAAGGTGCGGGGTCGACAGCGATCACATCTTGTGCCCATCTACCAATCAACCAACTTCGAAAGTTTTGACCCATTCGCTCCCGGTCATTTGAAACTCGTTCGCTTCCCAGCTTCACTCGCTACTACCCATCGCGACTTGCCTTCGATGTCGCTTTTCCCAGAAGGTCCAGCCGACCTCTCAGTTTGCCCATCTATGTCGCTCGCGTCATCGAGGCTCCATTCAACGCTAGTCGTGGATTATGATGTTTTCTTGCCGCGAAAACACCCTTCGGGCTTCCCGTCCATGTCGCACCGCTGCCGGCGGGCTCCATTCTCTTTGACTCATGATCTTCCCAGCTCATTGGTTCTTTCGCTCCCGCTCGAGAACCGCTACCCTCGCGGCTTTTCCGTCTACCCCACGGCTTCCCAGTTCGCGGTGTTCGCCCTCTCGGGCTTGCCCGTCCATCTCGCAGATTCCCAATCTGCTCGGTTGTGGTTAGGCGTGGACGACGGACGATCATGGAATAAGGGTGAGAGATGAGCAGCCTTCGCGCGAGGCCAGGGCCTGCCAAGGAAGTATGATGTTCGCGATCAAAGGTGAGGTTAGCGATCCTTCAGCGGAGACGTTCGCGTTCAACGCGCAGAAGACGATGTATGATGGCAAGTACATCGCCAAAGGCGATACGATCTTCATCTTCGCGAGCGAGAACCAAGGCGGACCAGGTCTCATCGCCAGCGGCGTAGTTACCTCTGCCAAAGCGATTCCAAAGAAACGCGGGATCGCCCGGCAAACGCCGCGCGTGAGCATCAGCATCAGACGCACCGCGCTCGCGAAGCGGCGCCTCGGACGGTGCGAGCTCAGATTGTTTTCCGACTGGAACGACGGTCGCCCTGAAACCGAGCTCAATTTCAAATTCTACCGTCAGGCAACGAACAAGATTGTCGGCATCTCCGATGACGCGGCGGCGTTCCTCCGCAGATTCTTTTAACGAGCGAATTTCGAACATGAACACGATATGGCCTAGCCGAGGCTCATCCTTGTCGTTAGGTCGACAGCTAATGTTACGCGTGCGACAAATCAAACGATGACCGCATACTGTCTGATTCACGGAAGCGGGCAGGGACCCGATGGCTGGAGGCTGCTGGCCGATGAACTGAAACGCCGTGGTCATGGCGTTCTCACACCCGCTTTTCAAGTGAGCAGACCTGACGAAGGTTTGGCCTGGCATGCCGAGACCATCGTGAATGCCCTCGACAATTCCGTTATGAACCCGGCTGATGTCGTCTGTGTTGCACACTCCGCCAGCGGTATGTACCTGCCACTGATTGCCGAACGCTGGTTGCCGCGTCGCATGGTGTTTCTGGCGGCGGTGATTCCGCGC
>QHNV01000230.1 GCA_003218535.1 Verrucomicrobiota bacterium
CTCCCCGGAAACCTTTAACATCAAGCCGGGCATCCATTACTTCGACAATACGGCACTTCCGGGATATGTTCCTTACACTTATCCTCACCCTCTTGTGAGCGGCGCAAGCCCAACGCCGACGCCTGCACCTACGGCAACACCAACCACCACGCCGACGCCGTCGCCAACCCCAACGCCGACGCCTTCACCTTCACCTTCACCTTCACCTTCACCATCACCGACAAATACACCGAGCGCGTTGCCGAATCCGCCGTCGAATTTGACGGCAGTTCCTACAGATTGCCGAACGATTGACTTGAATTGGCGGGACAATTCTACCGATGAAGACCGATTTTTTATCCGCAATTCAACGGACGGAAGTCACTTTGCATTATACGCCTCAGCGTCGGGAAACGTCACGACTTACACAGGAACGAACCTCACGCCCGGCGCGTCCTATTGGTTCAAAGTGCAGGCGCACAATGCGAATGGCTACTCGGATTATTCGAATGCGGTTGAAGTGACCATGCCGACGTGTGCGACGCCAATCACTCGTGTAGTGCCACCTCAATGACGGAGGCGATAATCCAACGCCCGCCCGGATGGACGCAGGGTGTCCAAGGTTGTTACAGTTGGAACAACACGAACGACGGGCAACCGTTCAACAATTTCAACACTGAAGAATCGAGCATCCGGCGCGGCGTTCATTACTTCAACAACACGGCGCTCCCTGGCTATGCGCCTTATGTTTACCCTCACCCTCTTGTGGCGGCGTCGAGCCCTACGCCGAGGTCAACACCAACGGCTACACCAATGCCGACTGCGACGCCGACCCCGACTGCCACCCCGAGGTATACGCCCAAGCCGCATCCGTCTCACGCGCCTGATATGGGGTAGCAGTTACTCGCGCCTGTCTTTACACGTACAACGGAAAATGTTGGCTTGGCCGTGGGAGGCAAGACTCTCACCTTATTTGCCAATGACCGTTTCGAATTCTTTGGCGCTTGCGAACTGAAACGCGGTAAGTTGTGCTATCGCTGGGGCTAATTCTGACAGGGACAGTTGGTGTCTGTTTCTTTGCTGAACGTACGCACAGAATGCGTTGAGGCCATTCGTTTGCGACCTTGGGCAACGCAACGCCATAAAGTCGATCGATCTCCTGGATCTTGTCCTTTAGTTCTCTCGGAATTCGAATCGTTAGCCGCGCGAACCGTTTAACCTTCCACATACCTAGGTCGACGGAAACTGGAGGGGGAAGGTTTCTATTAATTGCAAGCAGTGGCAGAACTTGTCGAGTCTGCACGAGGTTTGCCTTTAGCGGCAGAAAGCCCAAAAAGCTCGCAAAATGACACTTGACAGCTGTGTCGGCCTTTGATGTCATCGACGTCTATCGACGCAGATTCATCCTGGTCAGACTGGCGGAGGAATATGCTCAAGCCTCTAGTCAGATTGACGAGCGTTGCGATTACGCTGACATGGAACGGCTTTTCCGCGCTCGCAACGGTCTATAATTCCGATGGTTCATCAACAAACGTACAATCCATCCACGACACGCTGGCCCAGAATGGGGATACGATAACGGTTCCTGCTGGAACGTTCTCTTGGACAACCCGTGTCAATATCTCCAAGGCTGTCCAACTGCAAGGGGCAGGTATAGGGCAGACTATTATCTTGGACGCTGTTCAGAACGACAGGCTACTCAGCATCGGTCTTGTCGCAGGAAATCTCACGCGAATCACAGGGATAGAGTTTCATGATGGCAGCAGAGTGAAGGTTCAAGGTGCACCAAATGGCATCATTCGCGTTGACGGAAGTAATACTGACGGCAGCCGGTTTAGGTGGGACAATTGCAAATGGGACAACCTGAATGGGAACCCGGTCATAGACACGGTTATCGGGGTCATCGATCATAACCAAATCCTGTTCGGCAACAGAGTGAACGAATGGATTTACCCGTATGGTTCGCGCTGGAACGGAGGGTCATGGGGTGACGGGAGTTGGGCTGCACCGGCTAACTGGGGTTCGCCGGAATTTCTGTTTTTCGAGGACAACACCATCATTTGTTCGAACACCAGAATCGAAGGGGCGATAACGGATTGCTTCGGCGGCGCTAGAATAGTGTTTCGGCGCAACGCCGTGGTCGGAGCGAACATAGGAAATCACGGAACTGAATCACCGGGTCGCTCCCGCAGCAGCAGGGCAATGGATATCTATTTGAATCAGTTCAGTTGCAACAACGTCAACAGGTATGCCGGTAGCAATCGTGGAGGCGGAGAACTTTATCACGACAACACAGTCACCAATTGTTGGGGCAATCCGAACACATTAAATACGCTATCCGCCTTTAGAATGCTGACAGCATTTTTCGTTTGGGGAGGCGCGGATGGAACGAATGGGTGGGACAAAAATAACCTCAGTAATCCTTTCTTTTCAGGCACGGCAGCAAGTGCAGGCAACCTCACGGTCACCGTTGCAGGAAGTCCTTGGATTGCTAATCAATGGTCTGGCTACACGATCAAAAAAACTTCCGGCACTGGCGGATTCGCTTACATTCGCAGCAACACGACCAACACGGCAACTTTCAACGCCAGCGGATTCGGGCGAGACTTGTCATTCATCGCCGGCGATACTTTCGACATAAACAATGTAGATCAATCCC
>QHNV01000231.1 GCA_003218535.1 Verrucomicrobiota bacterium
AAATCGATTAAGTTGGACACTATGCCGTCATTTCCTTGGTTATCGCTTCGAGCGTGCACTTTTTGGCGGTGTTCTGTGCTCCTCGCTGTGAATGATCGGCGTGGTCGCAGGTGGCTCGTCAGAAGAGATTACGTACTCACGATATGCGGTACCTTGATCCAGCGGCACAGGGTCCGAATCGGAATAGATCACCTTCTCTTTGCGAAGAATCTCAACCTGAGCTTCAGTTGTTGGTGTGTCCGACTTCGGCCGCTTCGTTCCTGTGGAACCCATGAACAAATCATTGATCGGCTGGGGACCGCCTGACGTACCGCCCTTTACTCCAAGCTTGATTCGGAAATAGCCCTCGCTACTCGTGATCGCTTCGAGGACTTGTCCTTTCGAGGTTTGACCGGCATCAATAAGGCGTACCACTAGACCGCGTTGCGGCACAAGACCTTCGTTGTAAACAAAACCATGAAAAACATACGCGTTGTCATTCAGCGCATCCACGGCCCGACCGCAGCTGAGGCAAATGCGGCTGCAAGCGAAGTGCCGCGCCATTGACTACCGTTAGACAGTGCGATCACATATTCGGGGCGGGCGGCATTCGCGTCACCACCGGGCGCAACGAAGTGATTCTGGTGTGGACTGCCGCGGTGATCCGCATCCCCGTAGTTGCTCTCGGTTGCGAGACTCTTGCTGCTGTTTACCGAGCCCACCGCCAAAACATCGCCGAATCGAGCCGGATAGGCAAGTTCAGGTGCATGGCTATTCCCCGCCGCTGCTATGACAAAGGGACGCACTGCCCAATTCCCAGTTTGCCCTATGATGTTCTCGAGCACGGCCGAACGCGAGGCAAACGATTGGCGACCGCAAGTTGCGCAAATACGAGTTCCAAGTCCGTACTCTAGGCTAAGGTTAATGATCTGTGCTCCAGTATCTGCGACCAGTCCAGCGAGCAGGTCCCATTCGTTCATCTCACCCTTGCTGTCGCCGGCCTTAAAGATGTCAAATTCAACACGTGGAACTAGGTCCTGTATCAGAAGCGCAAGAGCGGTTCCGTGCCCGCGGTCATCATCCACTGAGGGATTATTTGGATCAAGGAGGTTCTTGCGGGAGCGAACAGTGACACTTGCGTCTCCTGCGACGCCGGTATCAAGCAAGAGAATTCGTATGGGGCCAGCAGTTGCTGAAACAGGGAGACCGCTCATTTGTTTGTAAGTGCCGTACCATGAGCCGAACTGACAATTCTGTCCCGACACCGGTGCGGCAGGAACAGACGCACCTCCGACACTCAGCACATAATTGGGTGCAGCCGTGAAGTGGAACTCAGAACGGCTAATGGCATCCATAAACTCCTTGTCACTTGAATTGTGTGGATCGCTCAAAGCTCGAAGAAGTTCATGCTTGTAAAAGAACTGCAAGTACGTAATTTTCCACGATTCTTGCCCGGCAGGCACCTCAACAAGATGAAGACAAAACTCGAGACTTGGATCGGTACGAAGACTCAAACGATCTAACTTCGTTTCCATCGATTCAAGATACTTCACATGCTCGATCTCATTCGATTTTATTTTCTCGATTAGCTCTCTTCCAGCGATGTCTTTAAAAGAAAAGCACAAAATCAACTGCTGCAATCGAATGTCACACATGGTGTCTCCTCATCATTGAAATAACAGACGTGCCCATGGATCACCGAAGTACGAGTATGATTGCGCCGTGAAATCGTCAGGATGATCACTGCGGATCTGTTGCAGAGCTTCTCCCACCGAATAGCCGAGCTTCAAGTTCCCATACAGCTCAAGACAGAATCGCATCGCGCTGGGATCGTAGACGCTCCAGTATGGAGCGATGACGCCGCTCCAATTCCCATCCAGGCAAATCGCAGCGAAGCCTCCGGGACGTCCCACTGTGGTTGCAACACGCCCGACACTGCAAGCATTCAAATATAGGACGGGATGCGAAACCAATCCCAAGTTCCGGCCGGCGAAGCCCATCGCTTTGATCGTTTCTCCGTTCTCAAGGCGCAGCGCAGCAAGATCAGCTGCATTGTCCCAATCGCCGTGGCCATTGAAGTGCACCAATTGAACGCCGCCTGCATCTAGGAGTTGATCCATTTGCTTTGCGATCCACGGGACTCGGCTTGATGATTCCGGTGATGAGCTTGCCCAACTCCTCACTCTCTTTCTCAGCCCAGTAAAGCGGAGCGGTACCGTACTTTGGATTCAATACCACCATGTTCTCGACCCTAAGCGTCTGTGGTTGCGGACGTGCACCAAGCGCCGGTTGCCAGCGCCCCATAATATGGGCCACTCCCAGAGGAACAGCCTTCAGGGGTTGACCGTTGACGAGACCGCTGGGAATCACCAACTCCCATGGCAGCACCATCTCGTCGGAAAATACGCAGATAGACCGCGGGGGAGTAGTCAAGCCCATAATATTCCTCGCGAAAGGCTTGGGGTAAATACGTCCAGAATCTGCGTCCCAAGTCGCGCAGGTTCACCAGGAACTTTCCGCTCCACTTCGACACTTCCTGCTCAAATTGTTCGTCTGACAGGGCAGCATTGCGAGGAAAGCTTTGAAAGATCGGATCAATGTTCCGGCTAAAAAAATTACTGAAGTCCGTTCCGACTAGATTCAAAACGCCGAACGCCTTCCGTCGGTATTCCGCACCTGGTAGTTGGGACTGTAGAGAAATTTCATAAGTGTCTTCTGTCTCTTTGTCGACGTCTATTATCAGGTCGGGGCTTTCGCGGCGTTCCGCAGACAGGCGAACCGGATCCACTTTGAAGTTTCCCGCGGGAGTCACGGGATCCTTGTAATTCGCCGGCACCACTTCAGTAAAGTGAGTCACAGCGCCTAGCAGGGTGCTGAAAAATCTCGATTGAACACGGTTCAGCTCTCTTCGTGGCTGATTCTCCGGTCTGTCCTGGTCTGGTATTTATTTTGATTTCGCCAGGAAACGTGTAGTTCTGGCCGCTGCGCGCTTTTTAGACACACTTCGGCATCAGTGTCCGC
>QHNV01000232.1 GCA_003218535.1 Verrucomicrobiota bacterium
AAAATAACAATAAGCACGGACTTAGGCGAACGCGGAGAGCTAATGGGATGAGTGGTGGACGCTCGTTTCCATCTTTTCCTTCGCCTAAGTTTGTGAGGTACCTGTGCGTTGCCGAGATTATCCTTGTAGAGGTTAAACACGTGCAAGCGCAGCCCGTGCTTTACTTCGCATTCACCGAGATCATGCAAGTAGGGCTGCCAATGCCGGTATTCAGCTAAATCTTCTGCCACATGCTTGGACAAAAGAATGTGCCCCGCATCGCCGCAATCCATTACCCGCTGGGCCACATTGATTCCTGATCCCGCTATGTTGGTTTTGTCGTTAACATCCCTGACCCGATTGACCGAACCGCTGTGCACTCCCATCCGCAACCGGATAGTCGGATGATTTTGCAACCCTCTACTAATCTCCAGCGCACAGCGCACTGGTTCTTCCGGGCTGTGGAAGAAAACGAGCGCCATCCCATCGCCGGTCGATACTCGAATCAGCTTGCCGCTTGCTTCCGCTGCGCGGAAACATTCGGTATTTCTAACGATTCGATTCAGTTCCTGCAGGACTTCAATCTGCTCGTTGACGAGCAGTTTTGAATAACCCACTATGTCGATTAGCAATAGGTGCGCGATCTCGAGCTGAAGATCGGGCGTCGGCTCCGCGGGTCTGTCTTGCGCGTTCACCCTTTGCGGAAGCCTAACAATATCTTTACCCACCGTCGAGGGCAAATGACCACCATTATAGGTAATCGCGACTCAGCCAACGCGGAAGCGAACGGCGATTGTCGTGTGGCTTATCGAGAGGCCTGGTATCTAATTCCCTGCAGGCGGGCCAGCCAGTTTTTGGAAACGTGGATCGTTCCGAAGCGGATCGAACATTGGATCGAACCGAAGCAATGCAGGAGTGAGCGGTACGTTTTCAGGCAATGGCCCCACGAACGGTATCGAGAGTAGTTTCTGTAATGCCGCGATGGCCCGGTCGGGTTCGCCCATTTGCGCCGCCACTCGGGCGAAAATCTCGATCCGAGCGGGACCAACTATCGCGTCTTTCTCGGTTGGGAGCGCGGCCATGGCCCGTTCCGAAAGGGCCAACGCGGCCCCCTTCTCGCGGAGACCCGCATTGGTTAGCGCGAGAATTCCGATCAGACTATAATTTTCCGGCTGTTCTTTGAGGAACGATTCCAGTTCGCTGCGCGCCTGTCGCCAACTTGCCTGGGCGGCAGCATGATCGCCGGCAACTTGTTGCGCCCAGCCTAACCAAAAGCGCAGTCGACCGTTGAGGTAGCCTAACGCTGGATCAGGCTTGGCCAATGCGTCCTTTAGTCGAGGGATGATTGGTGTAGGACGGCGCTCCAAGATGGCCTGGTAAACTTGTCCTTCCAAGACCTGGGTGTCGCCCGCAGCCGGGCGAAGCGGAGCGAGGATCGCCGACGCACGCGGCAGGTCGCCCTGGGCCTGCGCAATAGCCGCCTTCGTAGCAAGTGTATCCAGGTCGTCCGGAGTGATGTTAAGAACCTGATCAAGCTTTCGCAGCGCTTCGGGGAAACGACGAAGAGCGCTATCGGAAATTGCGCGCTGGGTGATCAGGGAAACGTTGAGCGGGTCGAGCCGCTCTGCGTCATCGAAGTACTGTTCGCTCCGGCCCCACTGGCCTCGCCTCCGCGCGACTAGAGCAAGGGACATAGGAATCCTGCTGTTATTCGGCAGAAACTGACGCGCCTGCTCAAAGTAACGCACGGCTGTGTCGTAATCCTTTAGGCATGCATAGTAGTATTGGCCTTTGGCCAGTATGGCCTCGCCAAGGTTAGGCTGAAGAGTGAGCGCAGTTTCGGCTGCCTGCCGTGCCTCTTCATGCAGTGCGAGCGTTGGTTGAAGACTCTCTGTGATGTAGCCGCGCGCATCAATATATGACAGCAGCGCCCAACTAAGAGCGAACTTCGGGTCCAGCCGCACCGCTTCTCTCAGGTAGTTCTGTGCACCAAGGGCGTTCGCAGCCGTGTTATCAGTTTTCAATGTATAAGCCAGCCCGCGCAGGTAGGCGGCGTAGGCCTCAACATTGTCTGTCGGTCTACCGGCGATCACTTGCTCTTCCTGGCCGGTGAGTTTCGCTTGTAGCTGCTCGGCTATGGCTTTCGCCACCTCGCTCTCGACCGAAAAGATGTCGGTCAGTTTGCGATCAAACGTTTCCCCCCAAACATCGGAATCGTTGGCTGCTTTGATCAGTTGGACGTTCACCCGCACGGCGTCGCCGCTTTTCTGCACGCTTCCTTCCAGGATGTAGGCGACGCCAAGTTGCCTGGCGACCTCAGGCAAGTTCTCGGGCGTGCTTTTGTAATGCTGCGTGGATGTGCGCGAGATCACTTTCAGATCGGCAATTTTGGCTAAGCGAGTCAGAATCTCCTGCTGGATGCCATCGGCGAAGTAGGCGTTGGTCTTTTCCTCACTCCGGTTCTCGAGCGGCAGCACGGCTATGCTTTTTTCGGCAATCGAAACGGTGCCCTTGCTACCCGTCTCCTCGGGAGGAGTCGATGGGGTTATCCTCTGTGATACTCGCTGGAAAAAGGTCAAAGAACTAATCACCATAGCGAGGGCAGCGACTACTAAAGCAAGTACCAGCAGGGACCTTGGCCGCCGGGGCGGGCTAACTGGGCGAACTATGTCCGATTCTTGCTTCCATCTTCGTCGCTTGAGTTTGTCAGGAACCTGTGGGTTGCCGAGATTATCTTTGTAGAGATTAAACAGATGCAGACGCAGGCCGTGCTTCACTTCGCACTCGCCCAAGTCATGTAAGTATGGCTGCCAGTGCCGGTACTCAGCTAAATCTTCTGTCACATGCTTGGACAAAAGGATGTGTCCGGCGTCGCCGCAGTCGAGTACCCGCTGT
>QHNV01000077.1 GCA_003218535.1 Verrucomicrobiota bacterium
AGGCCAGCCGTATAGCGCGGCGGTGGTCCAGCAAGATGTGGAAGCCCTTTATAAGAGCGGTGCTATTTTAAACGCACGTATCTTCGCCGAGCCGGAAGGCAATGGCGTCAAAGTGATCGTCCAGGTGCAGACGCGTTCGATCGTGCGCGAGATTGTAATCGATGGAGCTGAACGCATTAAAGCGAAGAGACTGCGCAAGGAAATCAAATTGCGACTCAACCATCCGATCAATGAAGAGCAATTGGAGGAAGCGCGCCAAAAGATCATAGAAGTGTATCAGGCGCACGGCTTCACTGATGTAAACGTGCAATTCCGTGTCGATCCAATTGACGAGAGGCGCGGGACTGCGCGGGTTGTTTTCACCGTTAACGAAGGGGCCAAAGGCGCGGTAGCCCAAATCCGGTTCGAGGGCAACGCGCATTTCAGCGACTGGCGGCTGCGTAAGGAGATGAAAACGAAACGCAAAACAATCGTTTCGTTCCTTGATAAATCCGGTCGGCTCGATGAGACCCAGTTGCAGCAGGATCTGGATAGCATCCGCGAATGGTATCAGAACCACGGATTCATCGATGTGGAAGTCAAAGATGTGCGCCGGGAACGGAGCCCCAAGGGCGCGCTCACCATCACCATCGTGATTGCGGAAGGTCCACAGTATCACGTCGGCAAGGTCACCATTTCGGGAGAGAAAGTGGCGAAGGAAGAAAGTATTCGTGCGCTTTTAAAGATGAAGGAGGGAAGCGTTTATTCGCCGAAGCAGTTGCATGACGATGCAAAGTCGGTGGCCGATGCTTACGGCAGCGGCGGTTATATCGATCTCGTGATTACGCCGGAAAGTATGCCCGCTGGTCCCGCCCTCGTGGATGTGCATTACAAGATTGAGGAAGGAGAACGCTCCTTCGTGAATCGGGTCAATATTGCGGGCAATACGCGCACGAAGGATAAGGTCATTCGTCGCGAGGTGCTCGTTGCGCCAGGAGACGTCTTCAATTCCGTTCGAGCGGAGACTACCAAGAAACGCCTGGAAAACCTCGGTTATTTTTCTAAAGTCGAAACGTACCCGGAAGACACGGATGTACCGGGCCGGAAAGATCTCACGATTTTGGTGCAGGAGAAGCGGACCGGCTCATTTAGTTTCGGTGCCGGTTTCAGCACCGTTGATCAATTGGTTGGGTTCGCGGAACTGACGCAAGGCAATTTCGATTTGTTCAATTGGCCCACCTTTACCGGCGGCGGTCAGAAATTCCGGCTGCGAGTCCAGTACGGCACCCAGCGCAAGGATTTTCTTCTTAACGTGACCGAGCCGTATTTTCTCGATCGAAGGTTGGCGTTGAGTGGTCAGCTTTTCTTCACGGAAGCGGATTATCTGAGCACGGAATACAACCAACGCAATTACGGATTCACAATCGACCTGCGCAAGCCTATTGGTGCCTTCACCTACGTGAGCCTGGGATATCAGCTACAGGACATCGACATTTATAATGTGTCCTCGAGCGCTTCCGCGTTCATTAAGTCACAGGAGGGTTCGTTTACCGAAAGCAAGATCTTAACCAGTGCTGTGTTCGACCGGCGCGACAATGCGTTGCTCACTCGGACAGGACAACGCATTACGCTTGCGCCATTTATTGCAGGCGGCTTCCTGGGCGGCAACACCCAGATTTACGGATGGGACCTCGAGGGATCGCAATATTTTCGTCTTAAATGGGACACCATCCTGCTGATTAACGGGGAAATTGCAACGGTCAATACGTGGGGGAATGGAAGTGACGTTCCGATCTTCGAGCGCCTTTATCTCGGAGGTGCGAATAACCTTCGCGGATTTCCCTACCGCGAAGTTGGCCCGCAAGATGCCACGGGCGAACCCATAGGCGGCCAATCAATGGCTCGGGCGACAATTGAATGGACTTTCCCGATTGTCGAAAAGGCGCGTGGCGCAATCTTTTATGACGCCGGTTTTGTTAACCTTGACCCCTGGTCTTTTGGCTTCCAGCATTTCGCCTCCGATATTGGCGTGGGGATTCGGCTCAACTTGCCCATCGGCCCATTGCGCCTTGATTACGGGTATCCACTGCAACGTGACGGCTACCACGGCGGCGGCCATTTCAATTTCAGTGTTGGTTACCAATTTTGAACAAATATAATCGGTTGCAGTCTAACGCGGTTCCATCGACCGTTACCGCTGTCTTATGAAGAAGTTTGTTTCCATGCTGTTTAGCTTGACGCTGGCGTTTCCGATTGCGGCCTTTGCGCAGGGTTCACTCAAAATCGGAACCGTCGATGTGAAGCGCGCGTTTGACGAGTTCAACAAGAAAAAAGAGGCGGACGCAAAACTTAACGACGCGAGAAACGCTGCGCAGAAGGAATTTACCGACCGGGCTGACGCGTACAAGAAAGCACTGGATGAGATCAATAACTTGAACAAACAACTCGAATCGCCAGCGCTGAGCGCCGAAAAGAAAACTCAAATCGCCAAGGAGCGTGACGACAAAATCGCTAACATCAAAAACATGGAGCGGGAGATCAACGACTTCCGCCAAACCCGCGAACGGCAGTTGCAAGAACAGGCAATGCGCATGCGAGAAGGCATCGTTAAGGAGATCACCGATGTCGTGATGGAAAGAGTCAAAGCCAAAAACCTGGACTTGGTCTTCGATAAATCGGGCATGAGCATTAACGGTGTTCCGGTTGTCATGTACTCACCCGATAATGACGATTTCACCAATGACGTCGTTACCGCCCTAAACAGGCCGGGCCGCCCTACCGCAAGTTCGCTCTCCGCTAGTCCGTCCCCGTCGCCGGCAAGAGCATCGAGGCCGTAGCTTAATTTCAACGAGTTGAAATACACGCGAGCCCAGGCTCGCGTGTATTTTCGTACAGTGAAAAGGAGACGCCTATGCCGGCTTCAGTCGATTTGCCAGTGGTTGCGAAATAGTAGAACGGGGGGGCGCTCGCTCAAGATTGTGGAGGGGGCGCGATTACGTCCACACCGATTAGCCGCAATCGGACTTCTCTCCCTTTTTGCTTCGACGCTCACGTCGGTTGGAGGGAATTGGCAATCAACGCTGACGAAGGATCCCCCTGGTAATTTTCCAGAGCTGCGGCCTCTTCGCGCGACATACCATTTCGGCTGGGCGGGATTTACCGCAGCGACGAGCGAAATCCATTTTACAAAATCGTCGGAAAACAAATTTCAACTCGACGGCGCAGGGAGGACTATCGGTCTCGTCCGCGCCCTATGGAAGATCGACACGGACTACCATTCAGTTGTCGATGCGGAAACGCTTCGGCCAATCGAAGCGCGGCAAACGGAGAATTATCGACCGAAGCAAATTGCAACTCATCTTGCCTTCACAAATAACGGGGTCACCCGGACAAGGACAGAAGCCCATACGAGTTCTCCCGGAACGAAGACGCGCCAGTTCCGGTTTGCTGATCTCTTCGACATGCAATCAGCCATGCTTTATGTGCGAAGTCAGCCCCTCAAAAATGGAGACGTTCACCGAGTCGTCGTTTATCCTGCGAACAGCGCCTATCTTATTACCACCACAGTACTTGGCCGCGAAAAAATTTCTGTCCGTGCGGGCAACTACAAGGCGATAAAAGTTGATCTGCAACTGAAACGCATCGGGAAGCACATGGAATTGGAGCCACATCGGAAATTCCGGCGGGCGACGATTTGGGTCTCCGATGACGCCGACCGGATTCTGCTTCGCATTGAAGCTCAAATTTTTGTCGGCACAGTTTGGGCCGAACTACAGTCGCTCCAGTTCGAGAATCCAAGATAGAACGCTGCCGTAGTTTGACAGCTTGCTCTGCCGAATCTCTCGGAAGATCGAGAACTATTCTGGAACCCATTCGCCGCGCACCGGCGGTGGCGGTCGAAATCGCCGGCGCGACGGATTATAGACTGGTTCGCGTGGCGGTGGCAGCAACCGGAGCGCCGCGAGCGTTTCTAGATCCAGCCTGCCAGTAACGGGAAGATGTGTTCGCGCCTGGTAGGCCCGCAGCGAAAATTCCAGCGCCGAACTGTAGGCACCGTCGATTTCTCCTCGATATAGACCGCGACGGGCCAGGGCAATTTGCGCAGAGACCATGACTTTATGTTGCACATCTAATGGGGCCGTCTGATATGGGGTTCCGGGAAGGAGTGCTGCACCTGGCGAAACACTTGGATATCCGGGGCTGGACGGATAGATTTGTTGATCTTGCGGCGCGTTGGCAAATGACTGAACTGGTGCGGGCGTTGCACTTGCTCCTCCGCTGGCAGATTGATCGCTCGGCTTTACGGCTCCAAGGCCAGGCGATGGACTGGGTTTTGTCTCGCGCCGTGCTACCCCTGAAGAATCAATTCCAAGAGATTGCAGCGTCTCGCTGTTAAGTTCACCGCTTACTGCAAGCCCGTTGCGGATTTGGTAGCGACGAATCGAAGCGGTAAGATTTGCGTTCGGTTCACCCGTGATCTCGCCATAGTAAAATCCCTGGTCTTTCAGCGCTTGCTGAACGCTCTCAATCATCTGGTCCGCCAGGGCGAGCACAATCCACCCAAAGAAGATTATCATGCCCACAACGACCTTCATCGGAATGTTGTTTTTGACGCCTTGCATCTTCCGCTTATTCAGTGCTGCTTCGGGTCTGTCACGGCAATCGTTGACTGACGCTGCTTCAGCGCATCGCGGTAGCGTAAAATTCCGTCGTTCACTGCCGCGGCAATTTCCTCCCGATAATCTTCGCTGGCCAATTTGGAAATGTCCTCTTTGTTGGTGAGAAATCCGCCTTCTACCAGCACCGCCGGACAAGTCACATTTGCGATTACAAAGAACTGACTGGCCTTTGTGCCGCGATCGATTGCCCGCGTGCGCGCCACCAACGCTTCCTGAATAAAACCGGCAAGACTTTGGCTTTCAAAGTTTGGCGATTGCGAAAGTGCCCGCCACAGGAAAGGCAGCCACGAAGCTACGAATGAACCAACCGTAATTTGATGGGCCGCATAATAGGTTTCTACTCCGGTGGAAACAGCCCGGTTATCTTCGTTGAAATGAATGCTTATAAGGATGGAATCTCTTACGCGATTAGCGAGTGCTGCACGATCGGCTAATGAAACATAGCTGTCACCCACTCGCGTCATAACAGTGGCGATCCCATCGCCCGCGAGTAACCGCTCGATCCGCCGGGCTACATCCAGGGTGAGATCTTTTTCCAGCATTCCACCGCAGATAGCGCCGGAGTCCTGACCGCCGTGGCCAGGGTCAAGGATGACTAATGCGAATGGCTTGGGAGCGGAAGGTGGATGCGTAACGCGTGTTTTTCCTGGCGGCGGCTCTCGAGGGATTCGCTCCAGCCAGACGAAGGACGCGATCATCAACAACAAGCCGGCCAAGGCCAGTATGTTTCCTATGGTTTGCCGTATGCGCGATCTTCGGTCGAACATTTCTCTCCATATTTTATTCGTGAATCAATGCGCGTAGTTCCTTATCCAATAATGAACGATAGCGAATCGCCTGGCTGTCATTGCGCTCGAGTATTCCGGCTTCAATTCCAGCTTTGGCAAGTTGCTCCTGCCGATATTTGGTAATGGTTGTTCGTTCCGGCAGTTCTTTTGCCTCGCTCATCTGCAAAGTCATATTCCCAACGCTCCATGCATCTAGCCCCGATTTGAGCGTAGCTTCAAACGCAGCGTCCGAGGAATGTTCAGTTTTCAGAAATGATTCCATCAGCTCGCTCGACTGGCGGGTTCCGCTTAGGACGGCGAAATCCCGTCGCGCCTGCGCGAACGTCGCGCCGTTAGTCGCGATCTCTCCGTCATAATCGACACGCAGGAACAAATCTTCTTCAGGCCGATCTCCGATTTCAGCGAAAAGCATCCGTGCCAGATACGGCGCGCCATATACTTGTTCAAACGCGCCTTTCATCACGGGGCTAAGTGAATAATGGACCAGCCGCCGTAACGAAACATCGGCTGCCGAACGAGTGAAGCCTTCTGTGCTGGCCAGTTCGATGGCCGCCATTCGCAGTCTCTCAATGTCGCCCGGATGACCGATCGCGCCCATGGCAATCCGGTTGTAAATTTCGAAAATTTTCTGCCGGGTCTGACCGAGGGTAAGAAACAAGATGCCATCGCGATAACCAAGCGCCACGATCGGACTGCCCGACGCGAGTTGCGTTTCGATGTACTCGCGGCGGTTGGCAATCGCCTCAACCCAACGATACGGCTCTTCGATCATGCAACCGTTTCTTTGAACACGGCGGCGATTTTGCTTTCGGGCAAAGTCCTGATGCCTTGACGCGAGACGATTTTGATAAGCGGATAAATTTTGCCGCTGCGATCCACGCCCCCCGTCGATGTGTCGGATTCCGCAGCCGTGTCCAGTGCGCGCAGGGCAGTCGATATCGCTTCGTCCTCGCTCGTTTTTTGCAGCGGGGTCGATCCCCAATTGTTTTCGTAATACAGAATACCACGCACCGCAGGTGACCCTGACCCGGTCGCAGCGTAATCGGTCGCTTCAAATTGCGCGCCCATAGCGTCGTAAAAATAGAGGCGCGCTTCCGGTTTCGAATTTCCAGCGTAGGTCGCAAAGATCGGCACCACCACACCCACTCCTTGCATGACGAATCCGAAATTGTCGCGCAACAGCTTCGAGAGCGCGCGCACTTTGCCGTCTACGCTCATTTCCTGCAATTGAGTGCGTCGGAAATATTGAAACGAATGTTCGAGCACTCGGGCCATTTCCCACGCGGTCGCCGGCACACCCGCGATCGCCATAATCGAATGGCGATCGATTTCCAGAACTTTGTCGGCGCGATCATAAACAACGGTGTTGCCGGCTGTGGCGCGGCGGTCGCCTGCCACCAGCACGCCGCCGGAAAATTTGAAAGCAAGGATCGTCGTCGCCTCGGTCGGCTGCCATGATTTTTGCTGCGGCGTCGCCACTGCTGAAGTTGGAGTTACAGTCGCGGAAGCAAGTAACCCTTTGCGCCGCAGCAGTGCTGGGAAATCGTCGGCCCCGCTGGAAAAGTGCGGGTCAAGCGTCACCAGAGACGACTCCATTATTGGCCGGTGCGCTGGCGGTAGCGTTTGGATTGGTTGGGATCCACCTTGCGCATTTTCTTTAAAAGATCCTTGGTGTCCGGCCGCGAAACGTCGGGTGAACGTGGGCCACCGCCATCGCCTTGTTTAGGCCCCCACGGAACTGGATCGAGTGGCTTTTGAATGCGCTCTGGCATACAAAAACCTAAGGGCAAATATTGGAAAGGCAAGCCGCAGACGGAATGACGATCCATGAATAGATTGCGGATGCTTGCCAGACGAAGCTGCTAATGCCACGTTCGCGAGAATGAAGATCTTTGCTATCGCTGCGGTGTTCTTCCTTTGCGCGGTTCCGTTCGCCGTGGCTTGGGCGCAAGCACCATCGCCAGAGTCATCGAAGTCGCCTGAGTCTGTCCAAATCGAGATGTTGGTAAAAAAAATCGACGACCAAAACACAAAGATTGACGCACTCTCCCAAGAGATCCTGAAACTCGAGCAACAGATCTCGCACATTCGCCCGGGCGTAATGATTGGAGAGAGCACGCCTTCGGCTTCTGCGGCAGCCGCTCCGGCGGAATCTGCGTCGCCCCCTCAGAACGGCAGCACCCATGTGGTTGCTCGTGGAGAAACGCTCACATCCATCGCAAAAATGTACAAAGTAAGCGTGGACGAATTACAGAAGGCCAATCACATCGAAGATGGGCGTAAACTACAAGCCGGGCAAACCATCGTCATTCCCGTGACGTCATCGCCATCGCCGTCTGTTTCTCCGCCGCCAAGCGAATAGCGACGGTGCGTTTTGAGTGGACAGCGAACGGCGTTATTAGGAGTTCGACGCATAATCTTACAAGCTCCTGCGCCACGCAGCTGCGTCGCTAGACCGGCAATTGCTCATCTAACGTGGCAGTTGGCGCAATCTCGGTCTGCGTCGTGGTTTCGAATGGAGGTTGCGGCGATGTCTCGAGCAAGCTTTGCTCGCAAAGGCACGCATATTTTCCGCCGAGCGTGACCAATTCCTCGTGCCTGCCGCGCTCGATGATGCGGCCGTGATCAAGCACCAGAATTTGGTCAGCGTGCACAATGGTCGAAAGCCGATGAGCAATCACAACTGATGTCCGATTCGCCATCAAATGTTCCAGCGCTTCTTGAATCAGGCGTTCCGTAGCGGTATCCACGCTGGCAGTCGCTTCATCCAGAATCAAAATCGGCGGGTCCTTTAGGAGCGCTCGCGCAATCGATAGTCGCTGTTTTTCGCCTACGCTCAATTTTACGCCGCGCTCGCCGACCACGCTCTCCAGACTCCGCGGCAGCCGCTCGATAAATTGTCGCGCGTTCGCGGCATCCACCGCGCGCCATAACTCCGCATCGGTGGCAGTCGGTTTCCCTATCAAAAGATTTTCCCGAATCGATCCGTTGAACAGGAAGCTCTCTTGCGTCACCACGCCGATCGCTTCGCGCAAGGCATGCAGTCCGTACTCACGAATAGGTCTGCCATCGATATAAATTTGGCCCGCGCCGAATTCGTAAAAACGCACCAGTAAATTGACCAGCGTCGATTTGCCCGCGCCGGTGGAGCCAACTAGCGCAATAGTCGCGCCCGGAGGCGCATGAAACGAAACATGCCTGAGCGCAGGCAATCCTTCTGCATAACTAAAACTCACGTCTTCGTAGCGAATGTCGCCCGCAATTCGCGCCGACATTGTCTTCACATCCAACAATCCGGGCTCCGGCGGTTCATCGAGAATTTCAAATACGCGTTCGCCTGCCGCACGTCCGGCTTGTACAAGTTGATTGAGTTGATGCAGCCGGCTGATTGGATCGTAAAGAAATGCGGTCAGCATAAGAAATGCGACCAGATCGCCGATCTGCATTGTGCCCATCAAAACGGCATGGCTGCCAAACCCCAGCACCAGCACCGCTCCGATCGCCTCAAACATCGACATCGACGGCGAGTAAATAGCCCAGGTCCGCATCACCACCAGCGTGGCGCGCCGCAGTTGATCACTCACCCGATCGAAACGCGCATGTTCCTCGCGCTCGCGCGCGAAACTTTTGATCTGGCGAATGCCGGCAAGATTATCGTGCAACAGCGCGTTGATGTCCGACGAAGCGCGACGTTGCAATCGATAACGCCGATGCGCGGTTAACGTGTAGGCCAGCGCTCCTGCAAGGAGCAGCGGAAACGGCACTAGCGCAAGGATTGCCAGCTTCGCATTCCAATAAAACATGACCGCCATCACGATCACGATTTGCAAGACCGCAACCACGCCCTGCTCGATTCCATCGATCAGCACACGCTCGACGGAGTTCACGTCCTCGATCACCCGCGTCATCAGATCGCCCGTGGCGCGATTATCGAACCAGCGCAACGGCAGCAGTTGAATGTGCGAATACAAATCGCTGCGCAGATCGAAGATGACAGTTTGCTCGAAGGTGTTGTTTAAAATGATCCGCAACGAGTTAAAGACGTGCTGGAGCAGAAATGCCATCGCCGCCAGCAAAATGAGCGGCAGCAGTTTATCTGGTCGTTGCGCGCGCACCACGTCGTTGATGATCCACTTCGTCGCGCTCGGAAAAACGATCACCATCAGCGTGGTCAGGATCGCGCAGCTTAAAGTGGCCACTGCCATCCATGGATATCGCTTGAGATAAGCAAAGACGCGCCAGACTGTTTTCATTTATGAGAAACGTTACCAGAAGCCCGCGAATGGCGCGAATGGACGCCGAAAAGGAAATTTCCAACAAAAGAAAATCATCGCTTTGATTCGCGTCATGCAGAGATGGATTTTTCTGTTCTTATTCGGCTCTGTTCGTGATTAACATTTGCGCGTGCCCAACGAATCAAATTCTTTCTCCGACGAAGTTCATATCGAGCAACTTGAGATTTCTGCTCATATCGGAGTCCCGGAAGAAGAGCGTGCCACTCCGCAGCGATTAGTCGTCAGCATTTCCTTTTGGCCGTATCGGCAGGCACGCGATCTGACGGACAAGATCGACCAGACCGTCAACTATTCAGCCGTAGGCGAGGTAACGAAGAATTTTGTGCGCGATCAATCGGTTAATCTGATCGAGACGCTGGCCCATCGGCTAGCAGCGCATTTGCTGAAAACTTTCCCGATTCAGAAAGTGACGGTCGAAGTGCGCAAGTTCGCTTTACAGAACGCAAAATACGTATCCGCGAAGGTAACGCGTACCGCATCCGTAGCTTGATATTGTAGCCGGGGTCGTTGCCCCCGGTCACCCCACTCGCCAAACCGTGCGAAAAGGAAGATTTAGCAAACCCGCTGCAGAAGTTGCGCAGCGCTACAGCGAATCTGTCTCGTTCGATTGGCGACTGTATCAATACGATATCGCTGGATCGATCGCGCACGCCGCAGCGTTGTGGCGTAGATCAAGCGCTGGCGGGCGAAGTTGTAGAGGCGCTCGCCGCAGCGAGCGCTTGGCGTTTGACCAAACGCCGCTACAACGTTTGCCGCTTAAGACAGCGGCCACTACACTTCCCGGGTGAAACGGGGCAATTGGGAAACCGTCTCGAGTCAGCGCCATTTCGCCAATCCGCATGTCGAAGTTGTCACTGATCATGTACAGACGCCTACGCGAAGCC
>QHNV01000233.1 GCA_003218535.1 Verrucomicrobiota bacterium
GATAATGCCATAGCAGAAAAAGCCAGAGAACTAGGATGAACAGCGCAAGACCGATTCCTTTCTTATCCATGAAGAAGTGGAACATCAGGATGTTTACGATCACCGGGCCAAGCAATATGAGTCCGAGCGGCACGCTGATTCCGATCAACACCAGCAGGCCACCGACAACTTGCAGAATGAGAATGACATTGAAGTAGCCGGTGCCGATCATGGCGCCAATAAACTCGGCGGCGCGACCTTGCCTGGGCGGCAACGGAATGAAGTGAAACCAGCCGTTCAGGCCGAAGACAATGAAAATGAGTCCGAGGACAACGCGAACAAGAAGGATGACGATTTCCATAGTAAGAAAATGATTCTGCCCGCCGGGTCAAAATGCGAGTCAATTATTGGACGCCGAACATTGACCACGCTGGCCAGCTCGGACGCCGTGATGTTCATTTTGCAGAAGTCGCGCTGCCCTCTTTTTTGCCCCACAAATGAAACGTGTAGGTGAACACAATGTAGCCCATTAAGCGCGCCGGATCATCGTTACTGAAATAGATTGCGGGATTGAACTGGAAATCGCGCGTGACGTTGCAGGTGAAACCGATCGTTGATGAGTTTTCAGAGCCGCTTTGCCAATCGACCTGCACCCGCCACCTTTCGTTGAAGTCGTAGGCATATCCCAGAATTGCTTCGTTTTTGTAGCCGGCATGAATCGCTCCGACGATCACTTTGTGATGCTCGGTGTAGTAGCCGGCTTCGATGTACGGTTGAGGATCGACATTGAGATGAGGCGACCAATTGACGAACCCAATGGAAAGAAGAAAAGGCTCTTTCGTTAACAACCCGATTTCCGTCCCGAAAATCCAATCGTCCGGTTGAAATCCGCGAAACACCGCTACCTCCGCCCATTTCGTTAGGCCCAACTCGGCTTGCAATTCATAGGGGTTCGCGATCCGCTTGTCTTGAATTTGCAAACTTAGGGAAAGGTCGCCTTCGCCTTGAAGATCTGGCGTTACGATCTGGCTCAGACCTTTTGTCGTAGCTAGGCACGGAGGCGCGCCCGCACGGATCGCGAGCATCGTCACAGTGATCGCAATTGCGAGGTTAATTACTCTGTCTCTCATCCTTTCCATTTGCGTGGTGCCGCGAGTAAAGCTGTTGCTCTGGAATTTGTCGATTTCCCTGTTTAAACATGGCGGTGGCGCAATTGGGCGGGCCCGTCCCGTCGAACAGCGCGCGAGCTTTCCTGGTTGAACGCATGACGCGCGATCCTAAGATTAAGCAATGCGTGTACTGGCCATTGACGCCTCTTTGCGCAACACCGGCGTCGCAATCATCGATACAAACAAAGGCAAGCCGCGCTCGCTCTATTTCGGGACGATCCATAACGCGAGCTCGATGCGTTCATCGGCCTGTCTGGTGGCGATTCGTGACCGGATCATCGAGTTAATTCGCGAACACGAACCCGATTGTTGCGCGCTCGAATCGGTCATCTACGTACAGAGCTACAAAACTGCGATTGTCCTCGGGGCCGCGCGCGGAGCGGCCATTCTGGCTGCGGCGGAAAACGGATTGCCGATTTTCGAATATCCTCCGAATCGGATCAAGCAGGCGACCGTCGGCAGGGGCGCAGCGGGAAAAAATCAGGTCGCGTTCATGGTGCGCGCGCTTCTGGGTTTGACGGTGACACCAGACCCTGACGCAGCCGATGCCCTCGCAATCGGCTTGACGCATCTGCGCACAGCGGAGACGGCGCGGCTGGGCGTGCCGGCGGTAACGCAGATATGAACGCAGAGATTTTCGATCTCCGCGTGCAGTGGCTCGGCCGGATGGAATTCGCCCACGCGCTCGGGTTACAGGAAAAAATTGTCGCGAAAAAGCGGGTCGATCCTTCATCGAACGATGAACTGCTTCTTCTTGAACACGAACCGGTGTACACCATTGGCCGCACACCGGACAGATCCAGCTTGTCCTCCACAGGACGGATTCGCCGTGGCGAAGTGGGCGCCGCGCATTTGCCGCATCCACTTTTTTCCATCAATCGCGGCGGCCAGGCAACCTACCACGGACCGGGACAGTTAATGGGATATCCGATTATCGACCTTCGTCGATGCGGTCAGGATTTGCACAGATATTTGCGGTGGCTCGAGCAGTTGCTCATCGAAGTGCTCGCCGAATACGGAATTGCCGCGAGCCGGCGCGAATCGCTAACGGGAGTTTGGATTGAGAATCGCAAGATCGCTTCGATTGGGGTCGGCGTGCGGCACTGGATTACGATGCATGGATTCGCGTTGAACGTCTGCGGTGATCTTTCTCCTTTTAATCAGATCGTTCCATGTGGCATTGATAATGTGACCATGACGTCGATGGAAAAAGAAACGGACGATGCATTCTCAGTTGCCGATGTTGCTGAAATGCTCGAGAAACTCGCTCTCGACCGGATCATGGATTTGCGTATGGCTTCCGAAACACAGTCGATCATCGTTTAGGAAATCGAGAAATGATACCGCTCGAAGACAACGTCAGCGACATCATTGGAAAAGCGCAACGCGGCTTGCGCATTTCTGATACCGAGCTCGCCGAGAAGGCGCGTGTCAGTTCGCAAAAAGTCCGTCAGCTGCGCGAGGGTGATTTTGATGAGCTGGCGCTTTTGCGCGTCGCCCCAGTCCTCGGTCTCGCGGCGCGAGCACTTTCTGAACTTGCCAGAGGCGAATGGCATCCGAAAAAAATTGATGAGCAGGACGGCCTCGCGCAGTTCAACACGCATTACCACGACATGGCCGTCAACGCGTATCTGGTCTGGGATCCTGCGAGCCGTGTGGCAGTAGCTTTTGATACCGGGGCCGATTCCAGCGAAATGGTCCGCTTTGCGAGCCGCAGCAAATTGAAGGTGCAGCTTATTCTTCTTACCCATGCGCATGCAGATCACGTCGCGGATCTGCCACGCCTACGCGAGGAAACCGGTGGAAACGTCTTTGCTCCAGCGCGCGAACCTGTTCCCGGGGCGGAGCCTATCGAGGAAGGAAAACGTTTTCGGCTTGGCGCGTTGGAGATCGACAGCTTGTTGACTTGGGGCCATTCGCAGGGCGGAATGACATTCGTAGTGAGGGGACTCACGCGGCCTATTGCAATTGTGGGCGATTCGCTGTTCGCCGGTTCAATGGGCGGTGGAAATGTTTCGTACAACGATGCGCTGCGAAACAATCTCGAGAAAATCCTGACGCTCCCAGATGAAACCATTATCTGCCCGGGCCATGGGCCAATGACCACAGTGGGCGAAGAGAAAGAACACAACCCGTTTTTCGCGGGAAAACTTTAGGTCGACATGAACATTGGCTTCGTCGGAGTTGGACGCATGGGTGCGAATATGGCGCGTCATTTAAAAGATCGGCAATTCCAGATTACGGCGGTTTACGATATAAACCGCGCGAAAGCTACATCTGTTGCTGCCGAGGTTGGTTGCGCGGCGAGCCAGGATTTGTCGGAAGTCACGGCCGAATCGGACGTGATCTTCACGGTAGTGACTGATGACAACGCGGTGCGCCAAATCTTTACCGGAGCTGGTGACAACTTACTCGTAAATGCACGAGGCAAGTTATTCATCAACTGCGAGACAATCTCGCCGGGGGTGGAGATCGATGTTGAGAAGCTGGTGCATCAAGCCGGCGCGGAAAGTCTCGAAGCATGCATGGCCTCGAGCATCACCCAGGCACGCGACGGTAAACTCTATCTGATGTGCGGCGGAGATGAAGAGACATTCCGCAAAGCTGAACCGATTTTGAAGGAGCTCGGTTCAGTCGTGCGTTATATCGGCAAGTCTGGCGAAGCCGCCAAGGTAAAAGCGCTCGTCAACATGGTGATGAACATTAACACCGCCGGCCTGGCTGAAGGACTCGCCCTCGGCGCAGCGCTCGGTCTGGACTTGGAAATGTTGAGACAAGTTTTTTCGCAGACCGGCGCGGCATCGCGTGTGCTTGAGACGGACGGCGAAGATATGCAAAATCGGGAGCACTCCTGCTTTTTCTCAGCCGCGCACGCCGCCAAAGACAGCGGTATCGCGCTCAATCTTGCGCGGAGCCTGGGCCTTGATTTACCTCTCGCGCGCGCGACCAAGGAACAATACGACCGCATGATTGCAGAAGGCCTGGGCGAACTCGATAAGTCCGGCATTGCCGAGCTCACCTTCAAAGATCGATCCGCTTTGCGCAAGAAGGCAGCCGATTGAAAACAAATCGGCTGGATCGCCCAGCTCCTTCTTTGCAGCGCTCGAGCGAGATTCAACGTCAAAATGTGAAGGATCTGTCCGCCGCAGGCGAGTTCGGCGTCACAAGCATTCCGGCGATCGCGTGTGAATTACTGGAGCCCAGTGGCGCGTAAAAACCGGGAGGCAACCTGCTATCGCTACTTTGCTGCGAGCGAGGCGACGATCTTCTCAAAGCGAGGGTCGCCGCGGAGCGGATCCCATTTGGGATCCAAGTGCAGTTGGCCATAGCTTAGAAATCCTGGGAGCTTCACTGCCTTCTCCAACCATTTGAGCGCGCTCTCTGTGTCGCCGGTCCACGCATAAATGAGCGCCAGGTATTTTATCAAGGCGGGGCCCTCGATGGCGTTTTTGCTCACAGGCATGATCTCGACAGCTCGCCGCCCGGCGCGAATCGCGTCTTCCTTATTTCCCAGAGCAGCATCGACAACCCCGAGTTCGCAGAGGGCCTCCACGTAATCAGGTTGGTCGCGCACCATTTTTTCAAGTTCTGTCCGCGCCTTGGCGAATGCCGCGCCCGCTGCCTGTTGGTCGCCACGCATCTGGGCTACGAGTGCCTCGCACCAACTGTTAGGAAAGAGAATATCTACCTCGCGACATCCGCCGGGTGGCAGGGCGGCGAGCGCGGTCTCAGCCGCAGCCGAATCCCTTTCATATAAAGCAAGCGGGAGCCAATACTCAGCGACGATGTGAGCCGCGTTCGGATTCTC
>QHNV01000078.1 GCA_003218535.1 Verrucomicrobiota bacterium
ACGCGCCATGGGGTGGCTGATTCTCTGCATCATCTGCATAATCTCTGCGGCGATCGCGCTCGTTGTGTGGCAAAGATGGATCGCACCGTGGCCACAGATAGACCAACTCGTTAGGCAAATAGTCCACGGCGAGGAGCCGCGCACTTTTCTTGTCAATGGTGGCATCCAGGCGCAGCGTGTGGGACTGGCGCTGGAAAACATTTTCCGACGCCAGCAACAACTCGCTGAACAGATCGCAGGACGCGAATCCGGCACGCAAACCATCCTCGACGTAATGCAGGATGGTCTACTCGTGGTGGATTCCCGTCGCCGCGTTGCACTCAGCAATCCAGCGTTCGAGAAGATGTTTGAATTACGAGACGGAAGCGTAGGCGCTCCATTGCTTGAGGTTGTTCGCCACGCGACGCTGGACCGGCTGATTGCGGATACGTTGCGCGGCGGCCAGCCGATGCGGACCGAGTTGAGTCTGACCAATTCGCCAGCCAGCGGGGAACGCCATCTTGAAGTCAGCGCTGTGCCAATCAAAGCAGCCGCCGACGGTACGACCGGAGCCGTGGTGCTGTTTCACGATATTACCGAACTGAAACGGCTCGACCAAGTCCGGAGCGAGTCATGGAGCGACATTCCAAACGTCTCGGGCTTCTCGTTGACGATCTGCTGAGCCTGACGCAATTGGAATCAGCGAATACAGAACTCGAACTCAATCAGGTGCGGGTGAAAGAACTGTTTAACAATCTAATTCATGATTGGAAAGAAAAGTTTGCCGCGAAGAACCTGAAGCTCGTTGTCGATCTTCCACCCGACCTCCAAACGATTCGCGCAGATGAAACGCGGGTACAAGAAGTTCTCTATAATCTGCTGGAGAATGCGGTGAAATATTCGCGCGAGGGTGGGGAGATTCGTCTGCAAGCGGCACGGCGCGGCTCCGAAATCGTGCTCAATGTGAGCGATGATGGAATAGGAATCAGCAGAGATCAGCTTCCCCGTATTTTTGAACGCTTCTATCGCGCTGACAAAGCCCGCAGCCGGGAACACGGTGGGACCGGTCTCGGGCTGGCGATCGCCAAGCATATTGCGCAATTGCACGGCGGCCGCATCGAAGCTGAGAGCGAACTCGGTCGCGGAACTACAATTCGCGTGTTTTTGCCGAGTGATCTGTAGCCGCGTCTCTGCGAGACGCGTGGCGCGAACGCTCCGATCGTCGCTAGGGTGGCGCTTCGCACAGCGAAGCAGCTACAAGCATTCTGTCACACAAAAGTAACACTAAACTCTTTGACGCTTCGGCGCGCGCTGCGGCAGGCTGAAAATCGTATGGAACCTCTCAAATGTTGTCGCAAAATTTTAACGATTGGGCTGCTGGCCGGAGTGAGCGCAACGGCTTCGGCGCAAATGATGATCAACGGCGCAGGCGCAACGTTCCCCTACCCGATTTACTCGAAATGGTTCGATGAGTACGCAAAGGTGGATCCCTCCGTACGATTCAATTATCAATCAATCGGCTCCGGTGGCGGGCAAAAGCAAATCCTGTCGCAAACGGTCGATTTCGGCGCATCAGACGGGCCGATGAGTGACGACAACCTGGCCAAAGCGCCCGGAAAGATTTTTCACATACCGACGGTCGCGGGCGCGAATGTGGTTGCTTACAATCTGCCTGGGAATCCCTCGTTAAAGCTCGATGCGGATACGATCGCCGGGACCTTTCTAGGTAAAATCAACAAATGGAATGATCCAAAAATTACCGCGCTGAACCCGGGGGTAAAATTGCCCGACCAGGAGATTATTGTAGTGCATCGCTCGGATGGCAGCGGCACCACTTACATTTGGACTGATTATTTGAGTAAAATCAGCCCGGAGTGGAAAACGAAAGTTGGCACAAACACTTCCGTCAATTGGCCGACGGGAATCGGTGGCAAAGGAAATGAGGGTGTGTCGGGACAGATCAAGCAAACCCCAGGCGCGCTCGGATACGTTGAATTGATCTACGCGATCCAAAACAAAATGCCGTATGCGGAGGTGAAAAACTCAGCTGGCAAATTTATAAAGCCGTCGCTGGAATCGATCACCACGGCCATGGCCACTGCACAAATCCCGGATGATTTCCGATTCTCGATCACCAACGCACCCGGCTCAGATTCTTACCCGATTTGCGGCGCGACATGGTTGCTTGTTTACGAGCAGCAAAAGGACCCGGCGAAAGGGAAGAAGCTCGTTGAATTTTTAAAGTGGGCGCTGACCAAAGGCGAGAACATGGCAAAGGATTTGAAGTACGCTCCGTTACCCGATTCGGTGCGCGACCGCGTGTTGAAGCGCGTGGACGAAATCAAAACATAACTAAGAGGTGCGCGGCAGCCGCTGGCGGCTGCTAATGGAACTGTAAATCACATGACGGTGGCCGCATCAATCCTGGTGGAAGAGCACTCGGCGCGGACGAGGATGGCGCCGGCGTCGCGGATTGGCGACAAAGCATTCGAATGGCTTACGCTCGCGATGGCGCTGGCCGTGGTTGTGCTCGTCATTTTGATTGGCTGGCAACTCTGGCAGGGATCTTCGCTCGCAATTAAGAAATTCGGGTTCCATTTCCTCACAACCTCGACTTGGGACCCGGTGGCGGAGCAGTTCGGCGCGCTGCCATTTATTTATGGAACGCTCGTTTCTTCGCTCATCGCGCTCCTGATTGCGGTGCCGTTGAGCATCGCAACGGCCGCTTATCTAACGGAACTTGCACCGCCTTGGATTCGGCAGCCGCTCGTTTCGCTAATCGAGATGCTGGCGGCAATCCCGAGCGTCATTCTTGGGTTGTGGGGGATTTTCGTAATGGTCCCGTGGCTACGCGAGTATCCGTTTCCGTTGCTCAAGCGGTTCCTGGGCTGGACTCCATTTTTCACTGGGCCGATGTACGGCCCCAGTATGCTTGCAGGTGGAATCATCATAGCGATCATGATTCTGCCGATTATCACCTCTGTCTCCCGGGAGATTCTGCGCAGTGTTCCGGACTTGCAACGTGAAGCGGCCTACGCGCTTGGAGCGACCCGCTGGGAAGCGACCCGCATCGCAGTGCTCAGTTACGCTAAGAAAGGATTGTTTGGCGCAGTGATTCTTGGTTTGGGACGCGCTCTTGGCGAAACAATGGCAGTAACAATGGTGATCGGTAATACGCCGCAGATCGCGGCATCGCTCTTCAAGCCGGGGTACACGCTCGCTAGCGTGATCGCCAATGAGTTTACGGAAGCCACGACCGACATCTATCTCCAGGCGCTGTTCGAGATTGGCCTGGTTCTATTAGGGATAACCATCCTGGTTAATCTTCTGGCGCAACTGCTCCTGCGCACTATTACGACAACATCAGCAACACGCGCGGTACAATAGCGATGCATTTCGAACGAGCACATCGTCACACCTGGCGCAAAATCAAAAGCGGCCTGGCGTCAACGATCGCGTTCGTTTCTGCCCTTCTTGTAATCACGCCATTGAGTTTGGTGTTTTTTCATCTCGTCGTTAATGGCGCCGGTTCGGTGAACTGGGATTTTTTCACGAAATTGCCAGCTCCCGTCGGCGCCGCCGGCGGCGGCATGGTGAACGCAATTGTCGGCTCGCTGGAGCTGCTCGCTCTGGCCGGGGCGATTGGCATTCCAGTAGGAGTTTTGGGGGGAGTTTACCTTGCGGAATATGGCTCCGCACGGATCAATTCAGTCCTGCGATTTCTGGCCGACGTCCTCAATGGAATCCCATCGATCACCTGGGGCGTCGTAGTTTATGGCCTCGTCGTGTTGCGCTTGAAAGGCTTTTCAGCTTATGCCGGCGGTCTTGCCCTGAGCCTGATCATGATTCCGCTAATCTTGCGCACGACAGAAGAAGTCGTCCTGCTGGTGCCAAACGGATATCGTGAGGCCTCGCTCGCACTCGGCGTGAGCCGGTGGAAAACGATCGTTCACATTGTGATGAAGACCGCATCTAAGGGGATCATCACCGGGATTCTGCTTGCACTTGCCCGCGTGGGCGGCGAAACGGCGCCCCTTCTCTTCACAGCCTTTGGCAACCGGTTTTGGAATCACAGTCTGAGTCAGCCGATCGCGGCGCTCCCATTGCAGATTTTTACCTATGCGATCTCTCCCTATGACGACTGGCATCGCCAGGCTTGGGCTGGCGCGTTGGTGCTCGTCACGGGCGTTTTTTGCGTTAACGTAATTGTTAGAATCCTGACGCGCGGACGTGCAGCATCTGTCGTTTAGCGTCTTTGCAAATGGAAAATTTAATCGTGACAACACCTGAGCGAACCGTGATGGAGCACGTCGATCAGCCGGTTGAGCCGCCTCCCGCGGACGAGTCCGTGCCAGCATGCACGTTTCAAGTAAAGAATCTTTCGATCTGGTACGGAGAGAAACGTGCCATTGATAATGTGACGCTAGACATCGCCTCGAACGCCGTAACGGCAATTATTGGACCGAGCGGCTGTGGAAAATCGACTTTCATTCGGGCTCTCAACCGCATGCACGAGCTTGTCCCTAAGACGCGAGTGGAAGGAACAGTACTGCTTCAGGGAGAGGATCTCTATTTGAACGATGTCGATCCCGCCATTGTTCGACGCCGAGTCGGCATGGTGTTCCAAAAATCTAATCCGTTTCCCACGATGTCCATTGGCGAGAATGTCGTCGTCGGCCTGCGGCTTAACGGTGTGCGCGACCGGAAGTTTCTTAACGAGCGCCTCGAGAAATCGCTTCGCATGGCTGCTCTTTGGGACGAGGTGAAAGATGATTTACACAAACCAGGCACGAGTCTTTCCGGCGGCCAGCAGCAGAGACTTTGCATCGCTCGCGCGCTCGCAGTCGAGCCGGAAGTGCTTCTTATGGATGAGCCCTGTTCGGCGCTCGATCCGATCGCCACGGCAAAGATCGAGGAATTGATCTACGAACTCAAGGCCCGCTACACGATTGTCACAGTGACGCACAACATGCAGCAAGCCGGTCGCATCTCGGACTACACGGCTTTTTTTTACATCGGCCGACTGATCGAGATCGGCCCGACGACGAAGATTTTCACAAATCCAACCGACCGGCAGACGGAGGACTACATCACTGGCAGGTTTGGTTAATGGAGGCTTGATATCCTTGTTATGATCGCGCCTAAGCATATCCTGGGGACATTTGACGAAGCGCTCGCTTCGCTGCGCAATAATGTACTGATGATGGCGGGATTGACCGAGCGCAGTTTAGAGCGGGCGATGAAGGGCCTGTTCAATCGCGATGACAATCTCTGCGCAAATGCCATCGCCGATGATGAAGAGATCGATCAACTCGAGATACAAATCGACAGGGACGGCGTGGCAATTTTGTTGCGCTTTCAACCGGTAGCTTCGGATCTGCGCCGCGTTGTTTCCGCCATGAAGCTTTCCTCAAACCTGGAGCGGATGGCCGATCAGGCGACGACGATTGCGCGGCGCGCGCGCAAGTTGAATCGGCATCCGCACCTGGACGAAGTCGAACTGATGAGGCCGATGTACGAGCACGCCATGGCTATGTTTAAGGACAGCGTGGATGCCTTTGTGCGAGAGGATGTCGATCTTGGGCGCGCGGTCGTTCTTCGCGATGAAAAGCTGGACGAACTGAACCGCGTGGCCAGCGACAAACTAGTCGCGCGAATGGCGAAGGACCCGGACCAATTGCGAGGCTACTTGAACCTGATCTTTATTGGTCGCTGCCTCGAACGCGTCGGCGATCATGCTACCAACATTGCCGAGGACGCCGTTTATGCTGCCGCAGCGGAAGACATCAGGCATCAGACTCACGCAGCCTCAGTCTGAGACGGCGCGCGTTGCGTATGCGCAGTTGATCGCCGATCTTTGAGGGATGGCGCAGGCTCAGGTCACTGCTCGAACCGAAGAGGAACGTAGCGCCATCGCTGCTCCGCGGGTCGTCCCAACCGCGCATGAGCGTTCTGGCGACCCAAAAAATTTCATCAACCGCGAGTTAAGCTGGCTCGAGTTTAACCGCCGCGTCCTCGAGGAAGCGCAGGACCGGAGTCAACCGCTCATCGAGCGGGTCAAATTTCTTACGATTTTCAGTTCGAACCTGGATGAGTTTTTTGAGATTCGCGTCGCGGGGATCAAGCAACAAATTGCGAGTGAGACGAGCGACATCGGTCCGGACGGCTTGAGTCCGACGGAGACTTTCAATCGCATCCAGAAAACAGTCCGCCAACTAGTGGCTGAGCAATATGCGCTCTGGAAAAATGAATTGCTGCCGGAGCTGGCCAAGAATGGGATTTACTTGCGCGAAATCGCAGAATTGCCGGCGAAACGCGCGGCCTGGGCGCATCGTTATTTTCAACAGGAAGTTTTTCCGATGCTCACGCCGCTCGCGGTGGATGCGAGCCATCCGTTCCCGCATCTCTTGAATCGCAGCCATAACCTGCTTGTGCGGGCGAAGGCGCAGCGAAGCGGTGAGCCGCTGCACGCCATTGTGCAGGTTCCGCGTGCGGTCTCTCGGCTAATTGCTCTGCCTCGCGGCAAAGGCGCGGACGAACCGTGGGAGTATATTTATCTCGCGTCGCTCATCAAACAGCACATCGGCGAATTATTTCCAGGCTTGATCATCGACGAGGTGCACGCTTTCCGGGTCACCCGCAACAGCGATCTCTACATCGACGAAGAAGAAGCGGAAAATCTCCTGCGCACCATCGAACAAGAGTTAAGGCGCTCGAGTCGGGGCAATGCGGTCCGCCTGGAAGTGGAAGCCGATTGTCCGAAGGACTTTCTCGAGTTGCTGCTGAGGTTCTTCGAGCTGACAGAGGCCGACGCTTACAAACTCGACGGTCCGCTTTCCATGACGCATCTCATGCCGCTCTTGACTAATGATGCGTTTGCGAAACTAAAGGACCATCCATTTCAGCCAGCGCGCGATCCCGCGCTTCCGATGCATGTCGATTTTTTCGAAGTGTTGCGACGTCAGGACGTGCTGCTCCATCATCCTTACGACAGCTTCGATCAAATTGTCGAGTGGATTGAGGCCGCAGCGCGGGACCCACAGGTGCTGGCGATTAAAATCACCCTGTACCGCACAAGTGGTGATTCGCCCATTGTCGAAGCGCTGATCGATGCGGCCAATGCCGGAAAACAAGTCACTGCTATTGTTGAGCTGCGTGCGCGCTTTGATGAGGCGAGTAAAATCCAATGGGCCCGCCGTCTGGAAGAAGCTGGCGCGCATGTCATCTATGGGGTGGTGGGCCTAAAAACGCATTCCAAGGCACTGCTCATTGTTCGTCGTGACGCAGACCAGCTCCGGCGCTATGTCCAGCTGGGCACTGGCAACTATCACCCACGCACTGCGCGCATTTATACCGACTTTAGTTTGCTCAGCAGCGAACCAAAATTAACCGAAGAAGTAGCCATCATTTTCAATACGCTCACTGGCCTGGCCGGTTATCCCGGCCTGAAAGAATTGATGGTGGCGCCGTTTGATATGCACAGCCGCCTCATCCGCCTGATTGAGCGCGAGCGCGAGCACGCTCGGTCAGGCAAACCAGCTCGCATAGTGGCGAAATTGAATGCGCTGGTCGATAAAGAAATCATCGAGAAACTGTATGAAGCTTCGTGCGCCGATGTGACTATTGATCTGATCGTCCGCGGCATCTGTTGCTTGCGGCCAAAAATGCCCGGCTTGAGCGAGAATATCCGCGTCATCAGTACTGTGGGTCGCTTTCTTGAGCACAGCCGGATTTTTTATTTTGAGAATGCCGGTCAGCCCAAGGTCTTTCTCTCCAGCGCGGATTGGATGCCGCGAAATTTTTATCGGCGGATCGAGCTGGCATTCCCGGTCGAAAACCCGACGTTGCGCGATCAGATCATTAACGAGGTGCTTCCCAGCTTTTTACACGACCGTGTCAAAGCACGCGAGCTTCAGTCGGATGGAAGCTACCGTCGCTTGAAACCCGAGGGCCCGGAGCCGCGCGCGCAGGCGCAATGGCATTTCCGTGAGGTCTCACGCGAGCGCACGAGAAAAATGACTGCCTCAAAGAAGAAATTGCGCGCCGACAAATTGATTCCGATCACAGTAGCCAGCGACAACCCTGTGGCTCCCGCTGCGACTGGGGCCGATCGCCAACCGAAATCCACGTCTTCGGCTATCAAATCGAAACAACCGTGATGAAGAAAAAAATCCTCGTCATCGACATCGGAGGCTCGCATGTGAAGTTGATGATTTCGCGCACGGAAAAACGAAAATTCAAATCCGGGCTGCAGTTGACCCCCCGCGAGATGATCGCGCAAATCAAGCCATTGGTTATCGACTGGAAATTTGACGCGATTTCGATGGGGTTCCCCTCACCAGTGCGCGATGGGCGCATCCTAAGTGAGCCGAAACATCTCGGCAAAGGCTGGGTGCGATTTGATTTCGAAAAGGCCTTCGGCAAACCAATCCGCATCATCAACGACGCATCGATGCAGGCGCTCGGCAGTTATCACGGCAGGCGAATGCTTTTCCTGGGGCTCGGGACAGGACTTGGCTCAGCCCTCGTGTGGAGCAAGTATGTTCTCCCGCTGGAATTAGGCGATCTCCCTTATCGCAACGGCAGCATCATTGAAGATTATCTTGGAAAACCGGGTCTGGCACGGTTGGACCAAAAGACGTGGCGGCGCGATGTCGAGCACGCGCTCGTCCAATTAAAGAAAGCGCTCATCGCCGATTACGTGGTTCTGGGCGGCGGTAACGCTAAGAAATTGGATGCGCTGCCAGAGGGAATCGAACGCGGACACAATCGCAATGCATTTTTGGGTGGAACGCGACTCTGGCAAATCGATTCGCGCACGCACCGTCCAAAATGGCAGATTCTGTGAGTAAGATACAACACAGGCATGGAACTCTATTTTCTTAGACATGGTGAGGCCGATTGGCCTAACTGGAACAAATCCGACGACGAACGTCCACTGACCAAGCGCGGCAAAAAAGAAATGCGCGAGGTTGCCAAGTTTCTTGATCGTCTAAAGGCGCGACCGGATCTAATCGTTACCAGTCCACTGCCGCGGGCAGCGCAAACTGCTGAGATCGCAGCTGATTATTTAAAAGCGAAATTGCGGAGGGATGAATTGCTAGCCCCTGGATTTGGGATGACGAACTTGCGAACGGTGTTAAAGCGGCATCGCGCGAAAGTTTTGATGCTAGTCGGTCACGAACCGGACTTCACCAACATCATTTCAGGATTGACATGCGCGTCTCTTAAGCTTTCCAAAGCGGGCGTGGCACTGCTTGATATCGATCCTGAAGCCGAGAAGGGAAAATTGCTCTGGCTTTTTCCGCCCAAGTTTGCTAAGCGCTAGTTAATTGCCGTTGCGCGAGCAGATAAATGGCGACCAGTGTGAGCAGAAAGTACGGAACAAGAACCGCCGCTCCGGCGTAATCCTTTGCCATCCGTTGTCCGAAGAACAGGGCAATGATTGCGATCGCGGAAACGACCCCACCGTAGAAGGCGACGGTCGAATCGTGCACGAAAATTATTATCACACATCCAATCGCACTCAGCGCGCCGGCTGCGGTCTCGATGATGGTGATCATAGTCAAAAGCGCGGCCACGATTCGCGCTAGCGGGCTGTTGGCGAAATGCCCTTTAAGCCATTCCAGGTTGCCACGCCGATCGATAACCTTATCGACGCCTGATTGAAGAAAGAGAATGGCGAGAAACGCAGACGTGAAGACCTGCAAAAGGTACATTGCTCCGGCGAATGTGTGCAGGCTTGGCATGTCACCCAGAATCCTAGCCCCAGCGATCCATCCTTGTCGATCTTGTTCGCGTTGTAGCCGCCTCGCTGTGTCGAGGCGTCCATGCGAAACACGGCGCACAGCGCCGTCGCTACGACAGGACTGCCACCGGGGCTGCCTTAAGCAAAAAACAGGGACGCGGTTTTGTCCGCGTCCCTGCTCGTAAACTATATTCCGATTTTAGGGAGTGGGATCGGCGTACGATCCGCCAAAGATGTCCGAGTTGCCAAAAGTAGGCGGACACGCCTGTTGCGGAGCGGGCGTCGGGACGCTTCCGCCGACTTGAACAGACGCTCGGTACGCATCAATGGCCGGACAATCAGCCGCATTGCGGGCGTCGTTCCACACACCCGCTCCGTACGTGTTGGTTGCGACTGCGTACACGTAATCGCCGAGGAATTCCGCGACCAGGCTGTTCGCGCTCGACCCGCGCGGGTCACCGACTACGCCGCGGTGCAGCGTCGAGAAAGTACCCGGCACACCGCCGGTGATGTCCGCGTGCCTCACCACACCGACCAAGCCTCGGAGGCTGGTCGTGTTATACCGGAACGGCGTGGTGAAGGCGTTGTAAACGACATAGAGGTCACGTCCGTTCGGCGAAATAGCCGGCGCCGCGTAGAAGCCGCGGTCACCAAAGCTCTCGATCGCTCGCGGTACCGACCAGCTCGCGCCACCGTTCGTCGAGTATCTGATCACCACGTGCTCGTGGTTCAGGCCACTGCGGCCGTCCACCCAGGCATCGACGATCTCGTTGGTGGCACCGGCGCCAGTCGGCGCGCCGTTAGCAATATCCAAGGCAGGCGCGGCCGCGAGGTCGCTTCGCGCACCGGCAATGCCATCCTCGGTGCATTCGTTAAAGACGGGGTCGATGTTGAAGCAGGCATCGTTCATGAGGGAGAATACGACCGGTTTCGTCCACGTATGACCACCGTCGAACGACTTGAGCAGATCATGCGATCCGATGCCCGGGGTCCCGGAAGCGAAGTTCGCGACCGCCAAGTACGCCACGCCGTGGCTATCGGTGCGGATAGTGCATCCGGTCCGATAGCCGTGCGCGGAGTTGCTCGTGGCCGTGGTGACCTGTTGCGAGGTCCAAGTGTTGCCGCCGTCCCGCGACACCGACACCGTTACGGGCACAGCGCCGGTGCCGCGGAACGCGGAGTTGCAGACATAGACATTCCCAAAGAACGGGCTGGAAGCCGCGTTGTCGGCCGATATCTGCTCCTTGTCCGAGAACAGGGCCCCGTTCTGCTTCGTTACGATTACCGGAGCCTTCCATGCGGTCTTATAGCCTGCTGCCGCAGCAGCGAGGTTGTCGGTTCGCGAGACAACAACCGCCTCGAAGCCCTTGAAGGAGGTCCCATTCCGATCAGCGCCGAAGTTCGACGCCAAGCTGGCATAATAGAGGCGCGACCCATTCGCCCATGAAAAGTGACCGTTGGCATCAGGTTTGGGACCGAAGGCGAGGGCCGGATCACCGTCGGACACGAGCCCGTTTTCGTAGTAATTTGGAACTGTCCCGATCGCACCCACGTGGGGTGTGCAACCGGCATCCGGGCCTATAGCGCCGTGGCAGTCGCGTGCTGACCACCCTGTGTAGGTCGGCTGCACCCACGTGGTGCCAGAGTTGAACGAGAAGTAAATGCCTGATGTGCCGACACCGGGAGTGAAGGGGCAGTCTGTATCGTTGCCGGCGTTGCACGCCTCCATATCGATTAGGTC
>QHNV01000247.1 GCA_003218535.1 Verrucomicrobiota bacterium
CGGAAGCGCGCGATTGTGATAGCTGCTTAATTCAGCCTGGCGAACAACGATTTTCCGCCCTTCTCAGCGCACCGCCTTCCGTATCAGTCGTCCGGCCGCAGCGCTTTGTTAGACCTGCTAGGGCCTAACCGCGCGACAAAAGCCGATAATATTAGTCGATTTTTCGGCGAAGACCCACCAAGCCCAAAGCTGGATTACGTTGCGATCGGTACTAAAGAAGACAATCAGCAATGATGCATCTAATCACGTATCAAACGAAAGCTTACTCTGCCCAGTGCGACATCGCCATTAGCCTCGACTGTAATCCCGAGACGCGACCCCATGGAGTGCGACCCAAGGCGCGCACGGCGAACGGCTGAGACGAAACAGTCCTAGTGAAAGGAACGCTCCGCGCAATTGTAGTCTGGTTATCGATCGCCACGCTGATCAGCGCGACTGATGTTGCGAAAGCAGGACCCTTCCGAGATTTTTTTAGAGCGCTACGGAGCGCAATCGCGCACCCGAACGAGAAACCGCGGCGGCACCGGAGTCATAAGCACAATGAGACTCCGCCGAGCGATGCTTCGAATGGTCAGACTTCGGGCAGCCCAGTCCCTGCGCCTCCGGGTCAGCGCGATGTCCGGTGGGCGAAGGCAGCCTCGGGCGCGAACCAGCAAAAAACTGAGCTGCCGTATGGAACTCCCGTCCCCGGTAAACCAGGCTTAGTTACCAGTCCGTTCGCGCCAGATAGCGGTTACATCGACGTCACCGGTTTTCCGCCTCGAACCGAAGTAGAAGATCCTTACACAGGCAGAATTTTCCTTACGCCCTAGGATGTCAGTGGTTGACTCAGCTGCGCGTGAAGTACTGGGAAATCATCGCTGACAATCTCAGCAAAGCGGGTTGGAGTTGGGGCTGTGTGTCAGCGATTGATTCTCGCGGGCGAACAATCTGGATTGCTGACGCGCATCGCAGCGATGGCCAACTCTTCATTTGGCCCGTGTTTGTGCTCTCGCCCTGCTCTGATTTCGCGGGTGAGCAGCGCGCCATTCCCGCTGTTTCCGCGTGTAATAACGCATCCTTCCAGACGTTTCCCTTGTGCAACGCTGCACCGTTGCGCCACCGACCGAGCGGGCGTTCGCGAGCAGATAAGTCGCTCGGACACGTGGCATAAGTTCCGCCAAACGACTTGTCGCACATGCGATCGCGCACGAAGTTCCATTGCGTTCGGAAAAGTTCGGCATAGCGCGAATCAGTTTCATTCTTGCGGAGACTGAACAGAGCGAGCGAGCGGAGAGCCTCGAATTGCGGCCACCACGTACGGCGTTTCACCAACACCAAAACATTTTCCAATTTGTTGGGAACGCCTCCCGGCCCGGCATACCAGAAGCCACCAGATTTTCCCGCGTTGCTTCGGGCAATCGCGTGATCCAAAAGACGACGCGCGGCGGATTGAAATGCTTTCGGTCGCTCGAAAAGGTCACTTCCCGTGACAAACCGGTGCACGTTTTGAAAATGATAGCCGTAACGTTCGAGCGCGGGTTGCGGTCGCCAATCTTTGTAGCACGCGTAGTGCAGCGCGCCATCTCTCATGACAAGATGTGTGAGAAACAGGTGTGCGAGATTTTGCAGCCGACGTTGAACCGTTCCGTTCGGTTGGACGCGAACCAAATCTGTGAGCGCTTCGATCCAATCCCCGTGGACGTTCACGTCTTTCAATCCCACGTCGTGGCCGAGCGGCTCGGCTGCGCTGGTGTCGTCGATTTGAAGAATGGTCCCCTCGCGCCGCAGCCAGCTTTGAAAGCCGCCATATTCGTTGTCGTAACCGTAGCGATCAAACCATTCGAAACCTTCGCGGGCCAATTCCAACGCGCCGGGTTCGCGCGTCGCGAGATGAACCTGCACGCAGGCTTGCAGGGCGTACGCCGTGCTGTGCGCGTGTTTGCTTCCATTCTGCAACACGACGCCATCGCGTCCGATCATCCAATACCAGCCGCCGTGCTGATGATCCCACATCACATCGCGCAAATACCGAAAGCCATGAATCGCCGTATCAGTCCACTGAGATTCATTTGGGAACGCAAGCGCCAGCAGGGCGGCGACGTGGGTTTGCCGCGCTTGAAATTCCAGCATGCGCTGCTGCGGTCCGCACGGTTTCCATGCACGGTCGAAGTCGCAGAAGAAGCCACCGGCCTGACGATCAATGCAGCGCGGGAACCAGACGTTAATGATATGTCGGCGGAGAAATTCGAGCATCTCCGCAGCGATGTTTTCACGTTCTGCGGGGGATAAAAGATGAGTAGAGACGTGACTTATATTGCCGGAATGGCGATCATCCACATCGCTGATACTCTCCACGTTCATGCAACGCCCTTTGGCTTCAATACGTACGCCGCCGAGTTTCTCGATTCCTTTAAACAGTTCAAGACCTCGCGTGATTTCTCTCCACTGCGCTACTATCTTGTGCGCCGTTCAATCGAGCTAAGTTTGAAGTGTTTCTTGCCAGGTAAAGGCGTTTCGAAGAAAGGGTTAGTAACTGAGTATCATCACTTAATCAAACTTCCGATACAAGCGCGCCGTCTCGGGGTTGCTATGCAGGAGCAACCGAGGTACCGCAACAATAAGAATGATTTCAATATGACCGTTATCGGGAGAGGGGCCTCGTCGCAGGTGTTCTATAGTTCTCGCTACTTCCAATTCATTACTCCTCCCATTTTCCAGTGGATCTCAGTTACTTCTGAAGCGTACGGTTGCCAGTCAGCGGTGATTTTAGAAAAGCTAAGGTGAACACGCGTTTTTTTGCTGTCCTAAGTGGCCCCGCCAAGGAAAATCTTTCGGGTAGCGTAAATTGCCTAGGTAAATGGGCCTGTAGCTCAGCGGTTAGAGCAGGGGACTCATAATCCCTTGGTCCCAGGTTCGAATCCTGGCGGGCCCATTTTAATTTTCGATTTTCGATCGTCGATTTGCGATTGTCGATCTTGTGCCACGACTTCGACGTTTTATCCTGAACGTCTTTGAGGTTGCGTTTCTCAGCGCACTGATTTTGGCAACGCGCTGTGCGAATTATCAGGACGTTTTTGTAGCCGGCAACGTTTATTTCACTGATGCGGATTGTTACGCAAGGATGACGCGAGCCGCAATGTGCATGGAGCATCCGGGACTAATCGTGCGTCATCATGATTTTGAAAATTTTCCGCACGGAACGACTCCGCATACGACCGCGCCGCTGGATTACCTGCTTGTTGCATTGGCAGTTGCATTAAAGCCATTCACTGCCCACGCGGTTGATCTGGCAGGCGCGGTCGTCTCACCGTTGCTGGCACTGATTGGCGGTTGGTTTCTCTGGTGGTGGTCGCGGCAGATGAATTTCCGATATCGCTGGGTGATGCTCCTTCTCTACTCAATTTCTGCCATTCTCGTTCACGGAACCGAGCTGGGACGGCCTGATCATCAATCCGTGTTGATGCTCCTGCTGACGATCGCGATTTGCACGGAATGGAGCGCGCGATCTAACACAGCTCCACGATGGGGTACAATAAGTGGAATCGCATGGGCATTGGCGATCTGGGTTTCCGTGTACGAATCGCTCGTTTTGTTTTTAATCGTGCTGGCAGTAAGTGTCGTACAAGATCGGAAAAGAATCTTCGCGAAATATCGACGCAGTGGCTGGATTTGGTTCGCGCTGGTTATGGCAACCGCGTTTTCGATTGAGCGACGTATTCCATCGTTCGCGATCTTTCGGCCCAGCGGAGTTTTCAAAAACTGGGCGCACACCATTGGCGAGTTGGCTCACGTCTCGGCTGCAAATCCGATTTGGTTTACTTGGGCTGGTTACATGCTGGCGGTAGCGCCTCTATTAATTTGGTTCGGTTTTTGGAGAACAGAGGACAAGAGCGAACGCGTCCCCGTTTTTATTATTGTTCTTTTGGTCGCGACTTATTGTTTAACAATTTGGCAGGCGCGTTGGGCGTACTTTTTTTTATCCATCTTTGCAATTGCACTTCCAGCCTTACTTCAACCGATCAAATCGCGCGCGGCGGTTTGGATCGCTTTTGTACTGTCGATTTTTCCGATCTTGCGCGACTGGGATGCACGACTTTGGCCAAGCGAAGCGGAATACGCCCGACGAATCGAACAGCGGAATGAAGCGTTACAGTTGCGCGATCTTGCGATCACTCTCCAATCCGCAGAGACGCGCGCGTTTCTCGCGCCGTGGTGGCTTTCACCATCTGTCGCATATTGGTCAGGGCAACCTGGAGTTGCTGGAAGCTCGCATGAGAGTTTGCCCGGAATAGAAGATAGCGCGCGCTTTTTCCTGAGCGAGGATTGGCAAACGGCGCTCCAGATTCTGGATGATCGCCGGGTATCCTGGGTGATCGCGTATGATTTCCAACGCGTGGCGCAGAATTCCGCTGCGCTTTTGGGCTTCGCGGTGCCACAGCGTCCGCTTTGTTTCGTGTTGGATCGAAGGCCGGCTCTAGCGCCGCACTTCCTAATCCTTTCCGCGCAAAACGGAGCCGCTAATCTTTATCGGATGACCGCTGAACGATAAAAAATCATTGTCACTGCGAGAATCCGTTGACAGTTTGAGCGCGCATCACAATACTACGCAATGTTCAAAAGATTCGTCACGCAAAGGCCGATGTCGTCGATTGAAGAAGAGTCGAAGCATTGGCTTGAAGACGACAAAAGTCAGCTGACGAGTCGTGAAG
>QHNV01000237.1 GCA_003218535.1 Verrucomicrobiota bacterium
TGGATGCGCACCGCTCCCGTGTGCGACGCCTTCGCCTACGCCGCCAATCACGCCCACGCCCACTCCAACGGCTACAGCGACAGTCACGCCAACACCCACCGCGACGGCAACGCCGAGCGCGTCACAGACCCCTACTCCGTCTCCCACAGCTACACCCAGAGTGACACCCAGGCCGCGCCCGACTCCGCGCCCTCGCCCGACAGCGCACTGAAACACTAGTGATCAGTGATTCGTGATCGGTGATCAGCGATTGATCATCCAGCTTGACACGAAGGCTGCGCAGCATGGTAAAAAGGCACCGGAAATTCTTAAACACTGACACATGAAACCTCTATCTTCCATTCTCTCCGTTGTCGTTTTTTGTTTCTGGAGCGCAATCGTTCCAACTAACGCGCAGGTGAACGTTACGCAATTTCACAACCACAATTCGCGGGACGGTCTTTACATTGATTCCGCTTTCACACAGAGCGCGGCCGCTAATCTGACGCGCGATTTGAATTTTGACGGCACGATCGTCGGTAACGTGTACGCCCAGCCGCTTTACCTCGACAACGGCCCAGGCGGCAGGCCGACAATTATTGCGGTGACCGAATCCAACAATGTGTACGCGCTCGATGCTCTGGATGGCAGCATTATCTGGGAGCGCAATGTTGGCGATCCGCTCCCGGCAAATGATGTCCCGTGCTCTATCCTTGATCCGTTGGGCATCACGAGCACGCCTGTCGTTGATCTCGCCTCACGGTCGCTCTTTTTGGCCGCGATGATCACACCCGACGGCGGCACGACCAAAAAACATTACATCATATCTCTTAGTGTGGATACGGGCGACATCAACCCCGGCTGGCCGGTGGACGTGGAGGTAACAGCTTCGTACAACGGAATCAACTTCATCCCAGTGATCCAACTGCAACGAGCCGCGCTCGGCATCGTGGGTAACATTCTTTATGTTGGATATGCGAGTCACTCGGATTGCAGTCTCTATCATGGCTGGCTTGTGGGTGTGCCCATAGATAATCCCGGCAGCGTCACAGCATGGGCTGCGGCCACCATCGCCGGCACTCACGGCGGCGCTATATGGGGAGTCGGCGGCATCGCCAGCGACGGGAAGAACCCCTTCGTCACGACTGGGAACACTTCTGGCACGAATGGAAATTGGGACGGCGGTGAAGCGGTGATTCGCTTCCAACCCGGACCAATCTTTACCGGCTCAGCTAGCGACTATTGGGTGCCTACGAATTGGCTGAGTCTTGACAATGCGGATTTGGATCTTGGCGGCTCCGGTCCTTTGCTCGTGGACGTGCCTGATGCAACGCCTTCCCACCTAATTGTTGCGATGGGTAAGGACGGCAAAGCGTACTTGGTTAACCGAGATAACCTCGGTGGGGTTAGCGCTCCTATAGCGTCAGCTCAAGTTGGCCCCATCAATCTTAGACAGGCAGCAGCAACCTATCGAACTAATCAGGGAACCTACTTTGCTTTGCGCGCCGATCGCAGCACGCTATCGGCTTTTCGTATCACTGGAACTAGCCCGCCCACCATTGGCAACGGCTGGACCGTGAACCGGGGTGCCGGAGATTGCGGCTCGCCATTTGTCACCTCCACGGATGGCACTAATAACATGATTGTATGGGTGGTTGGCACGGAGGATCGTGGCAACCCCGGCGATCAGCGGTTACACGGTTACGACGGAGCTACTGGTACCCTTGTCTATGACGGTGGCGGACCGTAACACCCACCTCAACACCTACGACAACTCCGAGAGCTACTCCCACACCGAGGCCTCGTCCAAATCCGCCACCTCGCCCGACGCCGGTGCGCTGAACAAAATAGTGATCCGTCATCCGTCATCAGTAATTCGGAGCCGTGGTCAGCACGCAGGCCGGACGGAATCGTAAAGACGACAGATGTCTCAACCTGCAGCAGCGTTTGACGGAGAGAATCGTACGCTTAGACTTCGCAGCTGTGCGACTAGTTGATCAGCGCGATTCGCGGACAAAATATTTTCAAGGGGACTGGAGGCCGTTTCAGTTTCGCCGTCAACCATCTGCTTTCAGCAATTAACTTTCTGTCATGTTGGCTCTGATTTATCTGGCGGTCGCGATTTATCTTGGGGACCTGCTCTGTCGACGCTTTTACCGGTTCGTATCAAGTGCGCACCGCTTGGCGGCAGCCGTGCTCATAGGCTTACTGCTCAGCTCTTGGTCTACCTACCTGCTGGCCTTGGTTTTCGCACAGGCAGCCAGGCCATTGCTTTGGGCGGACCTCTGCTTTTTCGGAGCCGCGATGACCGTAATATTTCTGTCAATTCGCAGATCAAGGCGTCAGGCAGGGTCCCATTCGGTATTCATCGAGCCACGGGCTTCCGGGTCAGAAATCTGGGATTGGATCATGTTGGCGATGTATTTCGGCCTGGCGTGCTGGATGATGTTCACCACATATCCCTTCTTTTCTGGTGCGCCCATTCGATATCACTTTCTCTTCTTTTTTCAGGCCGGAAATCTCGAATTTCTCGGTCTCAATATAGCATGGAGCCTGAACATCTTGAGTGCTGTTACCATGGTCTGCATGCTCGCGCTCGTTATGAGCCTGGGGGAACTGTTATTTAATTCGCGGCCTGTTGGACGCATTGGCTCTGCCTTATTTTTCCTCAACGGCTCACTTGCTTCCATTCCATTTCTTCGGTCTCAATCGTCACTAACACAGGCTTTCCACGCCGTACTCCATTTGAGGGGGTTCCTCCGTTCCGGTTATCCGTATCGCGGGGAGGATTGGGGAATATGGACGCAAAGCGTTTACATAAACCAACGACATTTCGCCAGCGGAATCGGTATACTTCTCATTGTACTGATTTTCCTGATTGATCGCTACCAGCAAAGAACGTCCGCTGAGTCGGGTAAGCTTCCTGCACCTATCGCCGGCAGTGAAATGCCTGATGGCTCGGCAATCATCAAGTCTGAACCGCGGCAAGGTTCAGGGGTTATCGTATTCGCAAGGGAGGCTGTTGTCTCTGGCAAGAGCTTTATTTTTACCGGATTACTTTTAGGTGCTCTGCCATTCTGGAATGCCCTTGTCTTCACCGCAGCCTTTGGGGTCCTACTCTTCCTCCTCATTCTTTTTCCTCAGCGCAAATACATGTTGTTGCTAGGCATCGCTGCTGCCATTGTCGCATTGCCACAACTATGGTACTTATCCGCCGGCGGCGGTCCCAGGAATTACTCGCTCTTTCAATGGGGATATACCATCGAGCATCCGACGATAGCTAAAATCGTCGAGTATCTCGGCTATACGTTCGGTCTAAAGTGGCCTGTCATAATCCTAGCGCTGCTGCTGGTTTCATGGTTTCAGCGCCGGTTCTTTATCGCCATCTGCAGTTTGGTATTGGTTGCTTTCTTATTTCGATTCAGTGTCGAAACACCGGCAAATCATAAATTCCTGAATATTTGGGTAATTCTAGCCAACCTGTTCGCGGCTTACGGAATAGCGTGGCTTTGGAATCTAAAGACTGCGCCAATCCTGGGCCCAGTCGTTGCCACCGCAATGACGGCTTCTATTATGGTAGGTGGAGCTATCGATCTCTTTCCCATTTACAATCGTCATCTCGCGGAATTTGCTTACGCGAACGATCCGTTGGTGAAATGGGTGCTGTCAGAAACCAGGACGGACAAGGCCTTCTTGACTGATAGATTCATGTATCACCCAATTCTCTTTGCGGGCCGCAAACTGTTCTGCGGCTACACGCTTTTTGCCTGGGGCGCCGGGTACGACATCGTAAAGCGAGAACTTATTCAGCGGGAGATGTTCGAGAGCAGAGACCCTCGTAAGGTGTATCGGCTTTTAAAGGAAAATAACATCGGCTATGTCGCGTTTGATAACGGTGTCCGCCACAGCCAAATCATCAAACGGCCGAACGAACAAATCTATGCTGAATATTTTCCGAAAGTGTTCGAGGACAAACAAGGTAAGTATAGTTCGCTAACGATTTACAACGTCCCTGAGACAGAGCCTGCCAAACTCAGAGCCTTACCTGAACATGCTACGAACATGTTTGAAGGTGGTAAGGGATCAGGAAAGGGACAGTTTGATGACCCGCTCGGAATTGCTGTTGATGGAGCTGGCAATGTGCTGGTTGCCGATAGCCGCAACGCACGGATCGAGAAGTTCACACCGAGCGGTACGTTCATTACAAGCATAGGAACAAAAGGCACGGGCTACGGACAACTTAAGGAACCAAACGGAATCGCGATCGATCGAGACGGCTATATTTATGTCGCTGATGCCGGAAACCACCGGGTCGTAAAGTTGGGGCCGGACGGCAGCGTCATTGCTCAATGGAGCGGCCCCGATCCCGGATTTTACGCTCCCCGCGACATTGCCATCGGCCCCGATGACTCTCTGTACGTACTGGACCAAGGCCATAGCCGCATCGTAAAAATGGATCCGGAAGGTAACGTGCTCGCCGTCTGGGGATCGGAGGGAGCGGGCGAGGGCCAGTTTGCCAACCATACAGGCCTCGCTGTCGATGCAAAGACCAGCCGAGTCTATGTGGCTGATCCGCTCCATAAGCGCATCCAAGTCTTTGATTCGAATGGAAAATTTCTTTGGAAATGGATGGTGCAAGAATGGCAACACAATATCTGGCCATTGGAACACGTTGTTATTGACCCAAAGAGAGATCGTCTGTACGCGTCAGCGGCTGCTGCGGATACCGTCCTGATCTTTGATTTAAACGGAACCAGAATGGGAGCCTTAAGACCCATGCCTCCAGATAGGCTCGACGGACCATCCGCCATGGCGCTGTGGGGAGACAAAGTCTACGTGCTTTCCAGTTTCTCGGATCGCGTAAACCTGATTAACCTCGGAGGAGGCAGCAAGCGGTAGCTATGAACGTCCTTCATTCCATTTTATGCGACGCCATTTAGCGTTTCAATGCACTTGAGTCGTACGTTCCGCAGCTCTTTGTTGTGCCGCTAACTGCGGGCCGACTCCGTACCACGTTTAATCGATTCAGCTACGATGTATCGGGGCCGGCCTTTGACCTCCTCGTAGATGCGAGCCAGGTATTCGCCGATGATGCCGAGGCTAATCATCAGGAAACTGCCGATCATCAGTTCCAGTAGAATAACGGTTGCGAAACCGCTGACCGCTCGACCGGTTAGTTTCAGGTACAAGGTCTCCACTCCCAAAAGAACCGACAAGCCCAGGAATATCATCCCTGCTAAGGTAACCAAATGCAATGGGAAGGACGAGAAGGCAGTTATTCCAACCAGGGCT
>QHNV01000238.1 GCA_003218535.1 Verrucomicrobiota bacterium
GTCTGGTTGTCGACTTGCACAGGGTGAGAATGCTAAACCCGATGGATTTGCTGTCGAGATTTTCGCGCAGTATCGGCTTTATCTCCGAATGTGTATGACCATCAAGCCTTCTTTGCCATAGAGGGGCGAAATTGTGTCGCTCGCACTTATTCGCGCGGCATGAAGGACTGTTGCTGGATCCGGTTTATACCGGGCGCGCTACAGCTGGGCTGATTGATTTAATCCGCAAAGGATTTTTCAAACGCAGCGAGACCGTGCTCTTTCTCCACGCCGGCGGACAGCCGGCTCTGTTCGCGGAGCAATATAGAGACAAAATTTAAGCGATATTTAGAGCCGCTCTTCTTCCAAATCGTAGACGTCGAACCAGTGGTGAATCACCCGGTTACGCGGAATGAACTGCTGGATGTAATCTTCCATGTACTCCTGGAGTTCCAGAGGCAAATCGCTCAGGTGCAAGTCGCGTTCTTTATTGTTCCAGGCGATGATCTCCGCGCGCGGACGCTTTTTGGCATGGTCGCCCACCCACGCAGCAATTTCGTCATCGGTTGCGCCGGTGGCGACGAATGATCGGAAGTCATCATAATCGATCTCAGCAAATTTCAGCCAGCGTTGATCGAGCGGACAATTGGAATGGTATTCACCTTCCCAGCCCAGTAACACCGCGCGGCATTTGTCCACGGCACGCGCCGCCAACACATAGCCTGCCAGCGTAGCGCGCGGGCTGCGCGGGAATTGTTTTCCATCGCGCAAATCGCGAGCCAGCAATCTCACTTTTTCCAAGTCTTTTGTCATAAGCTTTTTCTTCTTCATCGTTTCTTTTGTTCTCACCTGCTCGAAGCCGATTGAGCGACGCTGCCTTCCGGTTTCGGCTTTTCAGCGGGTTTCACCTGCACCTGGATGCCTTCCCGCAAATCGTCGGTTGGATTCATAACGACTTTTGCATTTTCCTTCAGGCCATCGAGCACTTCGAGTCGATCACCGAAATCCCGCCCGACGCGAATATTTTGCCAGTGAATCCGATTCTCGTTTACGATCGTCGCCACCTGTGGTCCCTCAGTGCGAAAGAGAAACGTATTCGCCGGTACGACAATTGGAGCGTTCTCATCGGCTAATAGAAATTTCACCTGTCCATACATGCCCGCATAGAGTTTGCCTTCATCGTTGGGCGCTTGCACTTCCACCTGCATGGTGCGCGATTGTGGGTCGAGTGCGCCCGCTGTGCGTGTCACCTTGCCGTCGAATTCCTGGCCGGGATATTCCTGGAGAATAATTTTCGCAGCGAGTCCTTCGTGAATCGACGGCGCATTTTCCTGCGGAGCGAACACGTAAACGCGAAGCACATCGCTCTGCACGATGCTGAAAAGCGGTGTGCCAGAATTTCCGGTCCCGGCGGTCACGAGGGTGCCAATATCGATATTTCGAGCAGCGATCTTTCCAGCGAACGGCGCGAGAATTTGCTGGAAACCCTGAATTTTCTGGAGTTGCTGCATAAATCTCTTCTTGTGCGCGCGCCTGTGCTAATTGCTGATCCACCTCCGGGGTAGCAATCTCCGCCAGCAATTGGCCGGCCTGCACGTTGTCTCCAATATCGGCCTTCCAGCTTTCCACGTATCCGTTGGACCGCGGATAAATCGTCGTCTGCTTGATTGCCTGGAATGTGCCGGGCAAAATTAATTCCTTCGGCTTAAGGTCCCGCTGGGCGTCGACCACGTTGACCGCAAGCTGATTTGTTTCTTTTGCGAACTGTTCCTGCTCACCGTGCGCGCGCATGTGCCGCCAAACCCCGATGATGACTAAGAGGGCCAGCACGCTGACCACCGCGATCGGGCCCCATACAGCGACGCTGCGAACCGGCGGATGCGTAGGGATGGATCGCTGGGCCGTCTGTGGCGCACCATGCCGCTCTTGGACTGCAACCTCACCGTGCCCGTCGTGTTCGTGACCGTTGTGCTGTCGTGTTTTCATCAGGCCCTTTCTCTCTGTTCCTGGCGCTCAAACTCTTCATCTTCGTCACAGGTGAATTCGGCTTTGCGCAACATGCTGTAAACAACCGGGACGAAAAACAGCGTGGCGAATGTTGCGACGATCAATCCGCCAATCACAGCACGCCCCAATGGCGCGTTTTGCTCGCCGCCTTCCCCGAGCCCAAAAGAAAACGGCAACATGCCAATGATCATGGCCAGTGCAGTCATTATTACCGGACGAAGCCGCGTGAAGCCGGCAGAGAGCGCAGCGTCATGCGCACTTTTTGAATGCGGGCCGCAGCGCTCGTCATTGGCGAACGTCACGACCAGAATGCTGTTTGCCGTTGCAACGCCAATGGCCATGATCGCCCCCATGAGTGAAGGGACGTTGAGCGTGGTGCCAGTTACGAACAACATCCAGATAATGCCGCAGAGCGCACCCGGTAGCGCCATGATAATGATGAACGGATCGGTCCAGGATTGAAAATTGACGGTCATTAAAAAGTAAACAAGCACGATCGCGAAGAGAATGCCGGCGCCGATCCCAGCAAACGATTTGTTCATGCTGTCGACCTGGCCTCGAACACTCAGAAACGTGCCGCGCGGCAGCTTCGATTTGAACTCGTTCACGACTTTGTTGACCTGACCTGCCACGCCACCGAGATCGCGGCCTTGTACGTTGGCAAGCACGTCGAAGACCGGTTGCACGTCGTAATGATTCACGATGATCGGCGACTCCCGACGCTGGACCGTCGCAAGATTTGCGAGTAACTCAGGCCGCGGCAAATTCTGCGCGACCACCGGCGTGTTCTGCAAATCTTGCAGCGTGTCCATCTTGTATTGCGGCGTTTGCACGGCGACCTGGTAATTCACGCCGTTTTGGAAATTGAGCCAGAAATTGGGAGCGTTCTGGCCGCTCGAGCTAAGCGAAATTAACATTGTGCGCGCAACATCGTTTTGCGTCAGTCCAATTTGCTGTGACCGGGTGCGGTCCACGTTCACCCGCAGGTCCGGGCCATGCACCAGCTGATGCACGTGCACATCCGCCGCCCCCGGAATTTGCGTGATGCGTGCCTTGATTTCGTTCGCGATGTCGTACCCTTTCGGATCGCGCCCGGTAATCTGGATGTCGATGGGCGCCGGAATACCGAAGTTCAAGATCTGACTGACGATATCCGGCGCGGCAAAATAAAATTCCATGTCCGGAAAATCGTGATGCAATCTCTCGCGCAGAATGCGCATGTACTGCGCGGTTGGTTTGTGTTTCGCGTTCAGCGCGACCAGAATTTCGCCATCCGCCGAGCTAATGGTCGCGTTATCACTGAACGCGAGATTAATTCCGCTGACCGGAAGCCCAATATTGTCGAGGACGTTCTGAATTTCATTTGGCGGAATCACTTCGCGGATCACGCGGCCTACTTCGTAAAAACGTTCTTCGGTTGCTTCAATTCGCGTGCCCGCCGGGGCGCGTACATGCAGGCGAAACTGACCTGCATCTACCGCTGGAAAAAAATCGCGACCGAGAAATGGAACAAGACAAAGCGAAATCAGGACAAAGCCCCCCATCGCGGCGAACACAATACCGCGATGAGCAAGGCACCAACGCAACGCCTCCACATAACGATCGCGCACTTTCTCAAACGCACGATTGAAGCGCTCGTGAATGCCGAAGAAAAAGCCCGATATAGAACCGAGGATTCCTGTTGAGGAGCGCTCGCGCCCCGTACGCTCTTTGCGGCGCCCCGCCGCAGAGTCTTCTTCATTCCCCGGCGCGTCTCCTTCAACATCATCGAGTTTGCGTGCGAGACTCGTATCGATTTCCTCCATGTGCCCGCGCATCAGAAACTTCACCATGGTCGGCACAACGGTGCGGGAGAGAAGATAGGAGGCCAGCATGGCGAAGATCACCGCCGTAGCCAGCGGCTGAAACAGATATCTAGCCGTGCCGCTCAGGAAAAAAATCGGCACAAACACGATACAGATGCTGAGCGTCGAGACAAACGCGGGCACCGCGATTTGCATGGCGCCGTCGAGAATGGCGCGGATCATCGGTTTCCCCATGGCGAGGTTGCGATGGATGTTTTCAAGCTCC
>QHNV01000100.1 GCA_003218535.1 Verrucomicrobiota bacterium
TCATCGTCCAGCTCGCGCCAGCCAGGGCGACATGCGCCGACCGCGTTTACGTGACAGCCGGGCTTTAGCCATGCTCCTTTCAACATGGGTGTCTTCGAATTTGTCGCCGTCACAACAACATCTGCGCCGCGCACCGCTTCTTCAGCAGACACGGCTTTACCAGCAATCTCGTTCGCGAATCGTTCTGCATGTTCCTTTGTGGGACTCCAGACGCGGATCTCCTCGAATGGCCTAACGAGTCGCAGCGCGTCCACGTGACTGTGCGCCTGCACCCCGCTGCCGAGGATGGCTAGAACTTTGGAATCGGCTGCGGCCAGAAGTTTCGTTGCCGCCGCGGATACAGCCGCTGTGCGCATCTCGGTGATTAATCTGCCGTCCATTATCGCTAGAGGCGTGCCCGTCTCTGGATCAACAAGAAAAATGGTCGCCATGTGCGTCGGGATTCCGCGTTCCGCGTTTGAGAGGTAGAACGTCACCGCTTTTAGCCCGAGCCCGTCCGGAGTTAACGCCGGCATCAGGCCCAGGAACCCGGTCGCCGCGGCGACATCGACCTTTATCACTGAACGCACCGGCTGAGTGACCTTGCCCGCCGAAAAATCGATCAACGCTTTCTCCATCGCCGGAATCAGGTCCGCCATTTGCAAATGCTTTCGGACTTGTTCTTCGTTGAGAAAAAGCGGCTGATCAGTTTTCATTCATTTAACCGCGGATTGCACGGATAACACAGATTAAGACGATAATCTTGATGTTAGTTTCATTATCCGTGCTATCGCGTAATCCGTGGTTCCTTACTCAGTTGCAATGAGCACGTCTGAAAAATTGCAAACGCGTTGCGTGATAGTTGGCGGCGGACCGGCGGGGATGATGGCCGGCTATTTGCTCGCGCGCGCTGGCGTGCCGGTAGCCGTCCTGGAGAAACATGCCGATTTCAATCGCGATTTCCGCGGCGACACGATTCATCCTTCCACACTCGAACTGATGCATGAACTCGGGTTCCTCGATGAATTTCTGAAACAGCCACATCAAGAATTGCGGGAGTTACGTGGCGTCGTCAACGGTCAGACCGTCCCCATCGCGGATTTCAGCAAACTTCCCACCCGCTGCAAATTCATCGCGTTTATGCCGCAGTGGGATTTTCTCAATTTTCTTTCCAGTCACGCAAGAGGATTTCCGAATTTCCAGCTGCTCATGGAACACGAAGTTGTCGATCTTATTTTCGACAACGGCCGTGTGGCAGGTGTGCGCGCAAAAACTCCGCGCGGCGAAACCGCGGTACCCGCGGATCTCGTGATTGGTGCGGATGGACGGCACTCAACCACTCAAGCCAGCGCCGGTTTTGAGCAACGCGAGTTCGGTGTGCCAATCGACGTGCTCTGGATGCGTATCTCAAAGAAACAAACCGATCCGGAACAATCGTTCGGTTTCTTTCAGCACGGCAAGTTGCTCGTGTTGCTGGATCGCGGTGATTACTGGCAAGCCGGCTTCGTTATTCCAAAGGGCGGGTTCGACGAGATCAAAGCGCACGGGCTGCCGCAATTTCAAAACGACATCGTAAGCTTTGCCCCATTTCTACGTGATCGGGTAGCCGAGCTGGATGACTGGTCGAAAATCAAGCTGCTCACGGTGCAGATCAATCGGCTCCGCGATTGGTGCCGCGAAGGGTTGCTATGCATTGGCGATTCTGCGCACGCCATGTCACCGGCAGGCGGCGTTGGGATTAATCTTGCGATTCAAGATGCGGTCGCGACTGCGAACCTGCTCGCAGAGAAATTACGAAGCGGTCCCGTTTCCGTGGATGATTTGCGCAAGGTGCAGGCACGCCGCGAATGGCCGACTCAGCTGATCCAGGGAATGCAGGTTTTTATCCATCGCCGAGTGGTTACCGGCCGAACGTCCGGGCGTAAAGATTCGTTGCCACTTTTGTTTCGCCTTCTGAAATGGTTTCCAATTCTACGGCAACTACCCGCGCGTTTCATCGGCATCGGCCCACGCCCCGAACATTTCCGCAGCGCAAATGCAGGCGACATCTCATAGTCTGTCGATCTCAATCGACTTCGACACAATTCGCGCGGCCCATGAGCGGATTCGCGCATACATACATCGCACGCCCGTGATGACGAGTTCGCGATTGGATGAGGCGAGTGGGGCATCGTTGTTTTTCAAGTGTGAAAATTTTCAGAAGATCGGCGCGTTCAAGGCGCGGGGAGCGACGAATGCGGTCTTGGCGCTTGATGGTACGACCGCGCGGCGCGGAGTGGCGACGCATTCGTCTGGCAATCATGGAACGGCGGTAGCGCGCGCGGCAAAATTGCGCGGTATTCCTGCGCATCTCGTGATGCCATCGAACTCAGCGAAGGTGAAGATCCGCGCGGTCGAGAGCTACGGGGCGCACGTTGTCTTTTGTGAACCGACGGAGAAAGCGCGTGAAGAAAAATGCGCAGAGGTGATCGAGAAAACCGGCGCGACGCTGCTTCATTCGTTTCAAAACGAAAATGTGATGGCGGGGCAGGGGACAGCGGCGATGGAATTGCTCGAAGACGTGCCCGATCTCGATCTTGTAATGTGTCCGGTCGGCGGCGGCGGATTGCTCTCCGGCACGGCCGTCGCGGCGAAATCCATGCAGCCTAAAATCAAAGTGATCGCAGCCGAGCCGGAGAACGTTGATGATGCGGCGCAATCGTTTCGCGCTGGAAAAAGAATTGTCACCAAAAAGAAATTTACCATCGCCGACGGACTGCGGACAAATGTCGGCGAACCAAACTTTGCGATCATCCAGCGCTACGTGGACGATATCGTGACCGTGAGCGAAGAAGCGATTATCTCGGCCATGCGCACGATTTGGGAAACGATAAAAATCATTGTCGAACCGTCAGCGGCGGTTCCGTATGCGGCGATTCAGGAAGGCAAGATCAACATCAGCGGAAAACGCGTAGGGATCATTCTGACTGGCGGCAATGTCGATCTCGACGCGTTACCGTGGAGCTGTAGCCGGGATCGATGATCCCGGCCACCCGACATCAACGATGCCGGCTACAATAATTTCCGATCTAGAAGCGCTGCCGCGGAATCCGTAGGGGTACTGGATTTTTGAACCGCGGATTTCGCGGATGAAAACGGATATCTTCATAGCGTCCGCCAGAGGCAACCATTGGCCGCGCTAGAACCGAAACGTGTGTGTAAAAAGGGGAGTTTAATTACGTATGAAAACGTTGAGTCTAATCACAGCGGCATTCTTTCTCGTGTTCGGCACTGTTGCTTCGAACGGAGCGGCCGTGACGAGAATCTCCAATGAGACCGGGGTTCCCGTAGCTACGTTGCAATCAGAGAGGGCATCGACGGGGCTTGGCTGGGGCGAATTGGAGAATGCGCACCTACTGGCTAATGGACTGGCTGCTAATGGATCTAGTCTGACCTTCAACGACCTCGTAGCGATGCACCAAGCTGGGGAAGGCTGGGGCAAGATTGCGCGCGACAACGGCTTGAACTTCGGCCGGCTCGTGAGCGATGCACATCGATCCAGCCAGGCAGCATTGCACGCACAAAATACTCAGACTGTCCACGGCAAAAGCAGCAGTATTCATGGCCGAGCCACTCATACTCAGAATACTCATCGCATGAGCAATGCTGCTTTTGGCCGAAGCCACACGGGTACGCGGGGGCATAGCTCCTTCGGCTTCTCCAGCCGAGGAAGATTTCACGGCATGGGCGGCATGGGCCATGGCCGTGGCGGCCATTAAAAAACGGCAGGGCGAAGAACAGCTGTAGGAACGTGATTACTTGAGCGTAATCTCGCGCATGGTTTTTGTGCCGAGGATTTCGCGGACGTCGAGCCGTTTCACGGCAGTGGCGCGGCGTTGATCTTCGGTGCCCATGACCTTCTCGACAATGGGATCCATCTTTTCGCGCAGATTGTCGAACGCAGCCCAGTTTGGATATTCAACGAGGATAAGGATGTTGAAATCCTGTGGGTTCGAGGTATCGCCGTTCAAGATTTTGTAGTCGAGAATGATCTTTTGCTTTTTCTCCTCGTCATAAACTGGCTTTACCGTTCCAGTGATCTGTTTGAGGTAATCATCGTTCAGGCCGGGCTTGGTCTTGATCATGGTCAGCGTCCACACTGGACCTTCATTGTAGGGCGCGCTGCTGCCTTTTGTACCTGTGGCGCTTGGTTGTGCGGAGCAAACGATAGCAACACAAAGAGATAATATGGCGGCGGCAAGGATTTTCGTTTTCATCATGCGCACAACTTCGCGGGTGCACGTCAAACCCGCGAGGGGAATTTCCGTGAAAACGAAGATGTTAAATCGAAGAGTTGCGCAGTGCCTCTATAGAAAAACCCAAAATAAATTTCGCTCCCTAGCATTGGCACACTGCTAATGAATCACACACCATGATCAATGGCACAGCGAAGTTCGCGTGCGAAGGAAAAAAGGTCGAGCTTGGCCCGGGCGGTTTCAATTTTATGCCGGCGAAAATGGTTCACGAAGCATGGCTTCCGGCGAACTCGCTGACATTCATTACCGTAGATGGCGCGTGGGATGTCAACTGGGTGGAAGGCCCGCCGACAAAGGCCGATCTCGAATTGTAGCTCCTCCGAATCTTCCGGTAGCAAGCGCGGCAGGATCATGCCGTGCGCGCAACCTGGGCACCCGATCCGTTTCTCTTATGGATACTCTTAACTAGTGAAAGGAGGGATTATGAGAATTACGAGCTTGGTTATCGTCCTTGCTACGGCTACGGCACTCGTCGCTCTTGGGCAGGAGGGGACAACGGAAGACATAAAGCATGGGGCCAAAAAAGCCGGCGAGACAATTAAAAACGGACTGGAAACGGCGGGCGAAAAAACTAAGGAGGCTGCCGAGACAGTCGGAGAAAAAACGAAAGAGACTGCCGAAACCGTTGGCAAAAAGACAAAGGAAACTGCTGAAAGTGTAGGCGAGAAAACGAAGGAGGGCGCCAAAACAGCGGGCCATAAAACCAAAAAAGCAGTGAAAAAGGCAAAGACGGAGGCCACGGGCGACTGATCGACAGATCGCAGGCGCGGCACACCCGCTCCGAATGATCGCTGCAGGAAAGGCGGCTCGTTGCTAGGACCAGATTGAGAAGCGTAGCGGCGGTCCTCCTGCTGCGCCGAAGCTCGGCGGAGGCGGGCGACGGTCGGACGCATCAAGCTTCTCCCCGTGCCGACGTTGCTCATGGAGCATCGTTACAGCTCGCATCTTCGGACTCGCTCGCACGCGGCGACTGAGTCCTATTTGCCGCGACTAAATGAGTGGCTTGCGCCTGGGAGTAAACATTGATCACGTCGCGACCTTGCGACAGGCGCGTTACGCCACGATGCCAGAATCCAAGAATGCTGAGCCCGATCCGGTTGTAGCGGCTTCAGTTTGTGAGCGGGCTGGCGCCAGCGGGATCGTTGCGCATCTGCGCGCTGATCGCAGGCATATTCAAGATCGTGACATCGAACGTCTCCGCCAAAGCATTATGACGAAACTGAATCTGGAAATGGGCAACACTCCTGAGATTGTCGATTTTGCGCTACGCATTGTGCCAGATGAAGTTTGCCTTGTTCCCGAAAAACGCGAGGAGGTCACCACCGAGGGCGGGCTCGACGTTATTGCACACCGCAAGGAATTGCAGCCGAGCGTTAAGCGTCTGCAACTGGCCGGGATTCGCGTGAGCCTGTTTATCGATCCGACTTTGGAGGAAGTTGACGCTGCCGCCGAGCTCGGCGTGGAGATGGTGGAGCTGCATACTGGCGGGCTGGCGAACGCGTTTACTGAAAAGATCGAGAAGGAAGAGTTGGAGAAATTGCGAGCGGCCGCGCGCGCCGCATCAGAATCGCAAATGCAAGTTAACGCTGGCCACGGCATCAACTATAAAAATATCGCGCTTATTCATCAGATTCCGAACCTAACTGAACTCAACATTGGTCACTCGATCGTTTCTCGCGCCGTTCGTGTTGGGCTCGGAAATGCTGTGAAAGAGATGCTCGCGGCGATGGAGAATTATCGCGGATGAGAGAGAGCAGTTGGACTGCGACTTGCAGGCGCAGCGGCTTCCAAAGATGAGCGTAATCGGCATCGGGGTCGATCTCGTGGAATGCGCGCGAATTCAGCGCGCAATCGACCGTTTCGGCAACCGCTTTCTACATCGCGTTTTTACCGACGGCGAAGTCGAGTATTCAATGTCGATGAAATTTCCGGCGCGCCATTTAGCTGCGCGTTTTGCAGCAAAAGAGGCTGTTTCCAAAGCATTCGGCACGGGAATTGGAAAAACGATGGGCTGGCGCGACATCGATGTTCGGAAAAAACCAAGCGGCGAACCGTTTCTGGTCTTTTCCGGGCCGGCAAAAGAGCTGACGGAACGGCGCGGCGTAAAGACTGCTTTGATCACACTCAGTCACACCGAGCATCACGCGATGGCCACAATTGTCTTGGAGAGCGCCTCCAAGCCGCAAATGTAACAGTCAGTGCTTTCGGTCAAATCGCGCTCGGTTTGTCGCAGTTTGAGATCCAATGCCGCTTTGCTGGCATTGCGATCGAGAGGCGCGAGCCATTTGCGGTCTATCGAAATCAGCAGAGGAGGGCACGCATCCAGTATTTACAAGCGCACCCGCTCCGTGCTCTTTGCTGGAATCCAGCCGCGCAGATTGTTTGGCAGCGCTGCGTAGATCCAGTCGCCGCGCGTACTCACAATTTTAACCTCACTGCCCGGAGGTAGTACCAAAACGCTGTTCGCGGTGTCCGCAGTCGCGATTCGCGCCTGTACGTTTTCGGCGGTTACGATTGCTAACGTGCGGCCTTTAGCACCACGATCGAGCTGCCAAATTGCGAAGATCGCTCCGGAGAAGGTCGAAAACGCGAGTACCAGTAAGACGATCGCCGCAGCCGGCCGCCGACGAGCAAAAATCAATGTAATCAGACAAAAGACCCCGATCCAGAAAGCGACGACCGCAGTGATGCTGTATTGATTGATGCTCGCAAATCGCAGATAGCGGTCGGGCCAGCTCTGTTGCAGTTCCAGGGCGTGAGCCTCGTCGCGCGCGATCTGCAAATTGGCTGTCGCCTCGGGATGATGTTGCTCCAGCGCCAGCGCGCGCTCGTAGTTCAGGATCGCACGTCCGAAATCGTTCGTGCGAAAATAAGCGTTGCCGAGATCGTAAAATACATTTGCGCTCCATTGTCCTGAGCGGACCAGGCTTTCGTAACCGTCGATCGCTTCCTTGAAACGTCCCTGAGCATACCCCTGATTGGCTTTTGCAAACTCGGCATCTGATTGCGCAAACCCGACCGATGCGATTCCGAATGTAAGGCAAAAAAGAATCGCAAGCGTTCGATTAGCCGTCACCCCGAGCGAAGCGAAGTGAAGTCGAGAGACCCCGTGGAATTGCTCTTGGATCGCATCACGGGATTCCTCAACCGCGCTCTGAATGACGGTGAAAAAGTTCATTTTAAATTCTCGATCAATTCCAACACGTCCCGACGATTCTCCGAAGAGATTTTTCCCGAGCCATTATGCACTCCGCTGTACTGGAACTCGTCGCTCTGCTCGAATAGCCGGCGTAGTCGTTCGCGCGAATCGCCGTTGAGGTCAAACGTGTCCGCGGCGGTCTCTGCATCAACGGTGTTTGGGTCGACCTGGCGGTTGCCAGATGCTAATGCCGCTTTGACGCGAACGGCCCTGGACGCCTCGGCGTAATATTCTCGGGGCGACGCATCGGCTCGATGTAGTTTACGCATGCGTTCGGCCAGTTCATGCTGCAATGCAGCGATGCGTCGCGCTTCACGGTTGTCGGCTTTTGCCCGGTGAACATTCCAACCCGCGAATCCAATCACAACGAGTAATGCCACCAACTGTGCAATCCAGAAAACGGGACGCGTGTAGAGCGGCGCGAATGATTCCGTTGCTGCCGGTCTTTCAGTGAGCTGATATAAGATATCCGCCGGCTTCGTTGTAACCGTTGGCCGAGGTGCTGCTGCCGGCGCCGGAGCGACTGACGCCGGCCGAGATGAGGCGACGTTTTGCGTCGCAGCTGCAGTTCCTTGCACAGTGATTGCTACCGGTTCGCTGCGCAGCGTCACGTATTGCTCTTTGACCGGATCAAAATAAGAAAACGCGAGAACCGGCAGGGTTTGCTTCTTTTCATTAGGCGAAAATACCGTTTCAAAAGTCTTCTCTCCGCTAATTCCAACCTCATCGTCCTGCTTGAACTTGGAAGATGGCGGATATTTGTGCCACCCATGGTCGTCCTCGATGACAGGCGCATTGACCCGATCGAAGTTGCCGCGCCCGGAGATTGTTGATGTAACAGTAATTGGATCCCCGACTTGAACGCTCTTGGGCTTTGCGTCCGTTGTCATTGTAAAATTCCCAATCGCACCCGAAAAACTGAGCGGTGCATTTTGGGGCAGGGGTTTTACATCGAGTGCCACCGGCTCGCTGCTGATTTCCACTTCACGGCGCTCTCCAAATTGGCTAAATGGATTTGAGAAAAACGGATCCGAGAAGGGATCATCCAAATCGAACAAGTCGAATGGCGAACGTGAGCGCGGTGCGCTTGGTCGTCGCGGAACTACCATCTGCGCCTTCGCTTTAACAGGCCCAATCTCTACCTTTCCCGAATGCGCCGCAGCGATAGCGCTCTTAAACGTCACAATATTGTACGTTTTGCCGTTAATCGTTTCCAAATTTTCACCGGATTGCTGCAGCTTTTGCGCAGTGAACCCTTGTCCGGTGATCTCGGGCGGCTCTGTGAGTTGTGGATGGGTGCGTGGATCGTACGCAAGGCGAATCTGAACCGGCACCATCTCGCCTACGAACGCACTTTTCTTTGGCACAATTAATTCGGCAAAAACAAGCTTGCCCGTATCGAAAGCCGGCTGAGTTCCGCGGCGGTATTGCCTCGCCGGCTGATTTGAAGAAGCAGCCACATGCAGCGTGAGGGTCGGAGTACGCAGAGAGCTGCTACCTACATGGATTATCTGAGGCGGAATTGTGAACGTACCCTCTTTCAAGGGGAGGATGGTGTAGTCATAGCTCACGCTTGCTGTCAGGTTGAAATTGTTTATCTCGACGCGTTGAGATGTTCCGGTTCGATGAATCTCGAGCCCGTCCACCGGAATCTGTTCCGGTGCATCCGCGCTGCGCGCTCCAGTCAGTCGGACCTCCAACTGTACCTCCTCGCCGACCGCAACTTGGGACTTGCTTAAAACCGCTGTGACGCTGGGTGAATCGGCGCGAGCAAACTGCAAACATGTTACTCCAAGAATGGCAATAACGATTCGTTGAAACGTCGATATCCTTGAAGTCATCTCGCGGAATGTCTCGACTTCGCTCGACATGACAAAACCTAGTTCACCAGTCGTTATAGACATGACGCGTTACTCTGCGTTCATCAAGTTGAACTCGAGCCTCCTCGTCTTTCATCGACTCCAATAGCGCCTCAGCTTGACGTTCGCTCATCTGGCCCTTTTTTTCCAACTCGGCCTCGGCCGCCTGAGTATTTTTATCTGAAGGTGTTTCTGATTTCTCCTGGCCCACTCCCTTCACTTCGCCGGCAAATTTTTTCTGTGGCGATTCTGCAGGTGTAACAGACGGCGTGCCGCTTTCGCCTTCTCCTGGTGTTGGCGATGGCATTTCGTTTCCATTTTGATCAGGGGTTGGAGATGGCTGCTCGCCTTCACCTGTTTGCCCCTCAGTCGGTTTTGGTTCGCCGGGAGACGGCGAAGGCGAAGACCGATTACCTTGTTGTTGTTTTGAGGCCGGCGCCTCGTTCTTTGCCTGGGATTGATCGTTCTTATTTTGCTGTTTTTGATCCTTGCCGCTCTCGGGTTGCCTCTGTGATTGACCGTCTTTTCCGCCTGAGGCGGACTGCTGTTCTTGCTGCTGCTGCGGCTGCTGCTGCGGCTGCTGACTCTGGCCCTGTTGTTGCTGCTGCTGTTGTTCTTGTTGTTTCTCCTGCTCGTGTTGCTGTTGTTGTTTTTGGTCTTGTCCGCCTGAACCGGACTTCTGATTCTGCTTTTCTTGCTTGCTCTTATTTGGCGGTGGTGGAGGAGGTGACGATTGCTGCTCCAGTTGTTTCTTGTTTTTTAATTCCTCGATCTTTTTCTTTACATAATCGTAATTCTCTTTCGCCTCTTTGTTCTGCGGTTCGAGCTTGAGCGTCTGCTCATAATGATCGAGAGCATTTGTCCAGTCGCTAAGTTTCTTCTCATCAGTTTTCTGCGTCTCACCACGCTGATAAAGCGTATTGCCAAGGTTGTAGTAGGTTTTGCTCTGTAAAACCGCGTCCTTGGAAAGCAGCGCTTGGCTAAAGGATTCCAATGCTTTGTTGTAATCTCTTAATTTGTAGGCCGCCGTGCCGGAATCGAACTGCAGCTTGTCCTCAATGCGCGATTGCGGATGCGACTTTAACGTTTGCTGAAATTCGCTATAGGCATCTTCGAATTTGCCTTCTCGATAGGCATCGATTCCTGGGGCATTGGCGAAAAGAAATGGCGAGAAAAACATTAGGAGCATCGC
>QHNV01000101.1 GCA_003218535.1 Verrucomicrobiota bacterium
CACGAAGCCAATTGCCACAACCGAGGCCGCCGAAAATCTGTAGTGATATTTTCGGTGCTGGATATTAGATGCCCGATTCTGCTATCGAGTATTACGCTTCGAACCCAAGCACGGCGACCATGAATCTGAAGGCGTATCTCCGATCCCGGCAAAAGGAGATTGACCGCGCGCTGGATCGCTATTTGCCGAAACCAAAAACTAAACCAATGACACTCCACCGAGCAATGCGTTACAGTCTTTTTGCCGGTGGGAAACGCTTGCGACCGATTCTTTGTCTTGCGGCAGCCGAAGCTTGCGCCGGAAAAATCAGTAACGCGCTTCCCCTCGCCTGCGCGCTCGAATGCATCCACACCTATTCACTCGTGCACGATGATCTGCCGAGCATGGATAACGACGATTTTCGGCGCGGTCGTCTCACGTGCCACAAAGTTTTCGGAGACGGCATCGCGATCCTGGCTGGAGATGCGCTATTGACAATCGCGTTTGAAATTGTCTCCAGCGCAAAGCCGACGCCCCGCTACGACATGTCGCTGTTCCTACGCGAGATCGCCGTCGCCGCAGGGAGTCAAAAATTGATAGCTGGTCAGGTCGCCGACCTCGAGGCTGAAGGTCGGAATGCCAAGCGTGATCAGTTGCGCTATATCCACGAAAACAAAACGGCCGCGATATTGACGACTTCGGTCCGGCTCGGTGCGATGAGCGCCAATGCAGATCCGAAAAAACTCCGGGCCGTGACACAGTTTGGGCGCGGACTCGGCCTCGCTTTTCAGGTGATCGACGATATCCTCGATGTAACGCAAACGTCGGAGATTTTAGGGAAAAGCGCCGGAAAAGATATCGCCGCAAGGAAAGCCACCTATCCGGCGGTAATTGGTCTGGAGAAATCGCGAGCTGAAGCACGACGTCTCACCCGCCAGGCGCACAATGCTCTGTCGGTCTTCAGCAGCGACGCTGCCGAGCCGCTGCACGCGCTGGCAAATTATCTGCTGGAGCGTGAATACTGACATTCCGGGCAGCGCAGGCTGCCAGCCTGCGGTCATCAGCAGCCTGCCGACGACACTTTGCGCATGGCAGTACGAAGGATGAAATGTTAGACAGCGAAGACTTTTCGGCGAGCCGCCAAAAAGAACAGGCCAGGGGCCTGTGCTCCCCAGAGAAGATTTATGCCAGCGCGAGATTTGGGTCGATTTCTTGCGTCATGCTTGACTGAAAGCCATTTTGAAATCGGAGAAGCGCCGCAAATGCGATCATTGCAGCGTTATCAGTGCATAACCATGCCTCGGGGACTTTCAATTTGAACCCCGCCCGGGCGCACGTAGCGGCCAACTGTCGCCGCAGTTCCTGATTGCAACTCACCCCGCCGCTCATCGTCACCAGATCGACGTTGAATTTCTGCGCGGCCGCTATTGTTTTGCGCACTAGCACATCGACAATCGCTTGTTGAAACGACGCACAAAGATCAGCAATTACGCGGTCATCCATTTTGTAGGGCGTCTCTGTCAGACGCAGTTCCCCGTCCGGCGTTTCACAGAAACGCCCTGCAATTTTCGGCAACAAATAGCGCACCGCGGTTTTTAATCCGCTAAAGCTGAAATTCTCCGAGTCGAGCATGCTGCGGGGAAGATCAAACCGCTCCGGATCGCCACTGCGTGCATGTTTTTCAATTTCAGGGCCACCGGGATAACCAAGTCCGAACATCTTTGCAACTTTATCGAATGCTTCGCCGGCGGCGTCATCGACCGTGCGCCCGATTAGTTGATACTCGGCTAGGCTACGAACGAAGATCGACATCGTATGTCCGCCGCTCACGATGAGCGAAACGTTGCGTCTCACGGTACCGTCTTCGGTTGTAGCCGCTTCCCTGTGGGAAGCACTGAGGAAAAAGGGCGACAACAGATGTCCCTCGAGGTGGTTGATCGCGAGGTAGGGTTTGTTAAAGCCGATTGCCAGACCTTTGGCGATTGAAGCGCCGATCATGAGTGAGCTCGCCAGACCAGGGCCACTGGTCGCTGCGAAAGCATCCATTTGCGACATCTCGATCTTGGCGTCGCATGTCGCGCGTTCTAGCAATCGCGGGGCATGGACGAGATGATTGCGTGACGCGATCTCAGGTACGATCCCTCCGTACTTTTCGTGCACGGCGATTTGCGAGGCGACTTCGCTCGCGAGCAACTCCACGACGCAATGATCATGGGCGCCACGCAAAATCGCGACCGCAGTCTCGTCGCACGAAGTCTCAAGGGCGAGAATTGTGCTCACAAGATAATTGTAGGGCAGCCGCGCCGCCTGCCAAATCGCGGCAACCGATGCGGTGGCCCTACAATTATTGAACGGCCGTCATAGACCGCCGCTATAGCTTACTTCTTTACCGCTTCAGCTTTCGGAGCGTTTTGCTGCGCGTAAATCATGACGCCCTTGAGCGCGTCGATCGCTCGCAGCATCTGGGTATCTTTTGTCTTGATAATGTTTTTCTCATCCTCGGGTTTCACGTTCTCCGCGCTACGGAACGCAAAGAGGGCGCGTTCCTGGTCCGGTGTCATCACGACGCGGATATTCGGCGTCACGCCGTTTCCCTGAATGACTTGTTTGCTGGGCGTATAATATTTTGCGGTGGTAAAGCGCACCGCCGAACCATCAGGCAATTGCATGACGTTCTGAACGGAGCCTTTTCCAAACGTGGTTTCGCCGACGAGAATGGCGCGATGCAAGTCCTTCAGCGCCCCGGCAACAATTTCTGCGCCACTGGCACTCCCTTCGTTGATGAGAAGCGCCATGGGAAAGTTCGGACGCTCTTTTTTTGCTCCCGAAGTCGAATAATCATGCTGTTGAGAAGCGACCCGGCCCTGCGTCGAGACCACCTTTGTATTCGGTGGCACGAACTCAGCGCACACGTCCACTGCGCTGTTCAATAAACCGCCGGGATTATTTCGGAGATCAAGAATGAGCGCTTGCATCCCCCGCTTTTGCAATTCGTCGAGCGCCTTGGACAATTCCTCCGCCGTCGGCTCATTGAACTGAATCAGCCGGATATAGCCGATTTTGAACGGGCCAGTCAGCTCCGCCTCGAGGAACCTTGCTCCCTTGACGCTCTGGATCTTAATCTCCGCCCGCTCCAAGGTGTAGTCTTTAATCTCTTTGGTGGTAGGCCGCAGCAGGGTGAGAGTCACCTTGCGCCCGGATGGCCCGCGCAGAACATTAATGGCATCCTCGAGATCCATCCTCTCCGTTGAAGCGCCGTTTATTTTCAAAATTTGGTCGCCCGCGAGAATGCCGGCCTTGGCCGCAGGCGTGTCCTCGATGGCCGTCACCACCGTGGGCATGCCGTTTTTCATGGCAACCTCGATGCCCAGACCGTTAAAACGGCTGCGTGTATCCTCCTGCATGTCACGAAAATCATTCGGATCCATGAACTGGCTGTGGGGATCGAGAGACGATAGCACCCCTTTTAGCGCTGCAGTCACCAGATCGTGATAACTGGTCTTGCTGCCATCCACGTAATCCTGCCGGATTAACTCAATCGCTTTTGCGAAAATGGAAATTTGTGCGTAGCCGTTATCGTTTTCGTTTTTTCCGGTCTGCGCTTCTTGCGCGCGGCTATCAGAGAGAATGCCAAGTAGCGTCAAACAAGCCAACGACGGCAGGACAATGGAGCGTCTCATCTTCCGGGCTAAAATTAGAAACAATCCACCATCGCTCATTGGAAATTTTTGGCAACGCGCAAAGCGTCGCCTAACTTTGCGCTTTGCATGAAATCGGACTGTACAGCGAAAGTCTCGGCGGTCGTTCTCTCTCTGATCGCGCTCTGTCTGCCAGGCGTGAGCGGCTTTGCCAAGCAAACTGCCGATGCCGAGTACGAAGCGGTGGCCGATGAATACATCAAAGGTTATCTCGCCGCCCGCCCACTCGAGGGAACCGCGCTCGGGTTTCACGAATACGACGGCAAGATCACTGATTACAGCCGTCTTGCGCTCGATGCCGAGCTTTCTCGATTACGTCGGTTCGACGACCGCCTGATCAAGTTCGATCCAGCTAAATTAAGTCTGCGACAATCGATCGATCTGCGCATCCTGCAGGCAGCGGTCAAAAAGGAACTCTTCGAAATGCAGGAGATGTCGATCTTCGAGCGTAATCCCATGGTTTACGCGCGTGCAGTCGATCTGAATATTTACGTCCAAAGAAATTTTGCGCCGCTGGAAGATCGTATTCGCAGCCTGACGGTGATCGAATCGCAAATTCCAAATGTTCTGATCGCGGCGAGAACAAACCTCAATGAAGTGCTTCCCAAGCCGTACGTGGAAACGGCCATCGAGATCGCAAAGGGGGCCTCCGATTTTTTAAAGAAAAGCCTGCCACCCGCAGTTGCGGGAGTAAAAGACGAACAAGTTCGCGTTGCGTTTCAGAATGCGAATCGCAAAGCAGCGCATGCGCTCTTCGATTATGCAGCTTGGCTTGAACGAGAAAAACTTCCGAAATCGTCGCTCGATTTTGCTCTGGGTGAGGAAAAATTCCGACGCTTGCTGGCTCAAACCGAGCTGGTCGATCTGCCGCCGCAGAAAATTCTCGAGATCGGACTGGCGCAATTAAAAGCAGAACAGGAAGCGTTTACCGACGCCGCGAAGAAAATCGATCCGAACAAGTCGCCGGTTGAAGTTTTCAAGCAAATTCAAAGCGAGCACCCGACACCGGAGAATCTGATACCTGATGTGGCCAAAGACCTAGACAAGATTCGCAAGTATGTCTTGAGCCACCATTTGATCAGCATCCCCTCGGACATTCGAGCCAAAGTGAAAGAGACCCCGCAATATCTGCGCGCTACGTCCTTCGCATCGATGGACACGCCGGGACCGTTCGAGAAGCGTGCCACCGAAGCCTATTATTACGTCACTCCCACGGAGAACGACTGGCCGGAGAAACAAAAAGAAGAATGGCTCACCGCGTTTAATTATTACACCACAGACATTACCTCGATTCATGAAGCTTACCCAGGCCATTATGTGCAGTTCCTGCACTTGAACGCTTCGCCGGCGAGTAAGATTGAAAAGATTTTCGGCAGCTACGCGTTTATCGAAGGCTGGGCGCATTACTGCGAAAAAATGATGATCGACGAGGGTTACGGAAGCGCGACCAGTTCCACTTCCAGCGAAAACGACGTGCAACGGGCAGCCAAATATCGCATGGCCCAAGCCGACGAGGCCCTTCTTCGTTTATGCCGTCTGTGCGCCTCGATCAAAATGCACACGCAAAACATGTCGATCGACGACGCAACGAAATTTTTTCAGGAGAATTGTTACTACGAGGAAAAACCGGCGCGCCAGGAAGCGATGCGTGGCACTTTCGATCCTTTATATCTCAGCTACACGCTGGGTAAGTTGGAGATTCTGAAGTTGCGCGACGATTACAAGGCGCAGGAGGGCGACGAATTCTCACTGCAACAGTTCCACAACGAGCTGCTTAACCACGGCATGCCACCCATTCGCCTCCTCCGCGAAATCATGCTCAAGGACCAGAGCAAATGGGACGAGGTGCTGTAACTTCTTGTTCTTGCTCTTAATCTCGGTCTTGCTCTTGCTCTTCCTCGTGATCGTGATCGTGCACGATCGGCTACCCGTGTAGTCGTCGCCCCGTGGGCGACGTAGCATTATTTTGTCTGCGCGCTCAACACCGCGCTTCGCACAGCGAAGCGGCTACAGAAAGGCGAATCACCACGGAATTTCTTTCCGATCGCGCAAGAATTTGCTAGTGAGATTCTGCGGCGCCTCGCTGGCGAGCCAGACGATCGTGTCCGCCCCTTCTTCGACCGAGCGCGTCGCGCTTTGCCCACCCATGTCGGTCCGCACCCAGCCTGGACAAACCGAATTCACCGCAAACTTCGGCAACGCCGTGGCTAACTGCGAAGTGACGCCGTTGAGCGCAGTTTTCGAGATACAGTAAGCCGGCGACCAACCATCGGCGCCACCGGTCAGTTGCCCGCCGCCGCTGGAGACATTGATCACGCGCGGCGCTTTGCTTTTCGCGAGCAGCGGTGCAAACGCGCGCGTCACCCGCAATGCGCCGAGCGTATTCGTCTCCAACGTTTTTCGTAATAGTTCATCGCTGATTTCGAGAATCGCATCGTCACCATCGATCATTATGCCCGCGTTGTTTACGAGCACATCGAGATGATCCACAATTTTCGAGAGCTCACGTGCAGCAGCGGTCACACTGGCATTATCCGATACATCAATTTCGAGAAATGTTGTCTTTCTGCCCTCCTGCGCGATCTCATCCGCCGCTTTGCGTCCAGCATCACGATTGCGCGCACCGACGAAGACGTGAAATCCTTTTTCGGCAAGTTGCCGCGCGACTTCATAGCCAATGCCTTTGTTCGCTCCTGTGACCAGCACCGTCTTCACGCCAGGTTTCGATTTCACCTATTGACCGATACCTTCCTCATCCTCGTTCGGTAACAGATCTTTCAGCATCGGTTGCGGATTGGTCGGCAATTCTTCCACGTCACGCAGTCTCTTTGTGATCGCGCGCGAGCGAACATTAACGTCTTCCATTTTCCGCGAGGCTTGATCGATTTTTTCCTTCACCGCCGAGAGCGCTTCGCCGAATTTTCCGAACTCAGTTTTAACCACAGCGAGCGTGTTCCAAACTTCGCTGGACCGCTTCTGGATCGCGAGCGTACGAAAACCCATTTGCAAACTATTGAGCAACGCCGCGAGCGTAGTCGGCCCCACAAACGTGACCCGGCAATCGCGCTGCACGTTTTGAACAAGACCGACGCGACGAATTGCTTCTGCATAAAGTCCCTCGCTCGGTAAAAACATGAGCGCAAAATCGGTTGTCTTTGGCGGGTTAATGTACTTGTCGCAAATATCTTTCGCGCACCGCTTCAACTGCGTCTCCAAAGTTTTCATCGCCGCGTCCACGGCTATGGGATCGCCCTTTTCCTGCGCCTCCGCCAAACGCTCGTAATGTTCCATCGGAAATTTCGCGTCAGTCGGCAATCAGACCCCCGACTTGGACCCGTCGGGGTTGTCGTCGCCGGGTAATTTGATCGCAAACTCGACGCGCTCATCGGTGTCATCGCGCGTCTTCAAGTTTTTGCTGAACTGATCGGGCGTCAGCATTTCTTCCAACAAAACGCCGAGCTGCCATTCGCTCCAGCCGCCGCGGGTTTTCACGTTAGTGAGCACGCGTTGCAACCCGCCGACGTCACTCGCCAATTGCTGCATCGCACCAAGCCCTTGATGCACTTGTTCAAGCCGATCGCTCACCAGCTTGAATGATTCGCCAAGGCGCTTCTCCAGCGTGCCTTGCAATTTTTCATCAACGGTCGCGCGCATCTCGTCGATCTGTTTCGCGTTATCCTCCTGCAATTGCCTCAGCCGCAGATCGACGACTGACCGCACGCCTTCGAGTGATTTGGTCAATTCTTCGCGCTGATTTTTCGCCGTTGCGCCGGCTTCCTCGCGGTTGCGTGAAAATTCATCGCGCAATCCGCGATCGATCATTTCGAGTCGCTTTACCAGGTCCGCCTCCACGCCGCTGCCTGCTGTTCCGCGCCGCGTTAGCAGAGCAATCACGGCAATGACAAATCCGCCGCCGACTAACCCAATCATAACGTAAAGCAGCGGACTCATATTGCGTGATTAGACGATGCTCTGCGAAATTCAAGCACGTGGCATTGGCTTCCCTCGGCACGCCATACCTTGTGCGAAGGCGACCAGTCAATGGACCTCATCGGTAAACGTGGCGATGCTCAGGAGTCAGAATCGCAGTTTCATCCCTCCGTACGCAGCGCGACCGAGCGCGGGGAAACCAAACACCTCTGCGTAATGTTCGTTCGTGAGATTGTCGATCCGGCCAAAGATAGACAGGTGTGGGTTGATTTCGTATTCGGCCGCGATGTTCACAAAACTGTAGTCTTCGATGTCGAAATTTGGTCCACCGAAATTTAGTTCCTCGCGCGCATTCACGAATTTTGCTTCTGCTGTCGTGCGCAGCTTCTTCCACCAGAGATAAGAAGCAGAAACATACACTTCGTTGCGCGGCCGGCGCGGCAGACGCGCGCCTTGCGGCTGGGAAATATCCGCCGATGAAGTTTTCTCCGCGTCGAGATAAGTATAGCTGGCTCTGAACAGAAGATCGGTAATCGGTTGTGCGCGTAATTCGGCTTCGAGTCCCTGCGTTTCGGCAGCGCCTAGATTGAGCGTCTGGAAAAGACCGTTGAATCCAATCACGTTCGACAGATCATTGTGAAAATAAGTCAGGCCGATCGTGACGCTCGGGCTACCGCTGGACCAGACCCGTTGTTCAATGCCGATGTCCCAACCCAGATCGTGTTCCGGTTTTAGCCCGAAATTGTTCCCGAAAATCTTGTCCTGGCTGCTTGGTGGGCTGAACCCTGTCGCAATGCTGGAGTGCACCGTGGTGTTCGTCATGTCGATCTTGTAACTGCCGGCAAGACGGTAAGTCCAAACGTCGCCGAATTGATTGAAATGGTCGATGCGCCCACCCGCGACGAAAATCAAGTTGTGGATTGGCGTCACAGTCGCCTGCAGAAATCCAGCGACCTCCTCGGTGTGATCGCTTACGAATGTCGGTTGCGGGCCGAACGCTTGCGTAACAAATGGCCGCTCTTCGCCTGCCTCAACCTCGCTGTAGAAAAACCCACTGGTGAGTGTGAGCCACGACGTTGGACGTAAATCATTTTGATAATCAATTTGTGTTCTGATGAAAAGTGCTCGGGTGGGGCCAAGGAAGCCATCCTGATTTGGGTTGTTCACCTGCCGCTCGTGATCATAATCGAAAATCAACTTGTGTTCCCACCAATCAGTCGCCTGCCAGTCGATGTGTGGGCCAATCAACCATCTTTCCGTCAGAAAATGATCAATCGGACGCGGATCAAAAATCGTGTTTGGATTTCCGGTATCGCTCAGCGAGTAAGTGAACAAACCGCCGATCCGCAACTGATCGTTCGGCGACCAACCAATATCCGCGACGGCAGCAGTGTTTCGGTAATTGTTGTTGGGACGCGCGTTGTCCGTGTCGAGCCGGCTCGCGCCGATCGAGTAATCGAAGTTGTCGATCTTACCGTCGCTCTGGAGCGATTCCCGGAAAGTGTCGTAAGAGCCGCCCTCAGCGCTTGCTGTTATGCCGGGTGTACCAGTGCCCTGTTTCGTAAAAATTTGGATGACTCCTGCCAAGGCGCGCGGCCCATACAAGGTGCTCTGGGGCCCGCGCACGATTTCGACTCTTTCGATATCGTCCGTCGTCAGATCGGCAAAATTAAATGCGCCCTGCAAACCTTGATTGATCGGAATGCCATCGAGCAAAACCTGCGTGTGCTCGCTGCGCAGCCCGCGAGTGAATACCGAAGTCAATTGGCCGGCTGTTCCGGTTTGCACAACCGACAGGCCCGGGACTTCGCGGAGCGCGTCGCTTACGCGCTCGATTTGTTTTTGCTCGATGTCTTCGGAACTGATAACGCTCACGCTCGCAGGCGACTGATCGAGCGGAATATCAAAACGCGTGGCAGAAACGACGACTTGCTCAGCTTGCGCTTCGCCGGGTGAAGGAGTCGGCGAGGCTTCCTGTGCACGCACTGAAAGTACCGCGCTCAACCACACACCGATAAAAAGATGAATGGCCCGGCTCTCTGGGAAGCGCATCCGTCTCGGGTGCTGGCGAGCGCGTCTCGCGGTCGCGAACTTTTTCTCTTGCGCCGTGCGGTTGCACGCGATGCCTGCGATTGGAAAAGGTTGTTTCGGCGCGACGCCGAAACCAACACACGGGACGCGTGCGCTCCTCGGAACAAACCAAAATGGACGATTTTGCATAACAAGTTTCCTCCAACTCCGAGAGTCGGACTTGTATGCCCCATGCCATCGGCAGTCACAGACCGCCGCTACAGCAGACATCGCCCAGCTCTCATTCTTCTTTTTGCGAAGAAGTTTTTTCGGTTGTACACGTCCCTGTGGGGCGTTACACGTCGCGCACAGCGCGACGGCTACAGACCGAATGAGGTGGACCGGACAAATATTCTGGCTCCTGGCTTTGCCTTCTTCCCGCCTTCACCCCCGAAATTTTTCAGGGACTGGCCCATAGGGAAGTCG
>QHNV01000102.1 GCA_003218535.1 Verrucomicrobiota bacterium
TATTCGTGTCCATTCGTGGTTAGAAATTCCAAATGAGCAGCGCAGGAAAACCCAAAGGCGAGCTGGTCATCCAAACGATTGCCATGCCCAAGGACACAAATCCAAATGGCGACATTTTTGGCGGATGGTTGACGTCACAGATGGACCTTGGCAGCGGAATCCTTGCAGCGAAAACTGCACAGGCGCGAGTAGTGACCGTAGCGATGGAAGGGATGTCGTTTCTCCAACCGGTGCGGGTAGGGGACACGGTCAGATGTTTTGCGCGCGTGGAGAAAATTGGGCGAACGTCAATGACCATTCCGGTGGAGGTATGGGTTACGCGTTACATGACCGGGGAGGAACTTCGCGTCACGCACGGCGTCTTTACCCTGGTGGCGGTCGATGAGTCAGGAAAACCCATTCCGGTAAAACGTGGCAGTGTCTAAAAAATTATGAAATCCGAATGACGAATGACGAAGGAATGACGAAATCGGGACTGGCCCAAGGCGAGCCATCTGATCTTCTCCAAAATTTGGAGAACGGGCAAAAAGTGAATGACGAAATAGAAGTGCCCGGCGACGAAGGAAGGACAAAACGTGAATTCATTCGTCAGTCGTCATTTGTTTGATGTCCCAGTTCGCATATCTGTTCGAGCGGTTCCCGTCATCCGGACAAACGTTTTGCTATAGGGAAGTGGCTGAGCTTGCGCGGCAGGGAATCGCTCCGCCGATTTTTTCCATCCGCAATCCAAAAGATGAGCCGCCTCAGGAGTTGGACCCGCGGATTGTTGAGCGCGTGCGTTATCTGCCTGAGGAAAAGGAATTATTGCATGACGTTCGCCGCGCTTCGAAAAGCGGAAAACTTGCTGCCGAAATTATCACTGCAATCGATGAGTGGGGTCGGCGCCCTGATTTTCTGCGGCTGTATCAGGCTGTTTACGTTGGTCTGCGCCTTCGGGAAATTGGAATTCATCATGTTCATGCACACTTTGCGGGCATGGCGGCACGTACGGCTTTTTGGATTCATAAATTTTTTCGGATCACTTTTAGTTTGACTGCACACGCGAACGACATCTTCGCGCCGCGCGATTTTGCAATCGGGCTTGATAAGCTTGTCAACGCGGCGCGCGTGATCGTCACCGAGACCGATTACGCCGAGAGATTCTTGCAAGAGCGATTCCCAGAGCGCGCGAATCGCGTTCATCGGGTTTACAATGGTTTGGATCTTGCGGAGTTCAGCCGCTCAGATTTTTCATCCGCGCCGCCTTTAGTTGTCGCAGTCGGTCGTTTAATTACGAAAAAAGGATTTGCCGATCTGATTCGCGCCTGCGGATTGCTTGCGGAACGCGGAAAAGCATTTCGCTGCGAGATCATTGGCGAAGGCTCGCTTGAAAACGAATTACGCGAGCAAATCGGGCATTTCGGTTTGCGAAACCGCGTTGCGCTGCCTGGCGCAAAATCGCAGTGGGAAGTGCGGCAACGTTTGGCCGCGTCAAACGTCTTCGTGCTGCCGAGCGTGATCGATCCGGAAGGCGGAATGGATAACCTGCCTACTGTAATCATGGAAGCGATGGCGACGGGACTGCCAGTCATTTCGACGGTAATCGGAGGAATCCCCGAAATGGTGATTGAAAGCGAAACGGGTTTTCTGGTGCAACCGGGCGATGCAGTGGCGCTGGCCGGCGCGATTGAAAAGGTGATCGACGATCGTTCGTTAGCGCAGAGACTTGGCGAAGCGGGTTACGAACGCGCTCAAAAGCTTTTCTCGATTGAGGAAAATGTACGTGAATTATGCGGACTCATTAACGCTGGCAGGGGCGATTAACCTCAATCGCCCGGACTCCCCGCCTTTACCAGAGCCCCGCCGTTACAGCAACTCGCGGACAGAATTGACGGCGTGCAGGTAAACGTGGTGCAGTCCGCCGCGCATCAGTTCTTCGCTCATCAAACTTACCGGATCGCTTTTTCCCGCGGGCATCAATTGTGGAACGCGTCTTTCGCCAGTTTTCGTGCGTGAGACTTCCAGAAGATCGCCGCTTTTCGCGTGAGTGACACGGAATTCTATGTCGCCAGTCGTCAACGCGACCTCGTGAACGGGCTGGCCGTCGCGCTCCCGCAGTTCGATGTCGATCTTGCGCGCGGACGGGCTGACAAAGCGCAACTCGTGCGACGATTTCGCTTTATCAGCACGCCAGTTCAATTGCGCTCCGAGCCAGCCGGCAAAGAGAAGCGCAGCAGATCTAAACCCAGGTGCGAAATCGATGCGCAACTTATCGATTTTGGCGAAGCGATGATGCGACGCCGGATGATCGAAGAATTGGGCAAGGGCCAGGCGGATTTTGTCGAGCCGCGTCCAGTTTAGATCACAGAGCACGATACGTTGTTTGGCTTCCTGTTGCGCGCATTCGACCAAGCGCATTTGAGCTGAAAAATCTTTCCAGGTTTGGCTGTCGTAGATGAGGCGATCCACCCACGCCCAAAGCTGCGGATCCATCGGTTCGCGAAATTCGCTCTGCCACCAGAGATAAAATGGCAGATCCGAATCGAGATGAGAAAAAACGATGCTAGGCAGCAGTTTCGTACACGGACCTTCGAGCCGAAACGAAATTTGTTCGGAACAAATCTGCTTGGTCCCGGCACCGCTGACGTGACAATGTGCACTGATCCACGCTTCCACACGCCCCTCGTGCGCTTGGCAGTCCGCGCCGATCACAATTGCGCGGCAGGCATGGTTTTCTGTGATCCTGGCGATAAGCTGCGTATTTTTCTCCAGCGAACCGGGCTCTTCGTTATAAACGGCGAGATTGACGAGCGTGGCGCGTGTCATCGCGCCTTCGCTTTGCGCCCAAAGTTTTTTTAATTCCTTGTCGATCTTGCCCAGTTCGACTGGAAGGCCTAACGAATATGTCTCAGGAACTGCAGGCATATCTTACAATCTTCGCCAGGCGCGCCCGTGGCGGGCGAGCAAATCGTCGGCTTCCTCTGGCCCCCACGAGCCGGCAGGATAAAAAAACAAACCCGGCGCATCTTTCTTTGCGTGCCAGGCTTCCTCGATTGGATCGATGAAAGCCCACGCCTCCTCGACCTCGTCGCGACGCGCAAATAGCGTGGCGTCCCCGCTCATCGCGTCGAGCAGCAGGCGCTCATACGCTTCCGGGCTAGCCTTCCCAAACGAAGTCCCGTAATGAAAATCCATTTTCACAGGCTCGATCCGAAAGCTCGCACCCGGCACTTTCGCATGGATCCGCAATGAAATTCCTTCGTCGGGCTGGATCCGAATGACGAGCACGTTTTGATCGGTCATGCCTCTGTTGAACAGAACGGCCGGCGCTTTCTTGAAGTGAACGGAAATGTCAGTTGCTGATTTTGGGAGTCGTTTGCCGACGCGCATATAAATTGGCACATCAGCCCAGCGCCAGTTGTCGATGAAAAGACGCAACGCGACGAAAGTCTCCGTTTGTGAATCCGGCTTAACGTTTTGCTCCTCACGATAACCGACGACCGGGTCGCCATGAATCGCGCCTTCAGTGTATTGGCCGCGCACAATATTGGCTGCCACTTCATTGCGCGACAAACGGCGGAGCGACCGGATCACTTTCACTTTTTCATCGCGAATGCTATCGGCGCTGAGATCCGTGGGCGGTTCCATCGCCACAAGGCAAAGAAGCTGGAGCAAATGATTTTGCACCATGTCGCGCAACGCGCCTGCGCGCTCGTAAAACCCGGCGCGACTTTCAACGCCCAGTGTTTCTGCCGCCGTGATTTGCACCGAGTCAACGTAATGCGTGTTCCAGAGCGGCGCGAAAATCGCGTTCGCGAATCGCATTACCAAGATGTTTTGTGCAGTTTCCTTGCCCAGGAAATGGTCGATGCGGTAGGTCTGCTCTTCGGTGAACGAGTTGCGGACCACGTGATTAAGTTCACGCGCTGAGGCGAGATCAGTGCCGAAAGGTTTTTCCACGATTACGCGGGCCCAGCTTCCTTTGCAGGTTTCGTTCAAAGCGGCTGCCTTTAGATGCTTCAGAATGGATTCAAATTGATCCGGTCCGGCCGCCAGATAAAAAAGGCGATTGCCGCGCGTGCCTGATTCCTTATCGATTTTGTCGAGACGCTTCGCCAAAGCGTTATATCCAGCCTCGTCTTCGAACTCGCTCCGATGATAGAAGATCGATTCGCCAAACGTTTTCCAAATGTCATCGCGGACTATCTGACGCGAAAACTTGCGAGTCGCGTTTTCGAGCTCCTTTCTAAATTGGCTGTCACTCTTCTCGCGTCGCGCGAAGCCGACGATTGTCACTGCCGGTGGAAGATCGCCATCGGCGGCGAGGTTATAAAGCGCGGGAATCAGTTTGCGATGAGTGAGATCGCCAGTAGCGCCAAAAATCACAATGGTGCACGGCTGCGGCACAGCGCGAGCGGAAATGCCTTCGCGAAGCGGGTTCAGGTCCGGCTGGTCGGCGGCTCGATTCATCTCATCCACAGATTACGCAGACGCCGTGGTGAGCAAAGTCGAATCCATTTGCACGGATCAGACAAACGTCTTCTGAAGATCTGCGGAAAGTCGTAGAACGCTGTTACGTGCGCTTGTGCTGTTCGAGCCGGTCGTCCATTTGCTATTACTAAAACGAGAATGCGTCAAACGCGACCGTTAGGTTTGTCCAGAGATAGCACCCGTTCATTGCCGTGCGCCGGGTTGCTGGAACGCGCTGTTTGCGTAACAAGCGGCACAACATGCCCCAGTTATTCCGCGCTGTGATCTTCGACCTCGATGGCGTCCTCGCCGATTCCGAGCTGTGGTGGAGCGAGATCGACGCGAAGTTACTCGCGCAATACGGCGTCAACTACCGCGGGGAATACCACCGAAACGTGCTCGGCGTGAGCTATCGGCTCGCCGTCGAGTTCTACAAAAAGGTGTTTGACCTCTCCGTTCCTGCGGAGGAAATGATGCGCCAGCGCGCCGAGATCGCGATCGACTTCTTTGCCAACCGCGTCGGGCTTTTTCCCTCGGCAAAGCGCGTCCTAAAAGAGCTGCGTCAGATGAACCTGCGCCTCGCCGTTGCCACCAGCTCCGTAAGCGCCTCCGTGCGACCATTCCTCAATCGTCACAACCTGACGTCCTTATTCGATGTGATCGTTACCGGCGACGAGATCGAGCGCGGCAAACCGCAGCCCGATATCTACCTCCGCGCGGCGGAAAAACTCAGTCTCGCCGCTGACGAATGTCTCGTGATCGAGGACGCGCTGTCCGGCATCGCTGCCGCGAAGGCCGCGAAGATGCGCGTCGCCGCCATTCCAGACACCCGCTTTGTCGATCCGCGCGAGTTCGAAAAAGAAGCAGATTACCTGCTTAGTAGTCTTTCGGAAATCCCTGCGCTCGTCCGCCGCGCTGATGCAGCCGATTAACAGCGTTGCGGATGTGCGTTACCTCCGGCTCAGAGCGCGTTCCGCTGGAGTTCATCCGCGGTATCCCCGCGGCGAACAAGCTCAAGCTGCGGATTCCGTGCAATTACGACTGGTCGATTGCACTTAAGCTAAAAATCAAAGCTACCAAGCCAGCGGAAATCTTCTGGTTAAATCGAGCACCTTTCGCCGAACTTTCTCGAGCCCGTCGGCGTCGCTGCGATTGCTCAGCGCTTCTGCAATCAGATCTGAGATTTCCAGCATTTCTTCCTCTTTCATACCGCGCGTGGTAACGGCCGGCGTCCCAATGCGTATGCCGCCCGGCTTGAAAATCGGATACGTGTCGAATGGGATCGCGTTTTTGTTCACGGTGATCCCCGCGCGATCGAGAACCTCTTGCGCTTCCTTGCCGTTGATTTCTTTCGGGCGAAGATCGACAAGCATGAGGTGATTGTCTGTACCGCCCGACACGATGCGGTAGCCGTGATTGGCCAGACCAGCAGCAAGCGCCTTTGCGTTCAGGATTACTTGCCGCTGATATTCACGAAATTGCGGCTGAAGCCCTTCATGAAAACAGACCGCTTTCGCGGCAATCACGTGCATGAGCGGGCCGCCCTGCACGCCGGGGAAGAGCGTCGAGTCGATGATCTTGGCGAATTTCTCCTCGCACATCACAATGCCGCCGCGCGGGCCGCGCAGACTTTTATGCGTCGTGGTCGTTACAAATTGCGCATAAGGAATTGGACTAGGATGCTGGCCGGCCGCCACCAATCCCGCAATGTGCGCCATGTCGATGAAAAGAATCGCACCGACTGAATCAGCAATTTGGCGGAGTCGGGGAAAATCGAACGTCCGGGGATAAGCCGATGCGCCCGCGGTAATCATCGCGGGCCGCACCTCTTCGGCTAGCTTTTGCAAAGCATCATAATCGATTTGTTCCGTCTTCTGATCGACGCCGTAGTGTGTGACTTGATAAAATTTGCCGGAAAAATTTGCGGGGTGTCCATGACTGAGATGTCCTCCGTGCGCGAGGTTCATCGTCAGAATTTTGTCGCCCGGTTTAATGGCGGCAAAATACACAGCCATGTTTGCTTGTGTGCCGCTGTGCGGCTGCACATTTACGTGTTCGCAGCCAAAGAGTTGTTTTGCGCGATCGATTGCCAGCTGCTCGGCAATATCGACATTTTCACATCCGCCATACCACCGCTTTCGTGGGTAACCTTCAGCGTATTTGTTCGTGAGAACGCTGCCTTGCGCTTCCATCACCGCGCGGCTGGTGAAATTTTCCGATGCGATCAATTCGATATTTTCGCGTTGGCGTTTTTCTTCCGCGGCGATCGCATCGAAAATCTCAGGATCAACTCGGCGTAAAACGTCGCCGTAACATGGCGAAGGCGTCGATCTAATCATTCCCCTTTCAATTTGAGGAGGATGATCGCTCAACGAATAAGAAATGTCAGGCCTGCGCGTGGTGCCCCGTCGGACGAGCTCGCCCTGTTCGACAAATGCGAGCACACTGGGCAAGGCATTTTTGATGATGCGCGTGCAATCCTCGTAAACTTCCCGGCCGAGGCCGATCGGGTCCGGCACATCACGCCATACTGTTGTGCCCGGCTCTTCAAATTCGCGAAGCAAAAAAGATTTCTCAGCCCCTTGGGGAAAGAGCATCTGGATCGTCTCGAGGTGTGCGCCGGTCATGGCGAAGATGTGCGTGGCGCGATCGACCAGCGCGGCTGTAAGCGGTTGGCTGCGGAGACCGCCGATGTCCACGCCTTCCTCTTCGCAGACTTGCACCGCGTAAAGGCTCGGGGGCTGTCCGCATACCGCGTGCACGCCCGCTGAAGCGACCTCGATTTCCTTGCGATTTCCAAGCAAACGGCGAAATAACCCCTCTGCAATGGGGCTGCGACAAATATTACCTGTGCAGACGAAGAGAACGTTTTTCACGATTCAGGCTGAGTCCGGCAGCTGCCGGACGAGATTGCAACCTAGAATTGAACCGGACCAAGTCAATCTAGAGTGGCGTCGGCATCCTTGCCAAATCAGGCATCCGTTACCGCGCACCCCGCGTTTTATCCGCGAGGGATCTGCAACCTGAACCGGTGCCACACGTAGAGCACCACAATCGCTCCCAGAATAGAAACGATTAATCCTGCCGGGTGAAAGCGGCCTCCCGCGCTCGGCGGCGAGAAGATGTGCGTGACTGCGCCCCCGACAATTGAGCCAACTATGCCAAGGACGATCGTCCACGTAATCGACAGGTGCACATGCAAGAGCGCTTTGGCAACGCACCCTGCGAGAAAACCGATAATGATGTACCAGATGAGATGAAGCATATTTCCTCCTTTTGAATCCTGCGATTGCGACGACGAAATACCAGACCCAAGCGTCAGAAGCGAGGTAAATCTTTGCGGGATGCGCCATTAATTCGCGCTTCTCCGCGCTGCAGATGTTCGCTATCATGCTGAGGATGCGCACACTAGTTTTATTCAAACGCCGTTCAGGCTTGCACGGGCCCTCATTATCGTTTCCCCGCGATGACCGTTGAGACGCTGCGTCAGGTTCCCTTGTTTGAATCGCTCGACGACGAGACGGCAAAGAAGTTGTGCAAACTAATCGAAACGCTTGATTGCCCAGGGCAAAAGGTCTTGTTCCATGCTGGTGATGTCGGTAATGCAATGTATGTAATTGAGCAGGGCAAAGTCCGAATTTGCGTCCATGCTGCGGATGGACATGAGGTTACGTTAACAGAATTGGGTCGTGGCGATTTTTTTGGTGAAATGGCATTGCTTGATGGACAGCAGCGCTCGGCGAATGCGGTGATAGCGGAGGACGCGCGTCTGGCCGTCCTCTCGCGAGAACATTTCATTTCTTTTATGCGGGGCAGTCCGGACGTGGCGCTGAAGATGCTCACGGCGCTTGCCAACCGGTTGCGGCGAACCGACGAACTCTTACGCCACCGCGCCGCCCGCAATGTTAATGTGGAAGAAGCTGCCCAGCTTACTCTAGCCGACCGAGCCGCGGATATTATCGCGGAATTCGGCGGCAGTTGGAAATTTATCATCGCCGCGGTGCTCTTTTTTAATTTGTGGGTGGCGATAAACAGCACGTTGCTTGCGAACAGCGGCTTCGATCCTTATCCCTACCTGCTACTCAGTACTGGGATTAACATGCTCGCGGTACTGCAAGCCCCCATCATTTTGATGTCGCAGAATCGGCAGGCCCACAAAGACCGGCTTCGCTCGGAAATCGATTATCAAGTCAACTTGAAGAACGAACTCGCATTGAATGAGATTCTTCAACGCTTGAAAATCCTCGAGCAGGACCGCGTGCGTCAGCCGTCGGAGAAATAACGCAAATAAAGTCGTAGTCGCGCCGCTGCGCGGCGTTTCAAATCGAGCGCCACAGGTTGGGTTGCTGCATGCCTTAGCCTGATTATCCTTACCCTCCTTTATGAGAAAACTGGCAACTCTCGTATTTGTGATCGTAGTGGCGGATCTGTTATTATCCGGTTGCGCAGCTCCCGGCCCCAATCCCGAGCAGCTGTCACGCGAGATGGAACAACAACGCGAAGCTGAGCGACAACAGGCGGAGTTTCGCAAGGGTCTTCCGCCAGTGGCTAATCCGGGTCGCGGCCAGTGAGTGTGTATCTAAACCTGCGTCATTAGACCTCGTCATTCGACATTTCTTGACGTCTCGTCATTTATGCTTCGTCAATACTAGCTATGCATTTAGCCGCATGCTTAAAGTGACAGATGCCTTCGCGATGGAAACGGATCCGTTACCGGCTTGAATGGCTGGGTCTTCTCCTTGCGGCAAAACTGATCCCCCTCTTGTCGCGCAAGGCATGCCAGCGTCTGGCACAAATCGGCGGGGGATTGATGTCGATCTTTGACCGGCATGGGTGTCAGGTCGCTCTGAGCAATCTCGAGGTCGCATTTGGGGATCGATTTTCCATCAAGGAGCGCCGCAAAATTGTCCGGCAATCGTTTCAGCATTTTGCGCGGACGATGATCGACCTTTTCTGGAGTCCGCGCTTAACGCGCGAAAACTTCTCCCGCTACATTGAGTGGCAGAACTTTGAGGAAACCGGTCCGGAGACGCGGGCGGAGCACAGCGTGATCATTGCCTGCTACCATTACAGCAATTTCGAATGGCTCAGTCTGGCTTGCGGTTTTCTCGATTTGAAAGGCACAATCATCATGCAGGAATTCAAGAATTCACTGCTTGATCCGATCTTCAAAAAACTGCGGGAACAATCCGGTCACATATTCATTCCCCGCGGGCGCAGTCTGCTGCGACTGTTGAAGGCGCTCCGCCGAAAACGCAGTACTGCTCTTCTGATCGATCTGACTGTGCCGCCGACTCAGGCCGGCGCAGTAGCGATTGATTGTTTCGAGTTAAAAACCAGCGTGACTTCCGCGCATGCCTGGCTGCACGAACAGACTGGCGCGCCGATTATTCCCGCGCATTGCGAACCGCTGCCTGACGGGCGCTATCGGTTGATTTTTCATCCCAAGATCGACAACACCGCGGGGATGACTCATCAACAGATCGCGCAGAAATGCTGGGACTCATTCGAACCATACGTTCAGAAAAATCCTACGCCTTGGCTATGGGCGTATAAACACTGGCGTTACCGGCCGACAAACGCTGACCGACACTACCCGTTTTACGCAAACCCCTTCCGGCGCTTCGATGAAATACTACAGCGCGATAAAACCAGTTCTGCCCCGAACAACGCGGATTAACGCGAATGCCT
>QHNV01000103.1 GCA_003218535.1 Verrucomicrobiota bacterium
CACTCTGAGTAAGCTGACCGGCAGACCCCTTTTTTACGAGAAAGCGAAGCGCGCTCTGGTCGAAACCTTCAACCGACGTTCGCCGCCCGGCTTGGTCGGAGAAAACATCAACGTGGAGACAGGCGCGTGGACGAGCACTGACAGTCATATCAGTGGCGGCATTGACTCGTACTACGAATATCTCTGGAAATGCTGGCGGTTATTCGGCGACAACCAGTGTCGCGACATGTGGAACGCCAGCATTCTCGCAGTTAACAAATATCTCGCGGACGAGACGGGCGGTGAACTGTGGTACGGGCACGCCGATATGCAGACAGGTAAACGGACCGAGACAACTTACGGCGCGCTCGATGCGTTCTTTCCTGCGTTGCTTGCGCTTTCAGGTGATTTGGAGCGGTCGCGTCGCCTGCAAGCTTCATCGTTCAAGATGTGGAATCTTTACGGTATCGAGCCAGAAACACTTGATTACAGAACGATGCGCGTGGTCGCCGGAAGCTACCATCTGCGTCCCGAGATCGTTGAGTCCACTTACTACCTTTATCATTACACAGGCGACCCAAAGTATCGGCCCATGGGTGAGAAAATGTTCGATGACTTTGTTAAATATTGCCGCACCGACTCCGGCTACGCAGCGCTCTCCGACGTAATTAGTAAACAACAGCTCGACGAGATGGAAAGCTTCGTCCTAGCTGAGACTTTCAAATATTTCTATCTGCTATTCGCGCCGCCTGGGACTTTGGATTTCGACAAAGTGATTTTCAATACCGAGGCTCACCCAGTGAGACGGATGTGGTGAAAATTCCTGCTTATATTTTCAAGTGCTCTTTGGATTACTGAAGCAGCGAAGGCGACGTCGTCTGCGGGCACGGCCCTTGCCGAAAGAATGGCTGGAAATCATCAGACGCAACATCGCATTTTTCTCCCGGCTATCTGCTAGTAATCAGGCCGAGTTACTTGGTCACATTCAAGTATTTCTCGCTGAGAAGCGTTTCGAAGGCTGCGCCGATTTGGAGCTGACAGACGAGATTCGCGTCACGATCACAGCGCAGGCTTGCCTTCTTCTGTTGCATCGCGAGACGGACTATTTTCCATCTCTGCTCACTATTCTCGTTTATCCCTCCACATACATGGTCGAAGAGAAACGGCCGATTGAAGAGCATATTTGGGAAGAGGGAACTGTGACTCGTCTTGGCGAGACCGGCCGCAGAATGGGTTCGTTGGTCCTGTCCTGGGACGCCGTCAAGGCTGGCGCAGCTGATCCCTCTAATGGCAAGAACGTTGTCCTTCATGAATTTGCTCACCAGCTCGACTACGAAAATTACGCAGCCGATGGGGTGCCGGGATTGGCAACGCGCGAGCAGCAATTGGCTTGGAGCGAAGTTATGAGTTCCGAGTTTGCGTCGTTGCGTGCTGCAGATGAGACCGGGATACCCACCCTCCTCGATACCTACGGAGCTACTAACCCAGCCGAGTTCTTCGCGGTGTCGGTTGAAGCTTTCTTTGAGCAGCCGCGTGCGTTGCGCGCTCGTCATCCGAAACTGTACGCCGAGCTGCGAAAATACTTTAAGCAGGATCCGGTAGAATATTCTGCTGAGCACACGTCCGCCACGTCGTAGAAAGGAAGAATCGGATCGCTAAGCGGTGCGACTTAAGTTTGGCACGCCTGGCGGTCGCGCCCACAAATCCGATTTGCCTGTTAATAAGATCGCTAGAATAGGGGTGACGCCAATTAATGTGGCTGCGGTACGATCCGGAGATATGGTTTGGGCGCTTTCCAGCCTTGCGGATAACGCTTTTTCGCCTCCTCGTCCGAAACCGAACCCGCAATGATCACATCGTCCCCTTGTTTCCAATTGACGGGCGTTGCTACCTGATGCCTTGCGGTCAATTGCAATGAGTCGATCACCCGCAGCACTTCGTCGAAATTACGACCTGTCGTCATCGGATAAACGAGGATCAGTTTGATCTTCTTGTCTGGGCCAACGACATAAACATTGCGCACGGTCGCGTTATCAGCCGGCGTGCGCTTCTTCGGGTCACCCTCGATATCGGCCGGAAGCATTCCGTACAATTTTGAGATCTTGAAGTCAGCATCACCGACAATTGGATAGTTCGGTGCTTGTCCTTGCGTTTCTTCAATGTCCTTCGCCCAGCCTCTGTGATCGCCAGTCGAATCGACCGACAATCCCATAATCTTCACGTTTCTTCGGTCAAACTCTGGTTTGATTTTAGCCATATAACCGAGTTCGGTCGTGCAAACCGGGGTAAAATCCTTCGGATGTGAGAACAGAATGGCCCAAGAGTTGCCGATCCAATCATGGAAACGGATCCGGCCCTCGGTAGTTTCCGCTTCAAAATCCGGTGCTGTATCGCCAATTTTCATTTGTTTTTCCTCCTCTGTTGCTTTTGGAGAAATTTTCTCAAATTTCGAAAACGGAGTCAATATTCACGTGGCAATGCAGACATTTTTCACCGTGCGATCAGTTCGCAAAATTTATTAAGATCGATGTTACCACCTGAAATGATTGCAACGATCGGACCTTTGCCGGCCTTTCCGGTCAGCGCAGCTGCGAGCGGCAGCGCGCCTGCGCCCTCGGAAATCACCCGCGTCTTTTCCGCCATCAGGCGCATTGCTTTCTTGGTTTCCTCCAGGCTGACGACGAAATAATCGTCGACGATCGGTTTCATCCGATCCCACATGCGGGGGAACATGCTTTGTCCACCGGCGCCATCGACAAAGGAAGCCTTCCAATCTTTGAAAACTTGCGGCGACCCCATTTTGAACGACAAGGCGCCGGGTGCGGCTGTCTCCGGTTCGACACCGAAAATCTTTATCTCCGGCTTGAGGGCTTTGATTGCGCTGCCGACGCCAGTGATGAGCCCGCCACCACCAATGCTGGCAATGACCGCCGCCGTATCTGGTGCGTCTTCCAAAATTTCAAGTCCCATTGTTCCGTGACCGGCGATGAAATTGTGATCGTCGAACGGATGAATAAATGTTCCCTGCGCTCCGGGAAACGAACGTTCGTCGAGTGCTTTCCAGGCCACGTCGTATGGTACGGGGATTAACTCAGCTCCGAGCTTTTTCATGCGCTCGAGTTTCGAGGCCGGCGCAGTCTCAACCGCTACGACGGTACATGGTACGCCCGCTTGTCTTGCTGCATAAGCAACCCCTTGACCTGCGTTTCCGGCACTGATTGTCCATACCCCGCGCTGGCGCTCGGAATCGGAGAGTAGTGCTACGGCATTGGCTGCACCTCGCAACTTGTAGGCATTGATTGGCTGCAGGTTCTCCAGTTTAAGTCGAATATCTGGAAAATTCGGTCCGAGCTCCAAACGGATGAGCGGCGTGCGAACTACCGTAGGCGCAATGCGTTTGTGCGCGTCCTGTATTTCTGACAGCTGAATCAGGCGAACTGGTTCGAGAATCATCGGCTCACTGTAGAGGCAGCCGTGCCGGCTGCAATTTCATGCAATCGCTAACATAGGCCCCCTGGCAAAAAAAGTTTGAACGCTTTCGATAGTAGGGTATCTGAGCATTCACCATGATTAAAATTACTACTACAGCTTTAGTTGCGGCTGCGATGCTCGTTGCATCCAGCGCATTTGCAGGAGACAAGGCATGTTGCGCCAAAGGCGCCTCGAACACGGGGTCCGTGGCGTGCGTTGATTTGGCAACATTGAATCTCGCGTCCGATCAAAAGGCAAAAATCGAAGCGTGGCAGGCCGATTGCATGAAGGCAGGCTGCACGAAGGAAGGCCGGAAAACATTCCTGAAACAGGCCAAGGGAATCCTTTCGCCGGAGCAGTTCGCCCAGCTGAAAGCGCAATGCAAAAAAACAGCGGACGCGAAGAAGACCGAAGCCTGATTTGAGCCAACAGATCTCACTAGAAATCGCGCCGTGGAAAAAATCCTGGCGCGATTTTTCTTGTGCGTCCCGATTCACGACGGAGCACTGACATTGCGTCCAAGTCTGTTCGTCATGTTCTGTCTAGAACGCTTTGTCAGAATCGAGAAGGATTGTAACCGGACCTTCATTGACTAATTCCACCGACATCATCTCCCCAAAAACTCCTGTCGCCACGGTGACTCCCAATTGGCGTAGCGCTTCGCAGAAGTCTTCGTAGAGTTTCTTCGCCTGCTCTGGCGGCGCAGCAGTAATAAAGCTAGGCCTGCGCTGACCGCGCGCGTCGCCGTAAACTGTAAACTGCGAGATGACCAGCGCGCTACCGCGCACATCCAGCAGGGAGCGATTCATTTTCCCCTGATCGTCTTCAAAGATCCTCAGGTTTGCGATCTTCTCGGCCATACTGGCTGCGACAGCGGAGGTATCGTTGCGGCCGACGCCAAGCAAAATCATGAGACCCGCCGCGATTTCTCCTGCAACGCGACCCTCCAGGGTCACATGCGCACGGCTTACACGCTGCACAACAGCTCGCATTTTCAGCTTAGAAACTTTCCTGTTGTTGACGCGACTCGTTCGTCCGCAACTGCCCCTACGATTTCATGGCCTAGCGGGCCGTAAACCTGTGTGGTGCTGCTGAGCCGCGCAGCTGCACAAATCGTCACTAAGACGGCAAAGTGAGTGGCAGATTTCATTTTCGGAATTGGCGACATTACGATTGAATTCGGGGTCGCCCAAAAGTATCCAGCTCTACTCGCCGCTGGCCTGACGGGGTATGATTCACTTTACGAACACTGCGCGCGAATCGCTTCGAGACACTTTTGAAGTTTTGTGAAGTGCGACCCCGCCCAGTAAATTTGGCCGCATCCCGTGCAGCGCCTGAATTCTTCGTAATAGATTTTTGTAAGCGGCTCAAGTTTCTCGATTACATCACCCTTGGCGACCCTTTGGAGCCGCGCATTGCAACGGAGGCAACGCGTGAACGGAGCTATCGAGTCGAACAGGTGAAAACGGCCGATCACCTCGATTGTTTGCGCGTCGGCATGTTGCGACCGCGGACAGTAACCATGTCGAACGACTGAATGCATCAAGAGCCGCCGGTCTCGCGTGAGCAGTGCGCGATTTTCACTCTCCATAACCTGAAGTAATTGCCGATCTTCCGCCTGTCGATCATAGGCGACATCGAAACCGAGCAAGCGCAGATTACGCGCCAATTTTCCAAGGTGCCCATCAGCTATAAAACACCGCCATTTGTCAACTTGTAATCGATTTTGCTTAAAATACGGGGGCTGTGTCGCGACTGGAAATACCTCGACGTCTGCCGTGTGTTCAAGCCCGTATTCGAAGCCAACGGCTCGACCGTTCACGAGGATCAAATCGACTTCGGGATGTGGGACCCCGCAGGATTCGATCACGTCTTTTACCGAGGCCTTTTCAGCGAGATGGCGCTCGATGCTTGCGCTACTTGTTCTCGATCCAAGGAAAAAGTTGAGATCTCCGTGAAAATTTAGGCGAACCCGGAACGGTTTCACGTCATCTCACAATTCGCGCGTTGGCGTAAGCGTACTCAAACGTCGTCGCGCGTGGGCGGCCCATGAATTTCCCCGGCCCGAGCGGTTCATCTTCACCAAAATAGCAGTCGATCTGCCAACGGCGCAGACCACCGCCAGTATCGACAATTTTCCAGCGGGTGCTGCCAAAAACCTTCTGCACTTCCGGTGACGATGTCTCGACAATCGCCCCGTGGCGCAAGCTGCCCTGAGCAGACTTGATCGCGGCGGAATAACGCGCCACGAGAATGCCGCCGCCACCCGTTGGCTTGGAGGAAAATGCGAACGAATCTCCTCCGTTGTAACGAATGTAATGCCGCCCGTTCACAGGTGTAACGATCCGACCGAATCCTTCTTTTTTCACCGAGCGCAGGAAATCGCGTGGATACGTGCGTCCGTGGAGTCCGGACTTCGTTATCGGCGTTGCGTCAAAACCCCGTTCAGAAGTGAATCCCGATTCCATTGGCGTGTAATACAGCGTGCAGACTACGAAGTATTCGCCGTTGTGGCCTTCGGGGCGCCGGGCCAGCTTCTCATTCTCATACGCGAGGCGCTGCACGACTTCTGGCCACGGGATGTCCGCATCTGCTCGTGGCAAGATCGATAATGCATATGTGGTTATACCTAGTGTGACTAATAGCCCGCGAAAGCTGGAAGCAACACTCTGATGAATACGACTACGACGAAGAAGGCAGCTCATTTCTTGCAGAAACTGTAGTTGGATTTTCCTGCGCCGCGAGTCTGATATGCTCAGCTTGTTGGGGTTGTGAAGACGCTAAATACGTGATAAAAAGACGATATGAAGACGCTGAGTATCACCGAGGCTCGTGCAAATCTCTCTGCAGTTCTCGAGCGTGCGAAGAATGGCGAGGATATCGGCATTCTCTCCGGCAACAAGATTGTGCAGCTTAAACCAGTAGACGTTGTCCCGTGGGAGAAGAGCTATCTTTACCAGGAATATGGCGTCGCTCCAGAAGAGTGGCAGCGCTTCCGAAAACGAATGGAGACTCGCAGACAGCGCGGAAAATATGTCACTTTCAAGGGCAAGTTTGACCCAAAACATTTTAAATGAAGAGCGTCCGCATCGAAGCGACGCTGCGAAAGAAAATTCGGGGAAAACCGCTGGCCCAGCGCCGGGCGATTGGGAGACGGATCGCAGAAATCCAGGAAGCAATTGGCAAACCACACTTACATCGCGGTTTAGGTTTGCGGAAACTCCGCGATGAGTATTTCGAGGTCCGACTGGGACTTCAAGAGCGACTTGTCTTTGAGAACACCTCTGACGCACTCGTTTTCGAATTCATCGGCAATCACGATGAAGTGAAACGCTTTCTCAGAGGCCGCTAGAAGCTCCAAGCTCGCCGAAGAACCTGCTCGACAGTCCGCCCAGCAAGAGTTCGATCGGCAACTTCTCTGTTTCGTATTCGTAGGGCGGTTGCCTCCACCCGAATGAGTCCGGATACAATTTTCGGACAAGGCGGATGATTTCAATGCCTGTTTGAAACGAGTGAAATGCTTCGCGATCAATTGTGTGAATCTGCGCGCCGCCGCAAAGTTGCCCTGCAAATTTATGGAACGTTGGCTGAAAATAATTTTCACGAAAGAAAACCCCAGGCAGCTTTAGTTTGTTTAGTTCCTGGCAAAGTGCTTCGGCGTCGATGAAGGGCGCCCCGAAAATTTCGAAAGGCCGGGTTGTGCCGCGGCCTTCAGAGATATTTGTGCCTTCGAGCAGACACAGCCCGGGATAAACCGTCGCGGTCTCGACCGTCGGCATATTGGGAGATGGCATAATCCAGGGCAGGCCGGTCTGATCGAACCACATTGCGCGTTTCCAATTTTCCATCGGCAGGATCGACAATCGACATTCTGGAAAGGCTTCGTCGCGAAATTGCTGCGCCAGTTCGCCGATTGTCTTCCCGTGTCGCACCGGAATCGGATGCATCCCGACGAACGATCGGTAGTTCGAGTCGAGCACTGGCCCCTCCGTCGTCACTCCATTGATTGGATTCGGCCGGTCCAGCACAACGACCGCGACGCCGTGCTTTTCGCAAGCGCGCATGCATAGATACATTGTCCAGATAAATGTGTAATAGCGCGCGCCGATATCCTGAAGATCGACAAGCAGAACATCCAAGTTTTTCAACATTTCTGCCGTCGGTTCGCGATGTTCTCCGTAAAGGCTGTAAACTGGAATGTGAAGGCGCGGGTGCTCGTAACTTTTCCATTCCACCATGTTGTCCTGGGTTTGACCGAGGAATCCATGTTGCGGGCCAAAGAACGCCGCGAGCCGGAACAGATCGCCATTGTGTCGCTCGAGAATTCGCGACGAGTGTTCAAGTTTTGATGAAACCGATGCCGGATGAAGCAGCGCACCGATGCGCGCGCCGCGAAACTTCTGGGGCCAGAGTTCCTTTAAATGATCGAGTGGAAGTTGAACAGGCACCACGCTCTTTTAACACAACGCAGAAATTCTCGCGAGACAGTAGTGACCTCAATCGCCTACATCGCTTGCCGAGAAGGCGGGGCGGGTGAAACGCCCCTGCCAAGTCGGCGGACGCCAATCATGATGATAATCGCGATGACCGTGATCGCCGCGCACAACTTTGCGAACAGCTCACCGTGACGCGTATAGAAAGTCAGTGCGTGCTCCGTTGGAATCTTGATCTCACCGGTAAGCACGCCTTCAGTAAATGTGCTGCCTCCTTCGTCCTGTAACATCTGCGTCACACGACCGAACTCGTTTACAAAACAAGTAACGCCGGTGTTGGCTGCGCGCGCCATCGGACGGCGTGTTTCCACGCAACGAAAAATCGCATTCGCCAAATGCTGGCGCGATCCCGCCGAACGCAGGAACCATGCGTCGTTTGTTACGTCCACGAGCAAATTTGTGCCTCGAAGCACAAATTGGCGTGCCAAATCGCCGATCGTGTCTTCAAAACAAATGAGTGGTGCGACCTGCACATCATCATTGGTGAGGCGGAACACCGTGTAATCCATGCCTGCATCAAAATCGCCGGGCACCCATTTGCTTGCTACCGCAGCGAAAAGCGGAAACGAATGTCGCAAAGGAATGTATTCACCAAACGGCACCAGATGCACCTTGCGATAAATCTGCATCTGCTGTGTGCTGCCAGAGATCAGCAGCGCTGCGTTGTAAACATGTCGATCTTCCACATCTAGCGTGCCGAGCAGCAAATCCGCTTTTGCCGACGCAGAAAATTGAGTGACATACTCGTTGCTTTCGGTATTTGGATCGCGCACGGGGTCGGGCATGGAGCTTTCGGGCCAGATAAGCAAATCGGGTGGGGGACTGGAGCGCAGCGCGATCTGACTCAGCCGCGAAAAGCGTTCGAAGATTTGGGCGCTGAACTGCGGATCGAATTTCTCCTGTTGCGGAATGTCGGCTTGCACGGCTGCGATGCGAAGAGGGCGAGCTAGAACCATCGATTTTGGAATGGCAGCTACGTGAAGGCCAAAGGCCAAAAGTCCAACAATCCCCGCCAACGTCAGCGTGAGATCAAAATGTGGCCGCACCTGGCGCGTTTTGGCCTCCAGAAACAAACGAATCGGCGTTGTCACCGCAATGACGTTCGCGAACACAATCACGAACGACAGACCCATTACACCAGTGATCTCGGCAATTTGAATAAGCGGCCAGGTGGAGTGCAGCGCGACTCCAAGCCCGTCCCAGCCAAAACCTGTGAAGAGCCATCCGCGAATCCATTCGTGAGTGACCCAGGCGACCGCAGCCAAAAACGCAGTCATCAAATTTCGCCACGAAGCCAGGAAATGGCGTGGCCTGACCAGACCAACAAACCAACTCCAAAACGCGAAGTAGAGCGCGAGATAGATCGATAGCAGTAGCGATAAGCCGCGAAGCCAAAAATTTTCATACAAAACCCCGAGCGAACCGAGCCAACTGAAGGTAGCTGTAAAAAAGACGACTCCCGCGGTATAGCCAAGCAACAAATTGCGCAGCCAGCGCTGCTTTGAACTTTGCCCCGAAAACCAAACGGCCGCGATGAGCGGCGTAAGGCCGAACCAACAGAGCCAGCTTTGATTAAATGGTGGAAAACAGATCGTGCAAAGGAGCCCGGTGCAGATTGCTGCCAGCCACGGCCAGACCTGCTGGACTTTCGCCAGCCAATTTCCGCGCGTCATTTGTTGGGACGCGCTTGTGCATCCTTTTGCAACCAGTCCCACAGCCGATCGAGTTTTTGTCCGATCTCTGATTTAATCTGGTCAAGTTCCGCCGAACAGAAGTTACCTTTCTCAGGCCGGCGTTGCGCAAACAGGTAATATTTGATCTTCGGCTCAGTCCCAGACGGACGCACAGCTATACGCGTTCCATCTTCCAATCCGAAGATCGACATCTTCTCCTTCGGGATCTCGTCGCCTTCCACATCTTTTATCCTGTCAGTCTCGAAATTTTTGACGCTGGTTACCTTTGCTCCAAGCACCTCTGAAAACGGCTCATTTGCGTACGATTCGGCCAAGTGCGTAATTTTATTGGCGCCTTCCGCGCCCTCGAACACCAGCGAGCCATTTTTCTCCGCGAAGTACCCAAACGTGGCGAAGATTTCATCTAGCAATTGATCCACTGTCTGACCGCGCGACTTCGCATAAGCCGCCACTTCACAAAACATGATAACCGCGCCATTACCGTCCTTGTCTCGAACAAAATCGGCGCCGCTGTATCCATAACTTTCTTCGCCACCGAAAACGTAAAATGACGAATGCTCGAGGCGAAGGCGCCGTGTTTCGTCTTCAGTAAGATCGACATAATTCTGGCGCGGTTGTTCCGGAATCGCGCGCTCATATTTGCCAAGCTTCGCGCCGGTGTATTTGAATCCGGTCAATGTTTCGACGCAGCGCAAGTCGTAATGTTCCGCAATCGCTTTTTGTAGGTCGGTCGTGACGAATGTTTTGATGATCACCGCGCGGGATGCATTCTTTTCGTCAAGCACACCTTTCTCGAAGAGCGTTCTAATGCGATACCAGGCAAGCAGCGAACCGATCTGATTCCCCGTTAACAATTTCATTTCGCCATTCTCTGCCCGCACTGCTGCACCCATCCGGTCGCAGTCCGGGTCGGTCGCGACGACAAGATCAGCGTTTTCTTTTTGAGCGAGATCAATCGCCATGGTTAATGCCTCGGCATTTTCCGGGTTCGGCGATTTCACCGTTGGGAACCGGCCATCGGACCGGTCCTGCTCTGGCACGACCGTGAAATTGAAACCGAGTCTTTTTAGCATTGGCTTGATGATTACGCTACCGGTTCCATGTAACGGCGTGTAAATGATCCGCAGCGATTTTGCTTCGCGAATAACCTGCGGATCGAGAATGAGTGTTTCGAGACGCTGCATGTAAGCTTCGTCGATGTCTTTCCCGATCAGCGACACTTTCCCTTGTCGATCTTTGGGCAATGGCGTGAATGTTTCGGACGCGATCGCATTTACTTTTTCGATGATGCCGCTCGCATGCGGTTCGATTACCTGCGCGCCGTCGCCAAAGTAAACTTTGTAGCCGTTGTCATATGGCGGGTTGTGACTCGCTGTGATCACGACGCCTGCGCTTGCCTTGAGATAGCGAACAGCGAACGAAAGTTCCGGCACAGAACGCGGCCCCTCGAACACGAATGCGTCGCAACCGTTTTCGGCTGCCATTTTCGCCGCAAGCTCGGCGAACTCCTTTGAGAAAAATCGTGGATCATGCGCGATTACAATTTTCAGCTTGGCTGAAATTTTCTCGCGCCGGTTCCAATCGTGCAGATAAGCGACGAGCCCCCATGTCGCGCGACTAATATTGAAGAAATTCATCGCGTTCGTGCCGACGCAGGGGAATTCAGGCCGTTCGCGTTCGCTCGCATTACCGCGCTCGGCGCGGGTCACGATTTTCCCAATAGTGCGGCCACGAAGACCACCTGTCCCAAACGCGAGCGTTTTGTAAAAGCGATCATTTAATTCCGGCCATTCGTTGCCATTCACAAGCTCCTCGACCGATCGTCGATAAATATCCGATGGCGCTCCAGCAAGCAGCATCTGAATGTTCTTCCCGGTGAACCCTCTCAGGTGTCCGTCAGTAGCTGCGCGCTCGATTTTCGAATTTAGCTCTCCAACGTCAGCTGGCATTGCTGCCAACTGTTCCGTGATGAATTTGCTTTGCAAGCGCTGTATGAAAATCCCATGGAAATCGGATTGAAATCGTCGTTCTATGCTGGTATCAAGCGCCAAAGGAGACAACACGTGAAACACATTATGCTGTACGCCGCCATCACCGGCGCTCTGCTGTCATTCGCATTTGGACAAGCCCAACAGGAGTCAACCGACGGCAAGAGTGAGCAAGAGGTCAGACAGACGATCAAGAAGTATCGCGCAGCTTTGCTGCGGCGCGACATTCCGACACTGGAGAAAATCTGGGCTGATGATTACGTCTTTGTCAATGCGTCCGGCGAGGTAATGACCAAGGCGCAGCGCCTCGCAAATTTTAAATCTAGCCAGACGACCGTCGAATCGATTAATGAAGAGGAAAATACCACGGTGCGCGTTTATCAAAACAGCGCTGTGGCAATGAGCCGTGTGACGCTCAAGGGACAGTACAGCGGTCAACCGACGAGCGGTCAATACCGGAGTACCCACGTTTGGGTAAAGGGTACGACAGGATGGCAATTAGTCTCTAATCAGTTGACGGCTCTGAAGCCGAAATAAAGTCACTCCTGCCTGGCGTAGTTTTTGTAGCGCAAGCGCTCTGCTTTCTCGTGAAAAGCGGTAGCCGAAGCGAGTACACACCCGGTTCACGCGCATCGACTTGAACCATTGAGTGCTATGTGGCAGAAAATCGAAGGGTGAACCCCAGGAAATTCTTCGGCGAATTAAGGCGGCGCAACGTTTACAGGGTCGCGGTGGCTTACGCAGTTGTTGCCTGGCTGCTCATTCAAATTGCGACGCAGGTCTTTCCGTTTTTCGAGATTCCAAACTGGGCGGTGCGGCTCGTCGTGCTGCTGCTGATCATCGGATTCCCGGTTGCATTAATTCTCGCTTGGGCTTTCGAGCTAACGCCGGAAGGACTGAAGCGCACCGAAACAGCGGATGCCGAGCATCTGCCGACGCGATCTCGGACGCGCACCTGGATTTATGTCGTGGTCATCACGGGCGCGATTTCGATCGGCGTGTTCTATTTCGGCCGTTACAGAAGTTCGAAACAAAGCGAAAGTACCGAATTGCCCGCGAAGTCGATCGCGGTGCTGCCATTCGAAAACTTAAGCCGCGACCCGGATAACGCCTACTTTGCCGATGGGATCCAGGAGGAGATCCTAACGCGGCTGGCAAAGATCGCAGACTTAAAAGTAATCTCGCGCACGTCGACGCAGCGTTATCAAAGCAAACCTGGCAATCTCTCCGAGATTGCGAAACAGCTTGGTGTTGCGAACATTCTCGAGGGGAGCGTTCAAAAAGCAGCGGACCAGGTTCGCGTAAATGTGCAGCTCATCAATGCACTGACCGACGCGCATCTCTGGGCCGAGACTTACGATCGCAAGCTGACTGATATCTTTGCGGCTGAAACGGAAATTGCAAAGACCATCGCCGAGACTTTGCAGGCGAACCTCAGCGGGAAGGAGAAGAGCGCGATTACGGCGCGACCCACTGAAAATAGCGAAGCGCACGATCTTTATCTTAGAGGGCGCTACTTTTTTGGAAAACGAACGGTTAATGATTTCAAACGGGCAATTGACTACTTCAATCAAGCCATCGCGAAGGATCCCAATTATGCTCCGGCCTATGCAGGTCTCGCCGATAGCTACGTGCTATTGCCGGAATATTCAGGTCAACGTGCTGACGAATCTCTCCCAAAAGCGAGATGGGCGGCAAACAAAGCCCTCGAACTCGATAGCAATCTGGCTGAAGCC
>QHNV01000104.1 GCA_003218535.1 Verrucomicrobiota bacterium
CAGTGGTTGAAATGCGTAAGGTACTTTTGAATCCGGCAGGGCTGTCGCTTCCTTCGTTGCGTTTCACTTCGAAATCTAGCAACTCGAGCGCGATCGGCAGCGAAATGATTTTCCAGCCGTAAGCAACCATCGTCGCTTCGGACGAAGTGGGAACGGCGATCTGCCACCCCGCCGGAACCCATTGCTCCAATATCTGGCCGTTCTGCTGGACGCGAATGCGCACTCCATCGGGTAAATCCGGCGAGGTAGCAGACGCTTGATCGGATTTTAGCGGTCTGAAATCCATCCATGCACTGGCGTGCGGCATGGTTTTGTCCACGATCAACTGCCAATCAGCCCACCCGGTGGGAAGCGGTTTATTCATTTCGATCTTGCCCGTCGATGTACCGTTCTTCCGCGAGACCAGGTCGTACGAGATCGTGCCGTCATCAGCGCTGAATAGCGTTAGATGGTTGGACGCTTCCTCGCCGGGCGCAGGCATCGCTGGCGGGCCGCCCGTGGCGGTCGTTTGTTTGCCGATTCCGTGCGAATCGGGCAGTGCTGCCGTAGGAACGCCCCTGCCCCGAATCGTTACGAGCACTGCGGGATTATTTGGCTGATCGCTGAGCGAACTTGGCTTGCCATTCTCAATCCGGAAATCCGGCCAGTAATCGTGGATCTTGAGCGTGAAAGGCGTGCCGTCGATTCCGATCTCGCGCCCTAGATTTGCCGCAACATCAAAGCGCGCCTCTTTTTCGCCAAGCGAAATTGCGACTTCGCCTTTGTTTCCGCTTGTGGGAGGGAGTAAACGCACTTTCGCGCCGGTGCTTCCGCCTTTGGCCACGCGACCGATCTGTTCATCCGGCGCTCTGCTAAAGGCGAAAATCGATTCCTCCATCTCGACCTCCTGATTCGTGATCGCTTGCCCCGCTGTAGCCTCGCCAAGGCGGGTGCTCGTAGCCGTACTCGCGCTTGTCGATGTTGGCGCAGTGCCACGTTTGAATTCGATATTCGCCAGGCCCATCGAAAAATTTCCGTGCTGCGAATCATCGGCCAGCAACCAGCTCTCTAGGTGCTGGTTCATCATCGCAGTGGAAATCGTGAAGTGCAGTGCTGGCGCGCCGCCGTCCTCCAGCGGATTCGGATTTAATTTTCCTTCGATTGCAGGCGCATAATCCACAATCTGAAGCCGCGCGCCGCTGGCGAGCAGACCAAGGCCGCGCGGATGCTGCGGACTCGGTGGATGATGCAGAAACTCCACGGGAAATCCCTTCACGATTCCGTCGATATCGTGGACGCGAAGTTGGCGTTGATCGACCAGGAGCCGATTAATGGGCGGCTCGCCTTTAAAGAGCGTGATGGTTCCTTCGACTCCCCAAATCCGGCCGATCAACGATCCGATCAGTAAGGTGATGATACCCAGGTGCGTAATGAGAAAAGCCAGATGATGTTTGCGCCAGGGCCAGCGCGAAAGAGCAGAGACGGTCAGGTTCGCGCCGAGCAAAACGAGCCAGATATTAAACCACGAGGCGCCATAGACGTAAGCGCGCGCCACTTTCGCATCGAAACTCGATTCGTAAATCGTGCCGGCGATCGCCGCGACGATCAGCACCGCCAGCAAAACCACCGCCAACTTCAGCGACGCAAAAAATTCGAAGATCGGATTGCTTTGCCAGGCGGGCTGGCCCGCTGAGTTCAAGTTCCTCATGCCAAGATCGACAATAGTCCGCGAGGAAGATGCCGCGTTCAAGGTGGATCGGGCCGGTGCGGTCGATCTTACTGCGGGTTTACGTCGGCTATAACAGTTCTCGCGTATTCGCAAACCGATTGCGGCCGCACCGAAAATTTCTCGAAAACCTTATTCGTGTCGCTTCTGCCTAAGGCTTTAGGTTTTTTGTGGCGTCATTGGCCTCGCCATCGACCCACACACGTGCTCCAGCCGTAGAATCCGAGCGGCTCGAGGGAACCTTCGGTGATCAGCGCGTCCACGTCAGCGCGGCTTGGTGCGCTCTTTACATTTGAATCGCCTCCACGGTAATCGTCGATGACCATCCAGCATCCTTTTGCCAGCTTATCACGGTAGCACTCGATATCGCGCCGTTTACCGGCATCGGCGTCAAGAATTAATAGAGCAATTTCATCTGAGCCGAGTTCTCGATGGACTGCGGAGATCGCTGCCGGATCAAAAGAGCGGCCCTTGATCACAGTGGCCAGTTCCGACACGCCTTGTCGGGCAAGATTACGTTCCAAATCGCGGAAGATATTACGCGTACCGAGGCGCTTGTGTTTCACGCTTCCGCCGGGTTCGATTGCAATCAGCTTTTTCTGCCGACCCGAATCACGAACGCCGAATGCCGCGGCAATTGTGGCGCCGCCAATAAACGCGCCGACTTCAAGAATCGCCCCGGAGCAAATTTTGGCAAAATGGTAGATCAGGAGCAGCACATCCAGATGCAGCATGGAATATTTGTTGCGGATTTTGAGAAGCGCCGAATGAATAGGCTCCTGCCGGTAATGCATCAGCGTGCGCATCAAGCTTAGGCAATCGTTGAGTTGATTGCTCGTTCCCGTTGGCAGGGCCGGCAATCCACCGATTGCTTGCCGCGAGGGACAATGTCGGCCCATCACGACCAGGTCTCGTTCCACATTTTCGAGCCGCGCGATACCGGGCAGTTGGCCCCAGCGTTGAAAGCCGAGTTGCTCGAATAATTTCAGACTCGGCTCGTTGTGTCCAAAGATCAGGCCGACGAGCGCGTTGAGCCCAAGCGAGGGTGCACGGCTGATTGCATTTGCCAACATACGCCGGGCCACGCCACGGCGTCGAAATTTTTCATCGACATAAACGCTGATCTCGGCAGTGCCGCGATACGCGCAACGCGGCAGGAACTTTTTGAAGTCCAGCCATCCGATCACGCAACCGCCGGATTCCGCTACCCAGAAAGGATGTTGGTCCGGCGAATGTTCGCGAAACCACGGCAAACGCGCTTCGACAGTGGTCGGCTCAAGGTCGGCCGTTACCACCCGCGTGGGCACGGTGGCATTGTAAATGTCGATGATGGCCGGGAGGTCCGATTCGAGCGCGTCGCGGATGATTAAATCCGTACCCGCGCTCTGCGACCGTCTTTCCTGTAAAGCGACGGTACTCATAGAGCGCCGCTACAGTGCCTGCGACGGATTTCCATTTCTGTAGCGGCGGTCTGTGACCGCCGAAGCTTATTAGTCGGAGCGATATTCTAGCGCAAAGATCTCGCCCAAATACTGCCAATCTTCAGCTTTGTCTACAAGTGTCCAGCCCGCACCGAATTGTCGCGAACGTAGTTCCACTTTTCTGAGTACGACTCGCCACTCCGCAGAAGGTGATCGAAAAATGTTTTCTGCCAATGTGGCGGAGCAACTCCCGCCAAACGCAGCCCTTTCGAGATCATGTTCTTCAAAAATTTCATCCAATTCGCCAGCGCCATTTTTTCATCGTCAGTTGCGACGAACAAATGCAAATTATCTGGCATAATCCCGTACGCGCCACTCCATGCCCCGTGGGCAGGGCCTTCCAGCCCAAAACGTAGAAACGTTTCGTGGACTGCTGACGCCGCAAGCGCTGCTTCCGAGTCGCAGCGCTCATAGAGCGCCGCTACAGCTCTGAAAAAACGCATTCTCGAAAGTCGGTTGAAACGCGCCAGCTTCGGTTTCACCGATTCGAAATTGGGGACTGATTTCCGACTGGCTAGCGATATGCACTTCCATCTCGACGCTGCCGCATTTGGCAATCGCCCTGCGTGCCGCACTTAAAGCTAGCTCAGGCGTGTTACAATCCCGGCTGAGATGTCCCAGCACAACGCGCCTAATTTTCCCAGACGATAATTCCTCGATCACAGTCGCAGCCGCAGCATTTGACAGGTGACCGTGGCGCGACTGGATCCGTTGTTTCACCGGCCACGGCCGATGCGCATCATTCTGTAAAAGTTTTTCATCGTGATTTGTTTCAATCACCAGGGTTTGGACTTGGCGCAAACGTTCGATAATCATCTTCGTCGCATAACCAAGATCGGTGATGAAACCGAGTCCGCTCGAGCCGGCGTAAAATGCAAACCCGATTGGATCGACCGCATCATGCGGCACGGGAAACGTTTGCACGGTGATGTCATAAATAGAAAACTCGGAGCCAGTAGCAAAGATTCGCCAATTCCGATGTCGATCCAAGAGACCGTTGCAACGGAGCGCTTCCGCCGTGAGTCGATTGCAAAAAACCGGCACATCAAATTTGCGGGAGAGAACTTCAAGTCCGCAGATGTGATCGGTGTGTTCATGCGTGAGAAGCACCCCATCAAGTTGTTCCGGCGCGACGCCGCGTTCTGCCAGGCGCAAAACCAATTGTCGCGCACTCAGCCCGCCATCGACAAGAATCTTGCAATGATCGGTCGCGACCAGCGCGCTGTTTCCCCCGCTGCCGCTGCCGAGCATGGTCAAGCTGAACACGGGTCTCAAGTTAACCGCGCTACTTCAGCTTACGCAAATGGAAACGAATGAATCAGCGCCGCGGAATCTGCAGCAAAGAAAGCTTAGCCGCAAATTCGACTCAGCTGTAATCGGCCACGACCGTGTTGTAGACCGGATTTTGTGTCAGCTGGTCGGGTTTCAGCTGCTGGTTGGTACATGGCCCCGTGTCGAAGTGTGTGAAATCCCCGGACACGTAGTTCACGGTAAAGAGCACCGTATTCGTGTGGCTAAAGACGCCAAACGAGCCCTCGGTCGGGCAGGTCCCTCCGGTCGGGCACAGCCACACTTTATCGTCGAACTGGAAGTGGCAGATGCCCAGGAGCTGCTCGGGGTGCTGCGTGCCATACGCAATCGACTGCTTCAGCTGGCCGTCGACGACGTTCAGATAGTTGGGCTTGGTACGATCATGACCAAGCTCTGTGAAGAGCAGCGGCTTCTGAAACTCGGCATACGTCTGTTGCACATAGCCCTTGCCTGAGCCCTCTGCGTTCTCAAACAGATATGAGGCATCATTCTGGGGTTGGGGCGCCAGGAAGAGCCGGTTCTGCAGATCTCGTGTTGCCGTACTCTTCAATCCTTCCAGCAGCGACTTCCAGAAGCCCCATGCAGGAAACTGCTCATTGCGCTTGCCGAAATCGACTGGATGGCCGATGAGCGGCTGGCTGAAGCCGGAAAAGTCCCGCTGCTCAATACGTACCCAATCTCTCGTGAAAATCTCGCACTGAGCCGCGCCAAAGTGATTCAAGTGGGGTTCGTTTCCCATGATGATGCCGGCGATGGCGGGGTGATAATCGGTACCGGCCGCGTTCCGGTAAGACCGGATGAGCGCTGGAATCAGCGTCTCCCTTTGTTCAAAGCCCTGACCCGGCCTGAGGAAGTAATTCGAGACCGGTGCGATGACCTTGATGCCGAGCTGGGTGCAATAGTTCAGGAAGTTCAGGTGGGGGTTGCGCGGCTCCCAGTCGTAGAGGCGAACCAGAGTCACGCCCATGCCTTTCAGCGTTTGCAGGTCGTTGCGGCCTGAGAATGTCATGCCACTACTTGACGTGTAACCCGTGCCCCAGAGCGGCGCCATGTTGTTGTAGGCGATGTCGCTTCCGAAGAAGATGCACGTCTGGTTGGCGGTCGAGGGGTCGTAGGGCGGCGGAAAGGCAGAGTAGCACATCCCCTTATAGAAGCCGGCCGGTGATTGGCTGGCCCCAGCCCCGGCTTGGTGCGCAAGTCGAGACCATGTGAACCGTGGGGTGAACAAGGCAGCGCCTATGCCAGCGCCTATGCCAGTTCCCAAGAAGCGCCTGCGCGTGAGCCGGCGATGGGTTTTCTGTTCGTTAGATATCGGAACTATCGAGCTTTGTTTTTTTTTCATGTATGGATTTCCGTCTTGGGCTGGCGAGCGATTACGATTCTTTGCGTCCCATTTCCAAGTGAGAGAATCGGCATGAGGACGGCACTATGCTGGGATCACTCCGACGGTCAAGCGCGGATACGCATTGAAACTAGATTGTAACAGACGCTCGTTCAGTTGCTCACGGATTGCTGCTGCTGTGCTCGACACGACGCCCGGCCACAATTAGATTCGCACCACTTGAAAATGCGATTCCTCATCTTTGTGATAGCAGCCGGCGCGCTGGTATCGCAGTTATCGGCAGCGGATACACGTGACCTAGATTTCAAGCAATTAGGCTTGCTCGCGATCCAGGATGCCGGCCGCCGCAAACCGGTGGACACGTTTGCCAGAGAAACATTGATCCGGCTCACCGGAAGATCGGCATATACGGATACAACTGGCCGGAAATGGGAGCCAAACGATTTCGTTTTATCCGCGCTGCTTGAAACGCACGATTGGAAGAACGAGTCGATGGTGCTCGTTTCGTTCGGCAAATTGAAAGAGCAGCTCCGGCTGGACAAAACGCAGCGGCGATTTTCCTTCGCGCAATTAGCCGGCTCAGCGGAGTTGCAACGGGTCGCAAATGAGGCGCAGGCGGCGAAACGCGCCGAGAAACCGCTGGACCGTGTTCAACAAGAAGCATTGAGCGTCAGCGAGCGGCTGGCGCTTTTTGCCGGTGTGATGGATGGAAGCGCTTTGCTTATTGTGCCGGCGCCGAAGAATGAAACCGACCCATGGGTGATACCGTCGGAATTGGCGCGCTATTATACGGACGCGCAATTCGCGCCCATCCGGAGTCAGTCCCAGGCGTTGGCCAACGCCTATGCGCAGGGTGACGAATTTAATTTCAGCCACATCGCGAATCAGCTACGCCAAAATTTGCGGGCGCTGAGTCCCTCGATTTACCCGCAAGATCGACAACTGCGGCTGGAATATTTTTACAATCATTTTGCCGGTTTTTATCGAGCTATCTGGTGTTACGGGATTGCGTTTCTCGTCTTGCTCGTCGCGCATTTGCGCAAACGTGGGCAGTCCCTGCTAAATCTCGGTGTGGCGATTGCGCTCGTCGGACTGGCGTTTCAGGCCGCAGGGATCGTGATGCGCTGTATGATTGGCGGCCGGCCACCGGTGACCAACATGTATGAATCGATCATTTGGGTCTCGTTCGCGGTCTCGTTTTTCGGGATGGTCTTTTTCGCGCGTTACCGGACGCCGGTGTATTTGCTCGCCGCGTTGCCAGTCACGCTCATCGCGTTGTTGCTCGTGCATCAGATGCCGATCGCGATGCCGTCCAGCATCGATCCCCTCGTGCCGGTGTTGCGGGACAATTTTTGGCTCACGGTTCATGTGCTAACGATCACGCTTAGCTACGCGGCCTTCGCACTCGCGATGGGTTTTGGGCACATTCTGCTGTGGCGATACGCGCGCAATCCTGCCACCGCGCGCGCGGATGCTCCAATGCATTTCTGGCTTTATCGCGTCCTTCAGCTCGGTGTGCTCCTGCTCGCTGCGGGCACGATTCTCGGCGGTGTTTGGGCGAATTATTCCTGGGGAAGATTCTGGGGCTGGGACCCTAAGGAGACGTGGGCGTTGATTGCGTTGCTTTGTTACATTCTCACGCTCCACGGACGGCTTGCCGGTTGGTGGACAGAATTCGGCCTAGTCGTGGCGAGTGTCGTCTGTTTCCTCGCGGTGTTGATGGCCTGGTACGGCGTCAATTTTGTTCTCGGCAAAGGCTTGCATAGTTACGGATTTGGCATCGGCGGTGAAACGTACGTCGCGACGTTCGTTGTTCTCGATCTCTTGTTCGTCACGTTCGCGATTTGGCGATATGTGAAGAACAAATTCAGCATTGTCCCAGCGGGCGAGATACAAGGCGAGCGCGTCCCGGTGTAGTTTCGAATATAAGGTATGGCAGGGCGCAGAACGAAATATCGGCGGCGACCGCTTAGACCGCTGGCGCCTCCCGCGCGGCGAGGGCACAGTATCGAAGTCGGCGGCACAAAGGTGGGTGTGAAGAGCGGCGCACAAAAATCTGAGCGCGCCCGCGCAAAGCGGCGCTCCGCCGGCGTGCGCTGAAGTTGTAGCCGCCTCGCTGCATGCGACGCCGAAGCGTTTGCGGAGGCGGGTGCGAAGGGTGGCCCTGACGTGTTGAACGCTCACGGCATCGCGCGTCTCACAGAGACACGGCTACAGCGATTCCACTGTGAGCGCATCCAGAAATTCGCGCGGAGTTTCGGCATGGAGCAGGATCGATCGTATCGCGTCATCCTTGACCAAGCGCGCCAGTGTGCCGACACAGATTAGATAATCGTTCACCAATTGTTGCGGCACGCCGATGAGGAAAATCAGGCGCGCACGCCTCCCGTTTTGGCCAAAGGGAATGCCGGCGTGGCTGCGTCCGATACCGAGGACGATTTGGCCCACCAAATCCGTGCGCGCGTGTGGAAATACAACGCCGTTTTCCACCACACTCGGGTGCGCCCGCTCGCGTGCGAGCACTTGTTCGAGAAAAGCTTCCGGCTTGTCGATGTTACCGGTATGCGCGAGCAACTGAACGATCTCGCGGATTGCATTCACCGGTTTTCGCGAGCGCAGCCGTAGGATCACCTGTTTTTCATCCAAGAGATCAGCCAGTGCAATAGCCATTGGGAGAGGAGAGATTTATTGGATTATCCTGCAAAGGCAGTTATCCAGTTAAGTAGCAAGTCGTGGCAACACAAAACACAGCAGTAGCTCCAAAGGAGGAGAGGACAGTCTCCTTCCAGCGGAGCATTTACGACCCGGGCTATGTCAACGCGATGTCGCATTTTTACCGGGGCGAAATGAGCCGGATCATGGTGTGGCGGCAGCGGCTGGACGTAACCACAAACTGGGCGATCACCAGCAGCACCGCCATTATCACTATCGCCTTTTCCACGCGCCAAGTGCCGCACATCATTTTCTTTTTTAATCTGGCCATTGTTTGGGTACTGCTGTGGATCGAGGCGCGCCGTTACCGTTTCTACGACGCGTTCCGCGCGCGGCTGCGCATGCTCGAAGCGCACTTCCTTGTTCCCATGGTAATGGAAAATCGCGAGATGCTTCAGGGCGAATGGAAAAAGCTGGTGTGCGAAGATTTGATTTTGCCCTGCTTCAAAATCACCAAACTGGAGGCGATCGGGCGCCGGTTGAAACGCAATTACATGTTTATTTTCATTCTGATTCTGATTGCGTGGCTGACGAAAATATTTTTACATGCCAGTGCGCCAATTAACGATTTCGTCTCGTTTTACTACGCGCTACGCATCGGGCATATCCCATCGTGGCTGGTGGCGTTTGTTCTTGTCGGAACATTCATCGCCGTAATCACGATCACGATTTACGTTAGTAAGAAATCCTCCGGCGAAATCTCCGAGTTCGGCACGCACCGCTCGCTCTGGCGAATCTGAATTAGTTGATAGTTAAGAGTTGATAGTTGAGAGATCGGCATGACCGAACCGTCACTTGACGTCAACTTTACGCCTCTCAACTCTCGACCCTCAGCTTTCAACCGACTTTGCGAGATCGTCGCAAAGCTACGCGCCCCCGATGGCTGCCCATGGGATCGCGAGCAAACGCATGAATCGCTGTTGCCGGCAGTCATCGAAGAAGCTTACGAAGTGGCGGAGGCCGCGCGCGGTAGAAACGATGGGCATTTTCGGGAGGAACTGGGCGACCTTTTGCTGCTGGTAGTCATGCACGCCGAGATCGCGCGCGAAGAGGGGCGCTTCAACATTGAGGACGTTCTTCGTGAAATTTCAGATAAGCT
>QHNV01000043.1 GCA_003218535.1 Verrucomicrobiota bacterium
TGCTTCTTACTTCAAAACAATCGCATCGCTGGTGTTACGGAGTCACGAACAAGACTGAGGAACAGCAAGCGTGCCTCAGCTATCACCTGTGGGAGGCGGTCGCCTGGCGGAAGCGAGTGCAAGGATACTAGCTTGCCGATCTTACGGCTGCGATAAAACGGAAGATGCGTTCCTTGCTCTTGCGCCCGTCAGGTTTTTCGACGCCAGAATTCACATCTACCGCGAAAGGCCTGACGATATGAATCGCTTCCATGACATTCTGAGGTGTTAGGCCACCCGCTAGCACGACAGGCACTTTGCAGTTAGCGACAATTTTGGCGGATAACGACCAGTCGTGAGTTTTCCCGGTCCCGCCGACTCGGTCTGTCATAGGGTCCACCGAGTCAAGTACGATGGCATCTACTGAGGATTCTATTTCACGTGCGCGGTCAAGGGCATCTCTACCTTGGATGCTAACCTTCCCTATGACCTTCTTTGGTCGGAGACGCTCACGCAAAGTTGCTAGTACCGAAGGTAATAAATCACTGTGTAATTGTAGAACTGGGCACGGCACAGCATCTACGAGTCTGAGAATCTGATTCGGGTCTTCGAGGTGAGTGACGAGAACCGGGGTTATAAAAGGAACTACGCTTTGGCAAATCTTGCGCGCTACATCGCGTTTCACAAAATCGCACGCTCTATGCCGGCGGCCCACTAAGAGCCCGATCGCATCCGCTCCGTATCGTTCGGCGAGGCTGGCCTCCGCGACAGAGGTTATGCCGCAGATCTTAATTCTAACCATAGGCTTGTGAATCCTCGTGACAATTTAATGGAGGTTCGCAGTCAAACGTCCCTAACGATCCTACTTAGTGCTCAGCTTCGGAAGGTGAACGGCATTCGCATCCGAACTGCGACCGGCTGGCCGTTTTTGCGGGCCGGAGCGAACTGCCAATTTTGCACCGCATCCATTGCTTTCTTTGCAAATGAATAAGCTGTCGCCGTTACGGGGTGAATATCGCCGGTCGTGCCATCGGTTGTGACGCTGAACTCAACGAGGGCGTAGCCCCAATGACGCCTTTTCGCTTCCGTTGCAGGGAAGAAGGGCGCGTAGCCTTTCAAGAACTTCGGCGCCATATCGTATGCACTCGAAGGTGTAACGGATCTAATGTAAGCCGCGACCTGTTTTTCGGGCATCGGGTTGCCTTCAATCGCCAAATTTGGAGAGGAACAATCGCAAAGAAGCAGGGTTGTTAGTAGACCGATTGCGGTAAAAGCGCGATCAATCAGGTATTGGCTCATGACCGGAACTCTTCGAGGGGACGAGCCTCAGCTTTGATCATTGTGGCTTTTACTGTCCAAGTAAAGCACGACAAACGCGATCCCGAGTAATGGCTGGAGAATTCTTTGCAGAAGATTCAGTACGAAACTTGAAAGATCGAAGCCTTGAGTTTGCTGAGTTGCGGTAAGTTTTCCCAGGAGCGCTTGCGGATCTTGTGTGATGGTCAACTCATTAAAATAATGCTGGAGCATTGACCACTCGGGGCCGAGCGTCATTGCTAGCACGAGCGCGAACCAGATGGAGGCGATGAAAACGCCGCGCCACAACGGGCGTTGAGACCAGGGAAGGTCGCCCCCACTGCGCGCGAGACTGCGGCTTTCGCGCAATGAATCGACAACACCAGCGTTTTCGAGAACGGCAAACTGCTGCCAAAACAGAACGTTGATGAAAAACCGACCGAACATCCAGACTTGCAGCACGAGCAAGGCGAGCGCGAGAAAGACGACGAACAGGGAAGATGCACCGATCGCGACCATTGCTGCGATTCCAAACACAAACACGGTCAGCAAAAAGAAAACGCCGTACACGAAGATGCATAGCACGGCGACACGCGGCCAGAATTTCACGGCCTCATTCACCGCGGCGATGAAACCGATCCGGCGTCCGGCAGTAAATTCAACCGCCAAAATTTGGATGCCAGCGATGTATATCGGCCAAAGCAATATTGTGAGCAGCAACGTGCAGAAGCCAAATGTGCCTGCGGCAACGCTGCGAAGATCGACGTTCATATTCGACGCGTTTTGTAGCCACGCACTAGCTAGCTGACCGCATACCGATGGCAGAACTGCGAGAAGCGCCAGAGAGAGGAATTGAGCAAAGCCTTTCCCGTAAACTCGGAATGTCTCCGCCAAAATCTGCATAAGACTGCGATGTTGTTGTAGAGGCGGTTGTGCTAACCTGGCGACGGCTGATACAGCCGCTGCTATATGGAACAGCCCCGGAATTTCTGCCGCAGTTTTCCAAGGAGTTTCCTCCGCCGAACTGACGGCCGGATCGATATCCAGGCGTCGGGCTTCATTTTCAGGAAGCAGGCGTCCTTCCGTTTTCCAGTCACGGAGCGTCTCGATATCCGCAGGGCCGTATTCTTTGCCCTGCACACGAATGATCCATTGTTCGGCCATTTCGCTTATTCCGCCCGAATCATGTCGATTTGTGGCAGCCACGAGCATTAGACCGGCGCGCCGCTCCTTACCACAACTCGCATCCCATCGGTCTGGATGACAGTGACCGGTGTTTGCGGGGCTATGAATTCTCCTTCAGTGACAAGATCGACAACGTGATCGGCAAAACGCGCTTTGCCGCTTGGTCGCAAGACGGTGATCGCGGTGCCTTGCATTCCCGGGCTAAGTGCGAGCGCGGTTGCGAACTGGCGCGGCACGCCGGCCAGTGATGGACCAGGTGGATTCGAATCCATCAGTGCGAATCGCCGATAAATACTCGTGCGGGGCAGATAACGCGCGAGCAAAGCAATGACGATGAACGACCCCCGAAGACAATCGTCGTATGCGCGAAAAAGAGAATTTCGATGAGGACCAGAACCATTCCGAGGACAAAGAGCGCGACGACTTCCCAGCCGGCGAGCCCAGCCAGATAATGCCCAAGAAAGAAGAGCGCAAAACAAACTGCCGAGATAATTCCCGGCCATGTCACGCCGGGAATTTTGAATTCCAAATATGCGCCCAGAATTCCACCCAGCAACAGCAAAGGCGCGAGCGCAGTGATCCAAAAGGCGATCTGCTCGAAGCCAGTTGGCTCGATCGCTACCACGTTGCCCGCGAGGCTGGCTTTCTTGGTTAGATCGACAATCGAATCGGCTACGCCTTCCGCTAAAAAAGGTTTGCCATTGATCCGTTCAGTTGCTTCCTGTGCATTGAGAGTGAGGACCGCTCCCTTGAGATGAATGACACGGTCGCCGATTTTTACTTCCTTATCCTTGTTCATGAATGCCTCGGCTACGTCGGGGTTATGTCCGTTCTTGATCGCAGAACCTCGAATGAGCGCAGACCAGTACGAAATTGTCTTCTCTTTGGCGGTAGCGGGAAGGTCCTCGCCCGTCGGAAGGATCGGCGCTGCAGCGCCAATCGCGCTCACTGGCGTCATAAAAATGTGCTGCGTGGCAATGGCAATAATCGCACCCGCTGAGCCAGCGTTTGTGTTAATGAACGTGTAAGTGGGGATTTTTGTTTGATTGAGCACGTTCACGATATCGGCGGCTGTATCGAGCCGGCCGCCGTACGTGTTCATCTCGAAAATGATTGCTGAGGCCTCGTTGCTCTCGGCTGTTTTCACCGCACGCCGCAAAAATGCCAACAGAGAAGGCGCGACTTCACCGCGCAACGGCACCGTGACGACGTCGCCTTTGTGGATCAGATCGCGCGCATCAGCGGTCTCGGGAAGGATGCAAAATGCCGCAGCGGCAATAGTAGTGATGAGCAGTGAGACGGCTTGGAGGGACGGCCTGCGCGCGGCCAGATTATTGGTTGGACGACACAAACGGCGTCCCTCCAGGATCGACAACCCCATCTTCATGTTTTCAATTTGTCCGGCCCGGATAAGTTTGCCATCTGCCCGTGGCAATTCCATCAGAAACAATCGAGCAAGTCGCTGCTGCGAACGACATCGTCGATGTGATTGGTTCGTATTTTCCGCTCAAGCGCGCGGGAGGAAATTTCAAGGCGCTCTGCCCGTTTCATCAGGAAAAGACCCCTTCATTTATCGTGAGCCCCAGCCGGCAGACGTTTCATTGCTTCGGTTGCGGCGTAGGCGGAAGCGTTTTCAGGTTCGTGATGGATTACGAGCACATGGATTTTCCGTCAGCGGTGCGCAAGCTCGCGGCGCGAGTCGGAATCACGGTAGTCGAAAAGGGCGGGACTGCCGATGGAGATCGACAATATGAGAAGCGTCGGGTGTTGCTGAAACTGCATGCGGAGGCTGCGGAGTGGTTTCATGAAAATCTGATCAAGAAAGAAGTCGGCGAACCGGCGCGAAAGTACTTAAAGCAGCGAGGAATCACCGCTGAAATCGCGAAACATTGGCAGCTCGGCTACGCGCCGGATGAATGGGATGCATTTGGCAGTTGGGCGCGCGGGCGCGGGTACCAGACGGGCGACCTCATTTCGAGTGGGCTGGTCAAGACGAAGGACGAAAGCGAGGAGTCAAAAGCCCAGAGGACAGGGCACGCTACAGCTTCATACGATCGCTTTCGTGGACGGATCATGTTCCCGATTTATAACGATGTTGGCGAAGTGATCGCCTTTAGCGGACGGCTTCTGAAGGATGAAGAGGGCACGGCGAAGTATTTGAACTCGCCAGAGACGCCGCTGTTTAGGAAAGGGAGCGTGCTTTTTGGTCTGCATAAATCCAAGCGCGCTTTGATTGAAGCGAACGTCGCGATTGTCTGCGAAGGCCAGCTTGATTTGATTAGTTTGTTCGAGGCGGGAATCACCAATGTGGTTGCGCCGCAGGGGACGGCCTTTACAGAAAATCAGACGCGGATCCTGAAGCGTTATGTGGACGAAGTGGTTTTATGCTTCGATTCGGACGCCGCCGGAACAAAAGCAGCGGAGCGCTCGCTCGAGGCGCTGTTGCAAAACGATTTGATCGTGCGGGTGGCGGAGATGCCCACCGGCGAGGATCCCGACTCGCTGATTCGGCGTGAGAGAAAAGAGGATTTCGAGAAACGAATCGAAACGGCACGCGATTTTTTTGACTATTGGATAGACCACGAGACCGCGGATGTTGACTTGCATTCGATGGGCGCAAAAGTGCAGGTGGCGCGCCGGCTGGCGGAAATCATCTCGCGAGTGCACGATCCGCTGTCGCGGGGTGAAGCGATCAATAAAGCGTCCGCCCGGCTCTCTGTTCCGACTGCAGATTTCGAGACCTTCCTGGCAAAGCGAATTCGGTGGAGTCCCGTGTCGGCGGGAGAATCTCAGCCACCCCAGGCTTCTTCGCCCGGACCACGCCATGATATCGCGATGCTGTGTCTCCTTGCATTGCGAGATGAAGCAGCGCGAAATTTTCTTCAGGCACAAAACTGGCGCGAGGTTCTCGAGCAAGTTCCGGACGCAGAAATTCTGGTTCGTATCCTTGAGAGCGAACTCCATCCGGACGACGCACCTTCGCTCAACGCCTTTATGGCTACACTCTCGGCAGCGGACGAGAGGCTGGTTTCATCTTGGCTGTTGCAGAGAATGCCCGACGCTGCTGCGACGATGGTGGAGCAATGGTGGCTGGGAATCCGGCAGAGCGTCTTGCGGCGTCAGCTCGATATCGCCAGGGATCGAACGAAGATCCCGCAGCTCAGTACCGGTGACATCGTAAATTTGCAGAAACAAATTCTTGACCTGCAACAGCAGCTCCACGAACTTTGCCGGCTTGCCAGCGCAGACGGCAGTTAAATCGCCGATCCACAAAGGCAGCAGATCGAAGGTCTCAGTCAAATCCTTAACCGCACAAACTTGGCCAGGCATTCGAAAGCAAAGGGAGGGAGACGACAATCGTCGTCGCGACGGCTTAAAGGCAGCCGATTCCGCCGTCGGTCATTGCAAAAATCTTCCACACTCCGGCGAAATCTCAGGAGACAGTCAAAAATCGCGGAACGCAGGACGCACAATATTTCGCGGGTAAACGTGCTACAACGCAATGGCGTGCTGCCGGCACGGTTGCAGAACGAACCGGAAGTGGCGGCTCTACATTCAGCGATTGAAATTCAGGCTCGCATTCGCGAACTGATCAAGCTGGCAAAGGAACAGGGGTATCTCACCTTTGATGATTTGAACGAAGCATTGCCAGAAGGGATCACGGATGCAGACGATCTCGATCTTATTCTGACGCGACTGCGGCGGATGGAGGTGGACATTATTGAGGCGTCAGAAGTGGATCGCTACAAGGACGGTAAGAAAGACGCGGACGACGAAGAAGAAGATGAAGAGAAGACAGAGGTCAGGTTGGACACGCTCGATGACCCGGTGCGGATGTATCTCAAGCAAATGGGCCAGGTGCCGTTGCTGACCCGGGAGCAGGAAGTCGAGATTTCCAAACGCATCGAGGAAGCGGAGGACATGGTGCAGAAGCACATTAATCGGTTCGGATTCACTGTGCGTGCTCACCTCGACTTGGCCGGCAAACTGCTCGAGGGGAAAGAACGATTCGATCGCGTTATTCTGGACAAGAAAATCGAGAGTCGCGAGCGCTACATGAAAAAGCTTCCGAGCTTGTGCAAACAAGTCGGACGATTGAGTGACTCGATCAGCAAGCAATATTGCCAGCTTTCGCGTAACCCTAACTCCTCACAGGGGCGATCGAGCAAACTGAAATCGCTGCAAAGAGCTATCGGTTCGCTCCAGCGCATCTATCCGGATTTTTATTTCAAGCAAAAGGTCACTGAAGAATTCGTCCACCTGGCCGACGACGCGTATGACACCTTGCGTTATCTCCAAGGCGAGATAGACAAACAGCCGCGTGATCGTAAAAGAAGACTTCACCTCGAAAACAAGGTACGTGAACTGGAAAAAAATCTGTGGCTTTCCGTTTCCGAATATGGCGAGCAGTATCAGGCTTTGAAAGGCTGGCTAAGGGAGGCATTGCGAGCCAAGACGGAAATGGTGGAGGCGAACTTGCGGCTGGTGATTTCGATCGCGAAAAAATATACCAATCGCGGTCTGTCATTTCTGGATTTGATCCAAGAGGGGAACATGGGCCTAATGAAAGCGGTCGAAAAATTCGAGTACCGGCGGGGCTACAAGTTTTCAACCTATGCCACGTGGTGGATCCGCCAGGCCATCACCCGCTCGATCGCCGATCAGGCGCGAACCATTCGAATTCCCGTTCATATGATCGAGACGATCAACAAACTGATGCGGGTGCAAAAACAGCTGGTTCAGGAATACGGCCGTGAGCCGACGCCAGAGGAAGTGGCCGAAGAAGTGCTCTTACCGGTAGATCGGGTGCGCGCAGTCTTGAAAATGGCGCAGCAGCCAATCTCTCTACAATCGCCGGTGGGCGAGAGCGAGGAGACGAATTTTGGCGATTTTATTGAAGATAGGGGCGCGGAAAATCCCAGTGACATGACTGCGATTGTTTTGTTGAAGGAGAAAATCAAGGATGTACTGGAGACCTTGACTGATCGTGAGCGACAGGTGCTCGAGCAACGCTTTGGGCTAGTGGACGGCTACAGCCGCACGCTTGAAGAAGTGGGTCGCCAGTTCCAAGTCACCCGAGAGCGCATTCGCCAGATCGAAGCCAAAGCGTTGCGCAAAATGCGACACCCGACCCGGATTCGGCAGCTCGAAGGTTTCTTGGAAGCGCCGGGGATATAAATATTGATTTCGGCGCCAGTTCCCAACGCAACTTTCGCGCGTCTAGACAGTTCAATTTTCGGAAAGAAATATGAAACCCGAAGATGACCAGGAGTTGTGGGATCTCCTCGGCCGGATCCCCGGACGAGAAGTATCGCCCTTCTTCGCTCGCAACGTTCTGAGGCAAATCCATGAGGCATCGGAAGCGAGCCGTTTCGAGCAAGTGCGACGATGGATCAGCTTGCGTAGGCTCATACCCGCAACGGCTTTGGCCGTGGCGGCGATTGGGTCGATTATTGCCCTTCATCATCCTGCGTGGCAAAGGCCTTCCGAAAACGAGCCTGATGTGGTGGCAAAGATTGACCCGCAAGACTTTGAAGTCGTCGCCGACCTGGACGACTTGCTCGCTTCCGATGAAGGCAGCTTGTGGGAAGAAAAGCCAACCTTGTAAAAGCAATCGTCGGTTTGTTGGTCTACGCGTCGTTGTGCGCTCCAGTGCAGGCACAACCGCAGCGACCTAGTGCTCGGCAAATGGGGCCTCCGCCACGCCGGCCGCCGTCGGCGAATAGCGTTCGTGAACGCTGGTCTGCGCTACCTCCTGCAGAGCGCCAGACTTTTCAGCGAAATGCGGAGCGCTGGATGCGGATGAGCCCTGCACAGCGCGACCTCCTGCGGGCACGAGAAAATCTGCGGCGCGAACAAATTAGGCGAGAAGCCGAAGCAGCCTTGCGCGAGTCTGGCCTATCACTAGATCCACAAAGGCGTGACTTGTTTGAATCGCGGTATCTGCAAGAACGGCGCCAAATGGAGCGCGCACTTCGACATCAGGTCGAAACAGAGCGACAGCAACAACTACCCACTTTGATTCAGCAATTAAAGAAGGAATTCCAACTTGAGCAGCCATTGAACGCGAGTCCTCTACCCAGGGCGACAGGGTCGCCTAAAGGTGAATAAACAGCTCCGCCACTGTCACGACATCGTTCGGCTTCGGGCATCATTAATCAGCATTGTAAAAAAGCTGGCTCGAAATTACTCTCGAGCCAGCTCGATTTTTTTCAATTCTAAGTCGCCTTAGTAATACCTGTGATAGTACCGATGATGATGGTGGTGGCGGTAATATCGATGTCCGCCGTACCAATAAAATGAAGGGCCATAGTACCCGTAGTACGGTCGGTAATAGCCATAGTAAGGATAGGGCGGATAATAATACGGGTAATACCCATAATAACCCGGAAACCCAATTCCTATACCGAATGATACGCCAGCATCAGCGCGCTGCGCCGGAACAAATGCGATTCCCGCTGCCACCAATCCAATCAAGAGCAGTTTTCTCCAATTCATTATTTTCCCTCCCTGTGAGTATCTTCTAAGACATTAAACAATTAGTCCGATGAAAGGTTGCCTTGTTTATTCGGCCATTGTCAACTTCGGCCAGCCGATCACGCAAATGCTTTGACCGATCCGTTTGTATGAGATGCGATCAAGCCTCATCGCCTTGATTGCGTCATCTACTCCAACACCTGCAAAAGCGATCACTGGCCCTCCAGTTAGAATGGGCCCAAGATAAAGTTGCACCTTGTCGATGAGACCCGCGTCCAATGCTTGGCCGAGGACGTCGCCGCCGCCCTCAATCAGCACGCTCGTAATGTTCTTTTGCCCGAGATCTTTCAACACCGCTGCCAAAGTTTTACCAATGTAAATCAGTGTCCGTTCAGCGAACCGATCGGCAAATAAATGAGCTGCCGGCGGCAAGCGGCCTGAATCGCTCAAGACAACGCGCCAAGGCTGCCGCGCGCGTATTCCTCGCACCGTCAATCGCGGATTATCTGCTCGTACTGTTTCTGCTCCCACGAGAATCGCATCCACGTACGCACGGAGCCGATGCGCGTGTCGGCGAGCAGTAGCATCGGTAAGCCAGCGCCGTTCCCCGGACCGTCGCGTCAAGCGGCCATCCAAGGACATCCCGCATTTTGCGATGACGAAAGGTCGCCCACTCACAATCCACTTGTTAAAAGCTTCGTTAAGGCGCGCGCACTCCTCAGCCAAGATGCCCTCGCGGACCTTGATTCCTGCAGCTCGTAACTTCGCGGTTCCTCGTCCTTGATGGCGAGGATTTACGTCCATCGCGCCTATCACTACTTTCTTGATGCCAGCTTTAATGATCTCATTTGTGCAAGGACCTGTGTGGCCAACGGTGGAACAGGGTTCCAAGGTAACATAAAGCGTCGCCTCTTCTGGCACTGGGCCACCGAAATTGCGCAGGCAATTGATCTCGGCGTGTTCACAGCCTGCTTCGCGGTGATGTCCTTTTGCGACGATCCGATCCTGCACAACCAGAACGGCTCCTACCGCTGGATTGGGACTCGTTCGTCCGGCCGCCTTGCGGGCTTCCTTTAAGGCGGCGCGCATGAAATGCTCGTCTCGCTGAGTCGAGGTCGTCATGCATAGGGAGTAATTGCGTTCGCCTCCCGGAGCAACGTTTTACGCGGAGAGGAGGAATTGCGCAACTCTGTCGCATCTGCGTCGGAAATGCCACCGTGTCTCTGCGTCAAATTAACGCATACGCTCCGGCGGTAAACAAGAGATGAACAAGGTTAACTTATTTGCATATTGTGTCTTACAGCGGGGCTGACAGAAGACACAAGCTGGCATGAAGGCAGCTTTAAATGTGGTGTAGAAAGGAGACCCCAATTATGGATCTAATTCGTTATCAAGCTCCAGATCTAGTGCCTTGGCCGGCTTTGGGTCGCTGGAGCAATCTGAGGGACGAGTTGAACTCGTTCTTTGAAATGCCATTCTGGTCGAGCTTTGGACGCCCCGGCCAGCTTTTTACTGGCTGGTCACCGGCGCTCGATCTTTACCAGAGCAATGACAACGTGGTCGCCGTGGTTGAGTTACCTGGAATGCGTAAGGAAGATATCGACATTTCTTTGCATGACGGGACGTTGACCATCAGCGGCGAGCGCAAGCGAGACAGCACTGGCGGCGAGAAAGCTGAGCGCACAGAACGTTATGTCGGTGCATTTCGCCGTAGCATCGCGCTTCCGACCCGCGTGGACGCCAGTAAAGTGAGTGCCACCTATCGGGACGGAATTCTGACGGTGACATTACCGAAGGCTGAAGAAGTGAAGCCAAAGCAAATTCAGGTCAGCTAAATCAACTCAAACCGAAAGGAATTTTCAGCATGAATACTTTAACCCGTGAAACCCGTGACGGTGGTCGCGCGCAGGGAGAACAGTTAATTACGCCGCCCGCCAGCGTAACGGAATCGGCTGAGGGCTACACGCTCGAGATCGAGATGCCGGGCGTGAAAAAGGACGGCCTCGATATTTCAGTCGAGAACAACGATCTGACGATCATCGGACGCCGTTCGCTTCCCACAGTAGAGGGAACGTTGATTCATCACGAATCACGTCCGGAAAATTTCCGGCGCACGTTCGAGCTAGATCCGTCAATCGACGCCGATAAAATCAGCGCGAAAATCGAGCAGGGCCTCGTCACGTTGACTCTGCCTAAAGCGGAGCACGTCAAGCCGCGCAAAATCACCGTTTCGTAACGGTCAGCTTTGTCGAAAGCTAAAGGCCGCGAACGTGCAAGCTCGCGGCCTTTTTCTTTCTTTCAGCCGCAGATGCTCGCTTTTATGCTTGGCGAATCCTCGTCCTCGTCGTACTTAAATTGATCTTCATATGGCGACGAAGAACGAAGAAAAAACAGCCGCTGACAAACTGACCGCGGCCCGAAATAAGAACCTCGATCTGGCGATTCAGCAGATAGCCAAAGATTATGGGGAAGGCGCAATCATGCGCCTTGGCGACGAGAAAATTGTCGATATCGATGTCATTCCCACCGGCAACATTTTGATCGATCGCGCACTTGGCGTAGGCGGATTTCCACGTGGCCGGGTGGTAGAAGTTTTTGGCCCTGAGTCGTCCGGAAAAACCACGCTTACGCTGACCGTGATCGCTCAGGCGCAAAAGCGCGGCGGACTTGCGGCCTTTATTGACGTCGAGCACGCGCTTGATCCTGCGTACGCCAAAAGGCTCGGTGTTAATCTCGACGATTTGCTCGTGTCTCAGCCAAGTTCCGGCGAGGAGGCGCTGCGGATTTGCGAGACTTTGGTGCGCTCCAACGCTCTGGATGTAATTGTGGTTGATTCTGTCGCGGCACTGGTCACCAGAGCCGAGCTCGAGGGCGAGATCGGGGATGCGACGGTCGGCGCACAAGCGCGACTCATGAGCGCAGCATTGCGCAAACTCACCTCGCTTATTTCAAAGGCGCGGACTTGCTGCATTTTCACAAATCAAATCCGCGAAAAAATTGGCGTGATGTTTGGAAACCCAGAGACAACGCCCGGCGGAAGGGCCTTGAAGTTCTATGCGAGTGTGCGCGTCGATATTCGGCGCATTGGCGCGATCAAGCAGACGGATGGCGTCGTCACCGGAAACCGCACCCGCATTAAGATCGTGAAGAACAAGGTCGCGCCGCCGTTTACTGAGGCCGAATTCGACATCATGTACAACGAGGGAATCTCCTCGACCGGCGCCCTTCTCGATCTTGCTTTGGAAAAACAAATTATCGAAAAGCGGGGCTCATGGTTGAACTACAAAGGCACGCAGCTTGCCCAAGGCCGCGACGCTGCGAAAGAGGCCTTGAAAAATGATTCATCTCTTTACAGAGAGATCGAATCGGCTGTGAAGACCAAACTGGACGAGGAAAAGAGTTAGAAAGTGAAGATCGACACGTGGCTCCGCGTGCCCCACGCCATGCTCTTCTTCATCTAAATTTAGAAAACTCACAGACAGACAAGCCTCCCGTTGCTTAGAGTGCTAGGATGCGAACCGGTGCACGCGTTCAGTGCCAGAAACTTGTTATTCAGGAGATCGAGAATAGTTGCCGGTAAGGAGCAGGGGATGCCCGGTGACGATAAGAGTCGGATATTTTATCTGCTACTTGCAAATCCGGCGCAGTCCGCTTCGGTGAAGGCATGTTTCCGTACGTTGCATTGAGAAAAGACAAAGTCTGGCAGCCGGGGCCGTATGAAGGGGTTGAGCTGATGGTTCTGCACCAGCATGAAAGCGCGGGTCGAGTGGTGATGCTCCGCAAGTTTAAAGCTGGACACACGATCCCGGCGCACACGCATCCAGAGGCGAACGAATGGGCTTACGTTCTTTGCGGCGATTGGGAGGAATCTGGCGTCGCATACACGGCGGGCACGCTGTTTTTCGTTCCTAAAGGCGTTCGTCACGGTCCGCACATCGCGCGCTCGGAAGTCATCAGCCTGACAGTGTTTGACGGGCCGTTGACCGTCGCGTGAGTTTGCGAACATGATGCTGCCAACCGAACACAACGACCCGATCAATGCGCGCATTCTCGCTATTTCCGAGGATAAAATCGAAGGCTTCGTGCGCGAGCCGTTCCAGGAAACTGCGCGCCGCTCAGGCGTAGCTGTTGATGTCGTTATGGCGCGCATCGCAGCGATGTTGCGTGCCGGAACCATCCGACGCGTCCGTCAAACATTGTTGGCCACAAATCTGGCCCATGGCGCGCTCGTCGCGTGGAAAGTTCCTGACGACAAGATCGACAGTGCTTTCAACTGGATGTTCCAACGCGACCCATTTTCAGGTCATGTAGTCCTACGTTCCACGGACACTGTTACCGCAGGGTCGGATTACAAACTATGGACCACGGTAAAAGTGCCGCATGGATTTTCCTTGGAACAGCATTGCCAACTGCTTGCTGAAAAAGTTGGCGCCGAACGTTTTCGGGTGATGCCGGCGAAAGGAATTTTTGCGCTCGGCGTCGGCCACGTCCGCCGAAAAATGATCGAGCCCGGGGACAAAGCGGACCACCGAGCGAAAATGCTTCCGGTGCAAACGGTCGAGCTGAGTGAGCGCGACTGGGACGTTCTGCTTGCATTGAAGCGCGAACTTTCGCCGGAAGAGATCAGGCCATCGCCCTGGCGTGCGCGCGCGGAAGAAGCTGGCATCTTGCTCGATGAATTTTATCGGATCGCCGAAGAGCTAAATGCCCGGAAGGTTATCGGCCGCTTCTCCACATTTCTGGAACATGTAAAGCCATCTGCCAGTGGTGTGCGCGTCACGCGATTCAACGCGCTTTTTCATTGGGCGGTGCCGCCGGGCTGCGAAGTCGAAGCAGGCGGCGAAGTAGGCCGGCACCGCATTCTCACACATTGTTATTGGCGGGAAGCAGGCCCGGAATTCAAGAACGTCAATATCATGGCGGTCGCCCACGGGACGGATAAACTACGGCTTCTCGATCATAAAGCCGCAATAGACCGGCATCTTCTTTCGAACGGTATCCGAGTTTCTTACACGAACGTGTTCTGGGGCGGGCGCAGCGAGATCAAGCCTTCTGAAATTTCACCAAAAGCGTATCGAGAGTGGATCACTTCACGCGCGCGGAAAGTCGCGGTCGGCTCATAATTGATTGCTGAGCATGACATAAGTGCCGGATGCCGTGACCTGATGATAAATGTGAAAGCGTTCTGTCAGTAACTGTTTCCAGTGACTGAGACGTTCTTGCTCCACAATGAGATAGACGGCGTTGCTCCCGTCCCATTTTTCCAACACCGCATTTTCGTTTAGGAAAACATCAGCCTGGGGCTCGCCGAGTGGAGCTTCTTTCCAGCGGTTTTGATTCACAATGAAAAATTTGCGATTCAAATAAAAGATGAGACTACTACTATCTTCGAGCGGCCCTTCAAAGAGCGCCTGGTCATTTTCATCAAGCCGCGCGTTTAGAAAACGACCCAGTTCGGCGAGTGAAAAGTAGGGTGCCATTCGCGCGACACCTTCGATCATGCCAAGCCCGGCGGGAATCATTGCAACTGTCAATACAATGGCGGCAAGTTTCTCTCGTTGCTTGAGAACAAGATAAAAGGCGATGATCGAGACCGAAACCAGTGAGCACCCCGCGATCGTAAATACGGGACGAATAATCAGCCAGGTCGAGGCCGGCATGTCGTGCAACGCTTTCCAAGCTGTCCAGCGATTGTCCATTACGCCCCAATGGCCGTTGAGTGTGTGCGCGGCATCGGAGACTAAAAAAGCCAACGCCAAGCTTATGACCCCGGTAAGACCAGTGGCTATTACGCCCACGGCGCGCCATCTGCTAGGCATTCTGTCCCATGCTAGCACTGCCCATAGAGCCAATGCACTCCACATACCCATCGAATAGTAATCTTGGCGTTGACCGAGAAAGAGCAGCGGCACGAAGATAATCCCGATCCAGCAAAGCAGAAGCGCGTCGGAGAATTCGATTTCACGCGGCCGAACGAGACGTCGCCAGGCAAAAATAACACCCGGCAAGAGTGCGATCGACCACGGAAACCACCATGCTAAATGCATCAGCAGAAATTCGGACGCTTGGACCCCTTTGAAATCGTGCGTTGCGTCGTCAAGCCCACGCAGATGGCCCAGCCATTCTGCATTGACCAGATAGCGAAAATATCCTGGGAAATGCCATTGGACCCAGATATGCCATGGCGCAATGATCAAAAAGAAAATCGACAAATATTCCCAGCGCAGTAACGCCCTAAACCGCATCCGGGCTTCGCGATAGAAAATTGCAAGCAGGAGAAAAATCGCTGCGGGATAAAGTATGCCAAGCAAACCTTTAGTCAGGCAGGCCAGAGCGCCACAAATCCAAAAGCCTGTGAACCAGACCGATCGATGCCGCCGATGTTGGTAACCAGAAAGCGCACAGAAGATCCCGCCTGCCAGGAATGCAGTGACAAGGGGTTCGGGCATGACGATCCGCCCCAGCAAAAACGTGCCGCAGAAGCTGAGAAAGATCATGCCTGCGACGAAGCCGCGCCTGTAACCAGCGAGCCGCTCGCCTATCAAGAAAATCAACGCAACCGAGGCGACAATCGCCAGGGCAACTGGCAAACGCGCCGCTGGGGCATGTACGCCGAAAAGCTTAAACGAAAGAATAATGAGCCAGTAGAGCAGAGGAGGTTTTTGTAAGCGCGGGATGCCGTCATTGGTAGGCAGCAGCCATTGATGCGTTTCCACCATTTCTTTGGCCGCGCCGGCATACTGTCCTTCCGTCTCGCTGTACAGGTCGCCCGAGCCGATCGTGGTGACGTGCAAAAGCGCAGCGAGCGCAACTAGAACCACAAATAGCGCGTGACGCACGGGCGGGGGTGCGAGCGCCGACGGCTCGAGAAGGGTTTCTTCTATGCTCAAAGTTCGCGTGCCAGCGGTCATCGATTCGTCAGCTGTTCCTTTTCAGGTTCCGATATTTCTTCCAACTCTCGGGCAACCGGAGCAACTTCCCCGTCGGCATCGCGATCAGGGCCAACGATTGCCGGCATTCAGCGATAAGCGCGTTATCTTTCGATCGAGTAATGCGAAACGCGCACCAGAAACGTGCGCGTTCTACATGATCTAGCCAGCCCTCGATGACGAGCCGATCGCTAAGTCTGGCACCACGGCAATAGGTGATCTCGGTCCGGACCACAACGGGATAGCGTTGAGTCTCGGCCATTTCTGCAAGGGCGAGCCCGAGTTTTTCGGCAAGGAGTGTGCGCGCGATTTCAATGAAGCGCAAGTAAGCGATATTGGAAACGACACCACCGCAATCGGTATCGAAAAACATCACCTGGACTTCCGTGCGAATGTGAGGCGCTTTTGTATTCACATCCCTAAAGACTATTCATGAACAAAGAGAGCATTGAAACTGAATATACCGTCGCAGCGCTATATGCGTTTCGCCGAAAACCGGGACGCCAAGCGCAGAATCGGCATCGGAGTGATACGGACCAAAAACATACTAAGTTTCATTGCAAAGCCAGGAATGACGAGGGGCCGGTTGGCTTCCAACGCTTGCAGCGCCTCATGTACAACCTGTTCGGGTGCAACGTAAACTAATTCGGGCCCAGTGTCGGACGGCCCTTCCGGGCGTTTCGCGATCTCTTGGAATTCCGTATGCACCGGACCAGGACAGAGCGTGCAGACGCTCACACCAGTTTTACGGACTTCGGCACGCAGCGCTTCGGAAAAGCTTGTGACATATGCTTTACTCGCCGCGTAAACGGCAAAACCAGGCATGGGAAGAAAGCCGGCCGACGAGCTGACATTTAAGATTCCTCCCTGCTTTCGGCGGATCATCTGTGGAAGCAAATGGCGGGTGAGAGAAGTGAGCGCGACCATGTTTACCAGCATCAGCTCCTCGTTGCGTCTTGCATCCGAAGTCACAAACGAACCAATGTCGCCCAGTCCAGCGTTGTTGATCAAGAGATCGACATTGATTTCTTCGCGATCGAGCCAGGCCATTAGTTCCTTAAGTTGCGCCGGATCAGCTAGGTCGGTTTCTCGCACGTGAACAACGGGATTTGGATGCTTCTGTCTTAATTCGTCGCGTAGCTCATTTAATTTTTGCTCGCGTCGCGCTACTAAAATGAGCGATCGCGCCCGGCCGGCGAGTTGCCGCGCGAATTCGCGGCCGATTCCGGCAGAAGCCCCGGTGATGAGTGCGCTGCATCCTTCGAGTGTCATCTTGTAATTTTAATGGAGCTGCAAGCTCCTGCGAGCTTGGAGCGTCAACTCCGGGTCGTAGACCGCAGAATTCCAACCGCCATCTCACGCATCATGTAGTAATGCAATCTCCCGTTTGCTTAGGACGCGCCAATGGCTGCGTGGTAAATCCCCAAGACGCAGGTTTGCGATTCGAATACGCACAAGATGTTTCACTCGATACCCGACCGCTTCAAACATGCGACGAATCTGCCGGTTAATTCCTTGTCTTAAAACCACCTGAAGGCGCGTCGGTGTCAGCGAGCGAAGCCGCTCGATGCGCGCACGTTTTCCATCGAGAAAAATTCCGTTTAGCAAGTTCGGTCCCAGCTCGCGGTCCCAAGCCCGATCCAGCGTCACCTCGTATTCCTTGTCGATCTTGTAGCCCGGATGGGTGAGTTTTTGAGCGAGATCGCCGTCATTGGTAAGGAGAAGCAGGCCTTCGCTTTGCGCGTCGAGACGCCCAATGCTGAAAAGGCGTGAGAATTTTTGCGGAAGAAGATCGAAAATGGTGTTACGGACATGCACGTCTTGTCGGGTCGAAACGAAACCGGCCGGTTTATACAACATGATTGTGAGCGGCGGTTGGGCAGACAGAAGTTTGCCGTCAACCTTTACGTGGTCGCGCGCCGTCGGTTGTGCACTGAAGTTCGTGCAAATTTTGCCGTTAATGGTAACTCGACCTGCGGCAATAAGCTCATCGCAATAACGCCGCGAACCAACGCCTGCGGCTGCGAGGAAACGATTCAGGCGCATCCAAGAATGTGACCAGTGAACTGCCCCAACGGTGGACGGGTGCCGCCGATGGTTCGTCACTGGTCGCTCTTGCGGGCCAAGCCTATGCTTCCGGCTTGGTTTTGGGGAGGCCGATAACTTTGCTGTCGTCTTTCCATTGGCCGCGCTTTTTGAGGAGCTCGACGCGCTCGAAGCGCTTTACGACATTGCGCTTGGCGGCAATCGTGCTCGACCCTTTTAAACTGCGATGTTGCGACATAAAAATGCTCCGGTGTGGAAAAGAAGCCGGCACATTAATCGCTGACTTGAATTTTTCAAATCGACGCTCCGAAGCATTCTTCATATCGTCGATCAAGATCACGCAAGACCGCGACCGCGAACCGCTGGCGATCCACGTGCCGATCCAAGGCGATTGCCAGCGAAATTGCCCGCTCTCGCAATCCTGGCGGAAAGTCTTCGAGCGTGTGATTGACGTTGATCCCGATACCCACGATAGCCAGATGCGGGCTTTTCCCGCGGGCGCGCATCTCGACGAGAACGCCCGCAATTTTGCGGGCATGAATCTGTACGTCGTTAGGCAATTTAATCGTGGATTCGAGTGAAAATTCGTTTCGTATCGCGTTAGAAATGGATTTTGCCGCCCATGTCATAAGCCGCGGCGATTCGCTGAGCTCAATCTTAGGACGCAACAGGATGGAAAACCAAAGTCCTTTACCAACAGCGGATTCCCACCGATTTCTGCGTTGCCCGCGCCCAGCGGTTTGATGTTCGGCAAACACAACCAAGCCTTCCTTGAAACTTGGCAGCGCGATTTCCAAGATCGCGTCGTTAGTAGAACCGGTTTCGTCGAGCACGATGATCTGCCGGCCAACGACAACTCGGCCAAGATCGGCTTCCATCTCGTGAGCGACCAACCGATCCGCTACCTCATCTGGGCACATGGGTCATTTCCAAGCCGATGTCGATTGCGCGGGCAGCATTCGTGAGGCTGCCTACCGAGATGTAATCTACTCCCGTGGCCGCGATGCGGTTGACGTTCCTCAGCGTGATGCCGCCACTCGCTTCGAATTGAACGTTGCCTCTTTGCAGCGCAACGGCCTCCCGAATTTGCGTCGGCGTCATGTTGTCGAGCAGGATCACGTCTATGCCTTCAATTTCGACAAAAGCACGAACTTGTTCCAGATCCTCCGCCTCGACTTCGATGCGGATGTTTGGGCGGTCCCGGCGGAGTTGCTTGATTCGCTCGGCAAAAGAAGAGAGCCCCTCGAAGGTTGCCAGGTGATTGTCTTTTACTAGCACCATATCATACAGACCAAAGCGGTGATTGCCGCCACCCCCGGCCAGCACCGCGGCTTTTTCCAATGCTCGCAGCCCGGGAGTAGTTTTTCGTGTATCGAGAATCTTGGTGGTGTAGTTTCCAATGGCATCGACAAATTGACGTGTGAGCGTTGCGATGCCGCAGAGGCGCTGTAGGAAATTAAGTGCAACGCGTTCGCCGTTTAGGATGGAACGCGCCAGACCGCGCACCTCGATGATCGTATCGCCCGCCGCGGCTTCTTCGCCGTCGGGGCGTAGAATTTGCGTATCAATAGAGGGATCGACCTGCCGGAAGACTTCCGCAACCATACCCGTGCCTGCGACAATGGCTTTTTCACGCGCAACGATGCGCCCGCTGGCGTGCAATGTATCCGGCACGAAAAACTCGCTCGTGACGTCCCCGTCGCCGAGGTCTTCTTTGAGCGCGGCAGCGATTGGATCGTAGCGGAGGTGCTTCATGGTAGTCCGATCGGGCTTTGGCTTGGTAAACAATCTGCCACGCATGTAAGTTTTCACATTGGCGTGTCGCCCGCCACGATAAATGCGAATACCAGCCTAGGGCGACTAACAAGAAAAAGATCCGGGCAGTGCACGCTAAGGAGAAACAACGAATATAAGGAACACGTGCAACCGCCCGAATCGCCTTAACCTGTTAAGTTGGACAGCGGGTCGTGCGCCACGTTCGAACTTTTTTACGAAAAATTCGTATCCTGTAATGGATCCCCGCCACTCCACAGCGCAGCGAAGGCGCGCCGCCGCTATAAAAGAGCGCCCTGCGCAACCGCTCCGGCTCGAGCTGCCTCCTCCCGGACCTCTTGGAGCAGCGATTTGAATTCGCATTTCTCCAGTGCGGCGATCAGATTGGGGTAATCCGGCTTAATCCGAAGATCGTCGATTGCCATGGGCAAATCGAGATGGCAATCCAGATCGACCATCTTCCGGTTTTGCAAAACCTGCTCGCGAGCGTTGGCGAGCTTTTCTCGGGTACGTGGGCTTTTCACCTTATCGACGTTAGCCAGCAACTGTTCCAGCCCGCCAAATTCGCGAATCAACGCCGCCGCAGTTTTTCGGCCGAGGCCGACTCCGGGAATATTATCGACCGTGTCGCCGCTCAAAGCGAGGACGTCGCCGATGAGCTTCGGAGGAACGTCCCACTTTGCCGTCACTTCCTGCTCGCCGAGCAAGGCAAATGCGTCTTTCGGCGATGGAAGATCGGTTTTGGCTGTTGTATAAACTTTCACGCAAGGGCCGACAAGCTGATAGAGATCCTTGTCATTGGTCGCGAGCACCACTTGCATTCCGGCGCGCTTGCAGGCGGCAATGGCATAACAGCCCATCAGATCATCAGCCTCAGTATTGGGCAGGGAAATATTTTTGAACCCAAGCGGCGGAGTCAGCGTTTCCTGAATGAAATCGAGCTGCGGAACCATCGGCTTCGGCATTTCTTTGCGCGTTTCCTTGTAAGCCGGCTGCAATTTCACTCGCCGCTCTGGTATGCCCTCGTCCCAAAACACCGCGCCCAACTCTGGCTGGAGATGCTTGAGCATCAACCGCAGCGTTTTGGTAAACCCGAAAATCGCGTTCGTCGGTTCTCCACCCGAGTTGGAGAGATTCGGGATCGCAAAAAACGAACGATAAACGTAGTAATGACCGTCGATCAGAAGAAGCTTCACAGCCTGGAACATAGGCGTCCGCGCCTGTGCGGCCAAACGGACATTTTAGCAAACCAGGTCTGTTCGTCGCTGGAGCCATTCAGGGGATTGCCGAATGGCCGGCCTGCAGATCCCAAGCGCCTTTTGAGGAGCTTTACGATAGACGAAAGGAAGAACGAATAATCTGAGTCAAGATAGCCGCGCAGATGGGAGGAAGGAGCCACCCGAACAAAAACAGACGCAACGGTCCAATCCGCCGGGAGAAGACTGACACCGATGAGGCAAAAAACACGAAAAGGAATGTTAGGAATAGAAAGTGCGGCGACGATTTTCGAAGCGCGAACCACACGAGAAAGCCCAACTAGACCTACATCGGAATCAACCAGCGGATGTTCTCAGGTGCGATAACTTTGCCAATCTAAAGTCTTCGAATGTATTTCCGAATCCATCGGATCTCATTCGATTTCACCCTCCAGCGACGACGCGAATGAATTCTATGCGGTCGCCTTCGGACAATAGTCGTTCCGCCCATTCGTGTCGATGCACAGCGAGGCCGTTGTGTTCTACTAAAATGGATTGTGGCGACAATTGGTAATGGTCGATTAGCTCCGCGATCGTTTTTGCTTCGCGTGTATCAACTGATTCGCCATTGAGCGAGATTTTCATCATCTAAGGCTCCTGCCCTCGATGGTTGGAGACTGCCACTACAGCTGAAATCTTCATGCGCCGCAGAGGGCGTGTTCCCAATCTTTCCAGATCGGTTCAAGTCCGCGACGGCGAAGGACTGCGGCAATTTCGGCGGGGGAACGTTCGTCGCTGATCTCGAATTGGCCCGTGGCGAGTTGATCTTCGCCGTCCTGGTATTCCGGCGCGACGATGCGGCCGCGCACGGTTCGATGCAGATGTTCGCGGCCTTGCCGAGTGTAACCGCCAGGTTCGGTATGGCTGCCAGCGCTCATCATCGTTACCCCTATCACAGACAGCGAATCTCGCAGCGAGGCGCGCTCGCGCGTGCTCAGCACAATGCCGAGTTGCGGAAAAGCAATCCGTAATGCGCAAATCAATTGCACCAGTTCGCGATCGGTCATCGAGAAGAGCGGACGGAATTCACCGGCCGCCGGGCGCAACCGTGGCAAGCTCACTGTGATGTGCGCCTGCCAGCAGCGTTTAAATAAATATTCCAAATGCGCTGCGAGCGCGATCGCTTCGTCCTGCCAGCGCGATAAGCCGATGAGCGCGCCGATGCCGAGCCGGCGAAAGCCGGCCGCGTAACCGCGCTCGGCGCAATCGAGCCGAAAATCGAAATCGCGTTTCGGCCCGGCGGTATGCATTTCAGCATAGACGCCGCGATTATAAGTTTCCTGATAGACGACGAGCCCATCCGCGCCGGCTTCGACAATCGGGACATAATCGTCGATTTCCATCGGGCCAACCTCGATGGAAATCGATGAAAAATCTGGCGTGAGCGCGCGAACGCAATCGGCAAGATAATCGCGATTCACAAATTTTGGGTGCTCGCCAGTGACGAGAAGGATCTGCCGGAATCCCTGGCGTGCGAGATGCTGTCCTTCCGCGACGACTTCATCGATATCGAGCGTGACGCGAAGGATCGGATTGTCACGCGAGAAACCGCAATAACGACAGTTGTTAATGCATTCGTTGGAAAGATACAGCGGCGCGAACAGACGCATCGTCCGTCCAAAATTTTGTAGCGTGAGTGAGCGCGATGCCTGCGCCATAGCTTCGAGTTCTCGATCGGATTTCGGAGCGATCAGATGCTCGAAGCGGTGCACGAGTTCCGATTTCGTCAGTGCCAAATTGTCCAAGGTTTCGACGAATGACATTCACAATAATTTCATGCGCATCCAAACCTTCGCAAACTCAATCGCTCGAAATCAGGCGTTGACAACGCTAATCGAAGTTCGATTAACGCGTACAAAAAAGCGGCGCCCGGTGTTCCGGACGCCGCTTTAACCAAATGCGACCGCCGATATTAGAAGGCGAAATTCACGCCCGTGCGGGCCATGCCGAAGTTATTGTCTGGACCGTTGATAAAGTTCCAGCTGAAGTCACTGACCCAGCCGATGTGCGGCGTAAAGCGGACTTCTATACCCCCGCCGACCTGGCCGATTCCCTCCGACTGGCTATCCGTACGACCAACCGTCTTGAGAATGTCGAAGCCCTCGCCCCCGTTGCTAATAAGCCCACCGGGTCCTGTTACAGGCGTTCCGCCTGCCCCTTCGCGGAAGAACCGATTGACCGGCCGCTGGCCACCGCCAAAGATCCCGCCCCCGCCACCAAATAGGTAGGGTGAAAAGCGGGTGCAGTGGATCGGGAAGCGCAGGGTCAATGTGCCTAGTACGGCTCCGATGCCTTTGTTCACATTTTTAAAGTTCCGCTCAAAAATTCCATCGCTAAAATCGACGAAGTCATTTTCGCGCGCCTGCCTGGCATCGACCATCCAGCCTTCAACTCCAACGCCGAAGTAACGGTGGAAAAAGTATTTGGCGTCTATACCGCCGCCCCAAGCATGGTCGGCCAAAAAGTAGCGGTCCTCTTGCCAGTCGTTTTGAGTGAAAATGTAGGTTCCCCACAGGCTCACATTAAACTCCTGATCGGCGTACCACTCTGGGCACGGCGGTGGAGCAGCCACCTGTTTCATTTCCTTTCCGCCATATTCAGTTCCGGCAAACGCGATGGAAGCCAATGCAGCAACGCCGCAAAAGGCCAACAGCAGTTTTTTCATTTTATTTCTCCTTTTGGTTAAGTTTTTCTACTCCAAACGTTTTAGGGTCCAAAAGTCAATAACGAAATTGGCTCCTTGTCTGGATGCCGCGAGTTTGAGGGGGGCGATGCAGAATTGCAAGAAATATTTTTCACCAATTAAAGAGGTCTAGGCTTTCAGCTCCATCCCGGTATTCGCGTCGGTGATAATGAACTTTTCCTGGTGAAAGCCGGGATCACCCCGAAACACAAGTCGACCTGCGTAGCGACGCTCCAGATCAATAAGCAATTCCTCATCCTCTTCCTTCAGTCGCCTAAGCACATCCGGACTCAGAATCACCCGGAAATCATGCACGCTGTCCTGAAATTTCCGCATGACCGTATTGAGAGTTCGATGCAGTTCCACGCTTGTAGTCATAGAGGTCTTCACCACTCCGCGGCCGCCGCAGTACGGGCAGTTCTGGTAAATGGTCTCGCTCAGACTTTCCTGCGCCCGTTGGCGAGTCATTTCCATCAGACCGAGCGGCGAGATGGGAAGGACGTGTGTCTTGGCCTTGTCGCGCTTGAGTCGTTCCTTCATTAGATTGTAAACCATCTGCTGGTCTTTCCGGCTCTTCATATCGATGAAATCGCCTATGATCAAACCGCCGATGTTTCGCAATCGAAGCTGACGCGCGATTTCATCCGCCGCTTCCAGGTTTGTTTGCAAAATCGTTTTCTCGACGTCGCGCCCGCCTTTATTGCGGCCAGTGTTCACGTCGATGGCTACCAAGGCTTCAGTCTCATCGATCACAATATAGCCGCCACATTTGAGCCACACCTGTCGGTGAAAGGCGTCGTCGATTTGTTTTTGCACACCGTAAGCCTCGAAAATCGGCGTGGCGCCGTCGTAAAAGCGAATGCGATTACGCGCCCGACGTGAAATATGGCCGACCATGTCCGTCATGCGGTTGGTCGATTCGTGATCATCGCAGACGACCTCATCGATCTCTTCGGTGAGAAAATCGCGGACGGTCCGCTCGACTAAATCCGGCTCCTCAAAGACGCGGCACGGCGCCGGAGAATCGCGGATGAATTGTTCAACCTTGGCCCATTGATCCAGTAGGAAGCGCAGATCACGGACAAAATATCGGGCGCGCTGCCCTTCACCGACTGTGCGAATAATGACGCCGACACCGTCTGGGGTATTGAGCTGTCGCAAAATCTTCCGGAGACGCTCCCGCTCTTTCGGATCTTCGATTTTTCGCGAAATGCCGCTCCGGTCACTGAATGGCATTAAGACCAAATAACGCCCTGCGAAGCTAAGGTTAGTGGTGACGCGGGGTCCCTTTGTTCCGATTGGACCTTTGGTGACTTGCACAATTACGTCAGAGCCGACCGGATAAATGTTCGGGATATCTTTTGCTGTGATTCGTTTCCGCGGGCGCCGGCTCGCCGGGCGGTCGATTTCCTCGATTCCACTGTCGAGCGCGGCCGGAATCGCGTCCCAAAAATGGAGAAAAGCATTTTTCTCGAAGCCGATGTCCACAAACATCGCCTTCAAACCCATCTCGATGTTTTTGACTCTGCCCTTGTAAACGCTGCCGACGATGTTCCGGGAAGTCTTACGCTCGACGCTGTATTCCTCAAGCCGGCCATTCTCGAGCAATGCGACGCGAGACTCGAGTTTTTCTACGCTGAGTATGAGTTTGTTCCCCGTTTTGCGCGAGGGAATTCCCAAAATTTTTCTTACCTTGTCTATCATAAAACTGAATGGGTTGCGCGATCAGGAGCCGAATCGCCGAAAAGTTCCGCGAGAGCATTTCTGATCGAGAGTTCATCGTATTCCACGTCGCCGAGCTGGCGGCGGCGTGGGCGCGGGCGCTGGTTGCCGGTGGATTCCAAAGAGTCGTTGGAAAAAGTTGCGGGGCTGGGCCGCCGGCGCAGGAACGGCGCGCGCCACAGGAACTGCGGGCCGCCGTCTTACTTGCCCTCGAGAATCGGCTTCGGGTTCGACATCGGGCGCCGCATCCGAGTTGGCCATCTCAGCAGTTGCATTTTGTGACTCATCAGCGTTCTCTTCGTCGTTTCCACCGAGATTTGGTCCCGCATCGTGATAATTCACATCCTTGAGCATTTGAAACGGGTTGGGCTTATGCGCAGGCGCTAGCCAGGCGACCTGCATATCGAACTTTCCTTCATCCATCGCGAGCGCACGTTCCAAAATTCTGGTAGCGACCGGGCCAGCCACGCTGCCGCCGTGCTCGCCGCCCTGGACCATGACGGCAACAACGTACCTGGGTTTCTCGAAAGGCGCGAAACAGGCAAACCAAGCAACGGTATCCTTGTGACCGCGATCAGTAGCCTGGGCAGTGCCAGTCTTGCCTGCAACCTGTACCTCCTTCAAACGCGCTCTCCCACCGGTTCCCCCGTCTTCATTAACAACTTTCCAAAGGCCCTTCCGCACGAGTTCGATTTGATCGGGCGGCAGCTCCTTCCGCAGATCCCATCGCACTCGCGGCGTTTGCGACACTGCCACGTTGCCGTGCTCGTCCAGCACAGGAGAACCATCTTGGTTCAAGACCTTTTCAACCAGGCGTGGGTAATAGCAGATGCCGCCGTTAGCGATCGTCGCGTAAGCCATCGCCAATTGCAGTGGCGAAACCAGAGTATAGCCCTGGCCGATTGAAACATTCGCCGTTTGCGCCTGCGACCATCTCTCCTGCGGATGGTGAATTTGCATCCATTCCGGCCCCGGCAAATTGCCTGTTTGTTCACCCGTAAGTCGAAGACCCGATTCTTCACCAATTCCCAGCATCTTGCCAACGGTGTCAATCGATTGAATGCCGGCCGCGTTGCCGTACTGATAAAAGAAGGAATCGCACGACACCTTTATCGCATCGGCTAGCCCGAGGGTGCCGTGCGTGTAATGTTTTTCCGCCACCCAGCATTGGAAAAAGTGATCGCCGTAACTCACACCACCACCGCAGTTGTAACGATTGTTGACGAGACCCCGGCGCAATCCGCCAAGGGACGTAATCAGCTTGAAGGTCGAGCCTGGAGGTAGGGCGCTGATCGCGCGATTGACCAGCGGATCGGCTTCATCTTTTTGTAGCGCTTTCCAATCTTTGGCTTTAATGCTCGGGATAAATTTATTTGGATCGAATGAGGGCACGGAAGCCATCGCAAGAATGTTGCCGTTATTTGGATCGACGACCACGGCTGCGCCGCGACCCACCGCCCGTAGTGCCTCGTCCGCGATCGATTGGATTCTCGCATCCAGCGTGAGGAAAACATTCGCACCCTGTTTCGCCGGATCTTCGCGCAGGACTCCGTCAATTGTCCCCTTGGCACTTTTGCGCAAATATCGCACGCCAGGTTTCCCACGCAGATATTCGTCCATCAACTTTTCGATATTCGATTTCCCTTCGACGTCTGCTTGATAAAACGTGAATTTTCTTGCTTCCTCCTTGTCGACTTCGTCCGGCATACCGACGTAACCGAGGAGATGCGAGGCCAGCGCGCCATAAACGTAGGAGCGCACCGGCTTGATCGCGATGTCCACTCCAGGCAATCCGACATCGTGCTCCGAAAATTTTGCCATGGTCGGGAAATCGATATCTTTGATGTAGGAAAACGGAACTTCAGTGTCGTTGCGGTAATGTCGCTGCAACCGGCTGGAATTGTAATCGCGCGCCAGATCAAGATCGTTCAGCCGCGGGATGATGCCATCATTAACGATCTTGATGATATCCGGCTCCTTCATGTCTTTTGGCATCCCGTTGATGGTCGCTCGGTATTCTGTCAACGGTGGTGGACCTAGGCGCTCGCGATAGCCTTTGACCATTTCCGGCAAATAAAAATCCACTTCATAGCTTGCGCGATTCTGGACCAGCGTTAGCCCATTGCGGTCTTTGATTTCACCGCGCACCGCAGGAATTCGGACAGTTGCTTGGGAGCTGGTGCGCAATTGCGCGGTCCATTCGGCACCGTGGGCTACCTGGATCCACCAGAGCCGAAGGCCCAGCGCGCTCATACACAGCAGCATTAACAGCGCAAGGAACTGAATGCGCATACGCGAATTACTGCGACGACGATTCATTCGACACGCTCCCTTTCAAAAATATATGAATAGCCAGTCATCCGTCCCATCCATTGTAAAAACCAAAACATAATCGGCGCGATCGCCATGGCAATGAGGCCGGGTCCGCCGATTTGCCACCAAACTTCGTGAGTAAAAACAGGGGAACCACGTCGGAATGCGATCATCAGGTATTGCGTCAGAACTATCAATGACGTGCCGATGCCACTCAGAATACAATGCACTTCCCAGTGGCCGCGGGCAAAGAGCGGTCGAAGGCCGTGCATGAGCCCCGCCAGCACGCCGTAAAGAAGTATTGACGATCCCATTGAGATTTCAACTTTTCCGCCAATCACCTGCACGGTGAGCGCATCGAGCAGAAGCCCGGCCCATAAAGCGAGTGCCAGCATGAACGGAAACGGCAAGGCCATAGCCCCGTAAAAAACAATCACTGGCACAATGTACACATGCGCGTCGTAAAACCACGGCAGGACCGGTATAAAGAATTCCGCAATCTGGGCAATCACCACCAAAACCAGCAGCAGGAGAAAAAAAATCATTTGCGCCCGGTCACGACGAACACGTCCTCCAGATGTGAGAGATCCACCGCTGGCGCCAACTGCGCTTGCCCATCGAGCTCGCGTACCCGAAAACTTTTGACGACGCCAACGAGCAAGCCAGACGGGAAAACGCCACCCATGCCGGAAGTGTAGACTTTTTGGCCCGGTTTGAGGTCAGCTTGTTTCGATAAAAAGTTGAGGTCCAGGATCGGGTTCAACCCAGTCGTCACTCGCTCGCCCGAGACGATCCCTTGTTCGCGGCTTCCTTCCACTGAGGCCGCCACTTTGCAATTTTCATCGGAAATCAAAAGCACAACTGAGATGCTATCGCTTACGGTCGTCGTTTTACCTACTAATCCTTCATCCGTTACCACTGACGTGTCCGGCTCGACGCCGTCTCGCTTCCCGCGATTGATGGTTACAGTTCGCCACCAAGTTGAAGAATCACGCGCGATCACTTCGGCAGCGATCAACTTGAAGACAGATCGCTCGCGGTAATTGAGCGCATGGCGCAAACGATTGACTTCATGTTCGACATCGCGCAGTGCTTGATTGGTCGCGTGCAGCGCTCGATTCTCCACCTGCAACGCCGACTTCTCGCGTTCCAATTGATCTAGTGACTTCAGGCCGGTGCGCACAGAAGTGAGCTGCTTTTGCAATCCTGAGCCGCTGGAGAAAAATGGCGCTAGTAATTGATAGACGCCTGCCTTGAACTTGCGTGTGCTCTCTGGCCCGAAGCTCAGAAAATACGCCAGAATGGCGCCAAAAATCAGCAGGGCGATGAGGTTGGTGCGACTCATCGCGATTGCTGATTGCCAATTGCCGATTGGCGATTTGTGCGATCAGCGATTGTCGATCTTTGGTGAGGCCGCGCGTTCAGCCGCGCAAATCGAAGATCCAAAATCGAAAATTGAAAATAGTTAGCGCCATTGACGATCCGCTGAGGCCACTTGACGCAAAAATTTAAGTTCATTGAGGCATTTGCCTGTACCCTCTGCCACTGCGCTGAGTGGATCTTCAGCAACATGGACAGGCAAACCGGTTTCCTCGCTCAAAAGCTTATCGAATCCCCGCAGTAACGCCCCTCCGCCAGCCAGTACGAGCCCTCGATCCACGAGGTCAGCCGAAAGCTCAGGTGGACAGCGCTCCAGAGTGATACGCACCGAATCGACAATCGTTGAGATCGGCTCCAGCAACGCTTCACGGACTTCCTGCGAAGTGATCATGAGCGTCTTTGGCAATCCTGCCACCAAATCGCGTCCCTTCACTTCCACGCTGGTTTCCTTTTCGCTCGGATAAGCTGAGCCGATCTTGATTTTGATTTCCTCCGCCGTGCGCTCGCCCACCATCAAGTTGTAGGCGCGTTTCAAATACTGCACGATCGCTTCGTCCAGCTCATCGCCGGCCACGCGCACGCTTCGGCTAAACACAATCCCAGAAAGCGAAATGAGCGCGACCTCCGTGGTGCCGCCGCCGATATCGATGATCATATTTCCGGCAGGGTCCTGCACCGGAAGGCCCACGCCGATCGCTGCTGCCATCGGTTCCTCGATCAAATAAACCTCTCGCGCCCCTGCATGTGTCGCCGACTCACGAACTGCGCGTTTTTCCACCTCTGTGATACCGGATGGAACCGCGATGACCACGCGCGGCCGTGCGCGCACCCGGCGATTGTGCACTTTGGCAATGAAATGCCGCAACATTGCCTCGGTCACTTCGAAGTCGGCAATGACGCCGTCTTTCAGCGGGCGCACCGCGACAATGTTTGCTGGTGTGCGGCCTAGCATGCGCTTGGCTTCGTCGCCCACTGCCAGCACCTTGTTTGTGCCCGCTTGCACAGCCACCACAGATGGCTCGCGCAAAACGATGCCTTGATCCTTTACATAAACGAGCGTGTTCGCCGTGCCGAGATCGATCCCGATATCACTGGAGAGCCAGCCGAAAAGTCCGTTGAACATGAATATTAATTAGAAGCGCTTCCAGACCGAGCGAAGCGCGTCACATTCCGAGAACCTTCTCGCGAGTGCGATTCAACCGGCTGAAAAACTCCGCCCTAATCTCAAATAGTGCGTTGCCTCGTCAAGCGCATTTATGCGTGATAAGCGATTTCCTATCCATTGTAAGATTTAACCGTTTAATAAGGCAATGATATGCGCTTTACTTTAGTGCGTGATCTCGAGAGACATCATTGTCGCACCGTCCATTCTCGCCGCGAATTTTGCGCGACTGGCCGATGAAATTCATCGGGTCGAACGAGCCGGTGCGGATTGGATCCATTGCGACATTATGGATGGACATTTCGTAGATAATATTTCTTTCGGACCGGAAATCGTCAGCATTGTGCGCAAGCAAACAAAGCTGCCGCTAGATGTGCATTTGATGATCCAGCGGGCGGATCACTTTGTATCCCGCTTCGCCAAAGCCGGCGCTGATTCAGTCACGGTTCACGTAGAGCGAGAAGCCAACCATGATGTCGCAAAAACTTTGCACGGTATCCGCGACGCTGGCTGTCGCCCCGGTCTCTCTCTGAATCCAGCCACGCCATTCGCTGCGGTCGAGCCGTTCCTCGATGAGATCGACGCCCTGCTGGTCATGACTGTCCATCCTGGTTTTGGCGGACAGACTTTCCGGCCCGAGATGATGGATAAGGTAAAGCGCGCCGTACATTGGAAAGAATCGCATGCGCGCCAGATCGACATCGAGGTGGATGGTGGCATCAACGCAGAGATGGCTAAGCTCTCAATCGAAAATGGTGCAAACGTGCTTATCGCAGGCACCTCGATTTTTCACGCCGAGAATTACAGCGAAGCGATCCAGAATTTGCGGGGGATTTGAGCGTGCTTGCGATGCAATCTCCCGCGAAAAAAAGATCAAGAGCTGAAGTCGGAAAAAGAAGAATGACTTGGTGTGGATGCTTAATCCCGAAGTAGGAAGATTTGGGTCCAAAGCTATTCGGGAAATCGTAGGAAAGCTCCCTCGCTCAGCTCGGATGACATGCGGAGGAACGATTGTTGCTCTTACTGTATCTCAGTTGCCTCGGCCGCGACTATCGGCTCGGCTTCTTCAGTGGTTTCGGCCATCACTTCGTCGGTTTGTGTAACACGCACCACTTCTTCGATAGTACTTCTGCCCTGTGCAACACGGCGCCAGCCGTCATGCCGCAAAGTTTCCATTCCTTCAGCAATCGCGCATTGCTTTAGTCCACCGCCATCGCACCTGCACATGATCAGCTTCCGCAATGCTTCGGTGACAAGACAAATTTCATAAATGGCAGCGCGCCCCTGATAACCGGTCTGGCGACATTGATCGCACCCGGCGCCGCGCTGGAAACGAGTGCCGAGTTCTTTCACAGGAAAACCGATCTCGACGAGATATTCATGTGGGTAATCCACCCATTCCACGCAGTCCGGGCAAATGGTGCGCACCAGCCTTTGTGCGATGAACGACTTAACTACCGAAGCGAGCAGAAACGGCTCCACATCCATGTCGAGCAAACGCGTGATGCCGCCCACGGCATCATTCGTATGCAGCGTGCTGAAAACCAGGTGACCGGTCATGGCCGCGCGGATGGCGATATCGGCCGTTTCGATATCGCGAATTTCGCCGACCATCACGACGTTCGGGTCCTGTCGCAAAATATGGCGTAGACCCTTGGCAAACGTGAGATCAATCTCCGGTTTCACGTCGATCTGCGATACGCCGGCAATGCGATACTCCACTGGCTCTTCGATCGTGATGATACGCCGCTGCACCGAGTTAATGCTGCTCAAGAAACAATAGAGCGAGGTCGATTTGCCGCAGCCGGTGGGACCGGTGAGGAGAATGATCCCGTTTGGTTGCGCGAGCAGGTGGCGAATGATTTTTTCCTGTTTCTTGCTCAAATCGAGCCGCTCAAAATTAAACTGTTGCTCGCCGCGGCTGAGCAAGCGCAAGCTGATCGATTCGCCATTAACCGTGGGGATTGTTGAAACGCGAACGTCGATCTCTTGATTGTTCGCGTGCAAATTCATGCGCCCGTCCTGCGGGAGACGCCGTTCGGCGATGTCCATATGCGCCATCACTTTCAGGCGCGAGATGATGGCCGATTGCAACACACGCAGCTGGGGTGGCACGGCAATTTCATGCAAAATTCCATCGATGCGATAACGAATACGCAAATCGTTCTCAAGCGGCTCAACGTGAATGTCCGTCGCGCGTTCGAGAATTGCTTCGCGAATGATCTGGTTAACGAATTTGACCACGGAAGCCTCGGGATCGTCGGCGTTCAGTTCGATCGCGATTTCTCCTTCCTGAAGCACTTCAAACGCGCGGTTGCTTTTCAGGATTTCGTCAAATGTTTCTGCACCGATGCCGTAGAGCGTTTTCATTGCGCGCAAAAGCTGCGCGCGCGGCACTAGCGCCCATTCAGCCGGTTTCTTCAAAAGCTGGGACGCGAGCTGGCGGCCAAGGGAATTAAAAAGATCATAAGTCGCGAGCACTACCGAATTTTCCTTCACTTGAATCGGCAGAATGTGATGCTGAAAAACGAAACGACTCGGCAAGATCGACAACGTGGTGCGGTCGATCTTCTTTGGATCGATGGACACAACCGGCACGCGGAAGAAATTCCCGATGGTGGCGAGGAAGCGTTGCTCGTCTACTTTACCGGAGTCAAGCACCTGTCCCACCCACGAACCGCCGTTTGGGTTCGAGGCTAATTGCGCGGCTTCCTCCGAGGAGGAGACGCCACTTTCGAGCAGCAAGTTGATTAACGACTGGCTAGCCGGTGAGCTCATTCAGAGGGGATGAATGGTATTGGCACAACGCAGAGCAGAAGAAACTCAATGAAACCCATTTGAGGTGTTTCGCAAGCACCTTCAGGTTCCAACGCGTAATCTCTGGCGAATAGTCGAGACGCCTGAAGCGCGCGAACGTGGAATCAGGGCAAACGCAGCGCTCGGCGCACGGGATCGGTGAACGTGCCGGTGACGCGCATGGAGTAATTCTTCTGAAGTCGCGCAATCGCGTTGCCCACTATCGGGGTAAATACGCCATCAATGGGGCCACAATAGTACCCAAGCCGGCGCAATGCCGCCTGCATTGATCCCACATACGCCGGATCCAAAACCAGTTGCTCGGGCGCCTTGAAATAGTACTCCCAGCGCCAGTGGTACCTTGGCGCAAAATCGGTGGCGTTCACGGCCCGACCCTGGTGGAGGAGACCCCACTCGTCCCGTTGGGCCAGCGGATCGACCGAGCGAAAAATATCGTATTCGAGAACGTCATACTCGCCAGCTTGCACGATGGCTGCGGCAAGTCCGAGAATTAAAGTTAGCGCAATTTGTTTCATAAAAAATAGGTGAAACTGCTACATATCCTTTGCCGGTGGAATATCCGGTGGCGGTAGGCTTAATTGTTTGCCAGTCTCAGTTTTCGGGCACTCTGGGCACTCAGCCTGATCGATTTCTGGCCCATAATGGGTGTAGTTTTCCCATTTTTGACGCAGCCGGTAAAGATCCAGCTTGGTCAAGGTCACCTGCGGACACATGAGCACAATCAGCTCCGTACGCTCGTGAGTTGCGGTGGTGCCGCGAAACAGCGCGCCGAGAACCGGAATGCGCGAAAGGTACGGAATGCCGTTGTAATTCTTTTGTTTCGAGTCGGTGATCAAGCCGCCAAGGACAATGGTAGATCCGTTTCCCGCGGAAACATTCGTGCGGATGTAGCGGGTGGCAATGTTTGGAATCTGGTTGCCACTCACATTCGTAAATCCAGCTACGCTGTCGAGTTTCTGCAAAATATCCAGCGACACTTCTTTCTCGGAATTAATCAGAGGCACTACTTCCAACTGGAGGGCAACTTTTTTGAATTCGATATTGGAAGCCACCGCGGCGGTTCCGGTGACCGTGGTGCCGACGACATTCGTCAGCGAGCTCACCGGAACCGGGATTTCCGTACCCGATGCGATTATCGCTTTTTTGTTATTGCTCGTAAATACCATCGGTCGCGAGATGACCTTGAAGCGCCCGGTGGATTCGAGCACGTGAACAATGGTCGCTAGGTAATTCCCTGCTGCAATGTACACGTTGGTGCCACTGGCTCCATTCGCGACTGTCTGGAGAATGTTGCTGAAGTTAATTAAATTCGCAGGATCGACAATTCCGTTGGTGACAAGTCCGCCGGTGCCGGGTGAAGCGGAGGGAGCAACGCTCGCGCCCGGTAGTGGAATCGGCACGCTGGTATTGCGCGAGATTCCCACAAATTTTTTGTTGTACTTTGCAAAGTAATCGACTCCGAATTCCTCGTCGTTGCGCAGGGTCAATTCGCCGATCACAGTGCTGAGCGCAACCTGGGGCGCTTTCACGTCCATTTCGTCGAGAATTTTTTCCACTTTCGACACTACCTCGCGGCTACCCAACATGATGATTGCGTTAGCGCGCTGATCGGCAATCAGCTTCGCGTTGCCGACCGTGACAGCCTTGGGCGTGGTATCAACCGGCTGCGTGGTAAGTTCCTCGGAGATATTCAATGTACTGCCGGTGGTACTTCCAGTAGCAGTCGTCGAAGTGCTCAATGTGCCGCCCGTGTAAGGATTAGCCAGCGTCGCCGTGGCCGCGCGGACTGCCTGCGGCGTCGGACTTGCGCCACCCGCTTCTGGACCGGGCTGGGCCGCCCCCGGCTCGGTCAACGCCTGCACCAGCACGGGCAAGACGTCGCCGGCGGAAACATATCTCAGCGGACGCGTGATCGGATGTCCGAACTCAACGTTGGCATCAAATTCGCGAATCAACTTACGGATCAAGGGCATGTTGATCGGTCGCGTCACGACATGAATGCGGTTGGTGCGGACGTCGGCAGTGAGTTTGATTTTCCCCACCACAACGCCTTCCTCTGTTAGTCCGGTGAAAGCGGCAGTCTCGACTTCGGGTACAGGTTGCGGTACGGGGGGAGTCACTCTCACGCTGCGAACTCCAGGCTGACTCGGCTGACCGATTGGCTGACCCTTCTCGAAGATCTCCTTGAGCATATCCACCACTTTGGTTGCATCAGCGCGTTCAAGTTTAATGAACTCGCTCACCACTTCCGCCGGTGCCACATCCACTTGCTGAATTACGCTGGCAAGTTGCCGGATGACATCCGCATTTTGTGTCACCAGAAGGCTCGACGATTTCGGCAACGCCAGAATGTTGATCGAACTCGAGCTTCCC
>QHNV01000105.1 GCA_003218535.1 Verrucomicrobiota bacterium
CGTTCTCTTCCGGGGAGCGCAGGCTGCCAGAGAGCGAATCGACGAACACGAAGCGCGTGGTTTACCTCTCGCGCTGCGCAGGTAAGGTTCACGCATGTCGATCTCGGAGGAACAAGTGAAGAACGCTTTGAAGTCCGTGAAATACCCCGGCTTCACTCGCGACATCGTTTCATTCGGCTTGGTAAAGTCGATCAATATCGACAACGGCGAGGTCAAATTACAACTCGCATTGAGCACTAATGATCCCAATATTCCGGCTACGATCAAAAATGATGCGGAAAGGGCGTTACGCTCGATTAACGGAGTACGTAGCGCCAAGGTGTTGATCGACATCCACGCACCACCCGGAGGCGCAGGAGCCGGCATGGTGGCGGCGCGGATTCCTGGAGTCAGACATGTGATCGCCGTGGCAAGCGGCAAAGGCGGTGTTGGCAAATCAACTATTGCGGCGAACCTTGCGGTCGCGCTGGAGCAAACTGGCGTAGACGTTGGCTTGTGCGATTGCGACATCTACGGGCCGAGCATTTCCCTTATGTTCGGCACACGAGAACGGCCAATGGCTACCGAGGAAAATAAGATTGTTCCGATCGACCAATACGGGTTGCGCCTCATGTCGATGGGATTTCTGCTCGATGACACGTCGCCAGCGATTTTGCGCGGACCGATGGTGACGCGCTACACCCAACAATTTCTGAGGCAAGTCGAATGGGGTGAGCTGGATTATTTGGTGCTCGATCTTCCGCCTGGCACTGGTGACATTCAGCTTACCATCGTGCAAACGGTCGCCCTTTCCGGCGCGATCATCGTCACGACGCCTCAGGAAGTAGCGCTAATCGATGCCCGCAAAGCCGCTACGATGTTCGATAAAGTCAACGTCTCCGTACTTGGCTTGGTTGAGAACATGAGTTACTTCGTCTCGCCATCCGACGGAAAACGCTACGATATCTTCGGGAGCGGTGGTGGCGAACGCGAGGCGAAGCGGTTGCGTGTTCCGTTGCTTGGACAAATTCCGATCGACATTGCCACGCGCGAGGCCGGCGACCGAGGGATCCCAATCGTAGGTGGGGATCGACAATCACCCGTGACAGCGGAGTTTAAAAAGATCGCTGAAAATTTGCGCAAGATTTTGCCGTAACGTGTCTATGAAACCGCCAGCGCAAACTAGAGTTAAATAAAAAACGCGGTTACCCCGTCGAAATTTGGACGCTTCGATTTTATTGACTAGCTACAACTTTTATGAAACAAGAACCGGAGATGCCATCTTCGGGAGAAGATCAATCTCAATTCGTTAAGGATTCGGCTCTTTACAAGGAGTTTCTCGCCGAGCGGGCGGAGATCCTGAAGCACAAGTGGATTGAAAGTGAAAAGGCCGGCAAGGACATCGGCTTTGAGAAGGCCCTGCTTGATTGGATCGTGAAACATCGCTCCAACTGGAGAGAGCGACGCAGAAAGGAGGCGCGCACCGAAAAGTCCGCCTCCTAATTTTTCCTTTAACGCGACACCGCGAGGTCGCCAAGGAAGCATGAAGCAAACAAACCAGAATTCACCAGCCGCGCTCCCTATCATGGACGCGGAAGCAATTCGCCGAGCGCTTCGGCGGATTGCGCACGAAATCGTTGAACGGAATCCCCGGCTTGAAAAGATAGTGCTCGCCGGAATTCCCTCGCGCGGCGTGGAGATCGCCCGGCGGATCGCCGCATTTATTCACGAGATCGAAAAGATCGATATTGAGACCGGCGTGATCGATGTAGCGATGCATCGTGATGATGTTGGAACGCGCACCGAGTTGCCTGTCGTGCGCGCGTCCAAACTGCCAGTTCCGCTGGAGGAGCGCACTGTCATCATTGCTGATGATGTTCTTTACACCGGCCGCACCGTTCGTGCGGCCATGGATGCCATCAACTCATTCGGGCGACCCGCACGCATCCAGCTCGCCGTGTTAGTTGATCGGGGTCATCGTGAGTTGCCTATTCGGCCCGATTACGTCGGGAAGAATTTGCCTACATCCGGTAGCGAAAAGGTGCGGGTACGGCTTGAGCAGACTGACGGTGAACCGGATGCCGTCCACTTGGAGAGAGAATGAATATTTACATTGACCAATGACCACCCGCTGGACACGCAAAGATCTGCTCGGCCTACGTGAGCTGTCGGCCGATGAAATCAATTTTATTCTCGAAACCGCCGATGCATTCAAACAAGTCGGAACTCGCGAGATCAAAAAAGTTCCAGCTCTGCGCGGAAAAACGTTGGTGAACTTTTTTGTCGAACCAAGTACGCGGACGCGCACTTCTTTCGAGCTGGCTGCATTTCGCTTGAGTGCCGACGTGATCAATATCTCGGCGACTACTTCCAGCCTAACCAAAGGCGAAACGCTCAAAGACACCGCGCGCAATCTGCAGGCACTACACGCCGATATTCTCGTGCTTCGTCACAGCTCGGCGGGCGCACCACAGTTTTTGGCAAATCGGCTGAAAGCCAGCGTAGTCAACGCTGGCGACGGTGCGCACGAACACCCGACGCAAGCGCTTCTGGATCTGTATACGATCCGCGAACGGAGAGGAAAAATCGCAGAGCTACGCGTGGCGATCATCGGCGACATTTTGTTCAGTCGCGTGGCACGCTCGAATATTTTCGGTCTGCTTAAACTTGGCGCACGCGTGACGCTGGTTGGGCCGAGTACGCTTGTGCCGCGCGAGTTTGAAAAACTCGGCGTTGAAGTTTCGCATAAGATTGACGACGTGCTGCCCCAAGCCGACGTGGTGAATCTTTTGCGAATCCAGCATGAGCGCCAGCGCAAAGAATATTTCCCTGGAATCGGCGAATACATCCGCTTGTTTGGCCTCACAAAGAAGCGTGCAAAGCTTCTGAAACCGGATTGCCTGATCATGCATCCTGGTCCGATCAACCGCGGAGTCGAGATCGACAGCGAGGTCGCCGATGGTTTGCAAAGCGTCATTCTCGATCAAGTCACTAACGGTCTGGCTGTTCGTATGGCCGTCCTTTACCTCTGCGGGGGAATTGCGACGTGAGCAAGCTGGCGCACGCGAATCTGGGGAGCGCACGCGTCTCGCGTGCTGGTTTCGGCGTCACGCCGAAACAGGCTTTCCTTCTGCATCGTTATGCTCCATCGCCCGAAGTTCCAATAAAAGTTCGCAATCGCGAGGACGCCCTCGCCAACACGCGAGACGCGTGTTCTCCCCAGAAATGACTGCGACGGTTATCCGCAACGGCAGGGTCATCGATCCCGCAAACAAACAAGACGAAATTGTTGATCTTCTGATTATTGACGGAAAAATCGCGGACGTCTCTCAACTCTCAACTCTCAACTCTCAACCCGAGGAAATCGACGCGCGCGATCTCATCGTCTGTCCCGGCTTGATCGACATGCACGTGCATCTGCGCGAGCCGGGATTCAGTCACAAGGAAACGATCGAGTCGGGTGCACGCGCTGCTGCAGCCGGCGGATTTACAACAGTTCTCTGCATGCCGAATACTTCACCAGCAGCGGATAATCCCAGCACGATCGCATGGATCAAAGATCGGGCGGCGGCTGTTGCGTGCGTGAACGTTTTGCCCAGCGGCGCGATTTCAAAAAATCTCGGTGGCGAAGAATTGTCTCCGATCGGCTCACTTGCGCAGGCGGGCGTGGTGGCGATCTCAGACGATGGTTACTGTGTTCAAAATCACGAGGTGATGCGCCGCGCGGTCGAATATGCGCGCATGGTGGGTCTGCCCGTGCTGGACCATTGCCAGGATTACAATTTGGTCGGCAACGGCGTCGTGCACGAAGGTTACTGGAGCATATTGCTCGGCTTACCCGGCTGGCCGGCCGCTGGCGAGGAAGCAATGGTCATGCGCAACATTTTGCTCGCAGAACTTTGCGATCATCACATTCATTGCCAGCACATCACTACAGCTGGAAGTGTGCGGCTGATCCGGGAGGCGCGAGCGCGCGGTATAAAAATCAGTGGCGAAGTGTGCCCGCATCACATCACGTTAACCGACGAAGCGATCCAGCATTTCGATACGAATTACAAAATGAACCCGCCCTTGCGATCGCAGACGGATGTCGATGCGCTGCTGGAGGGAATCGCAGATGGAACGCTATCGATTTTATGTTCCGATCACGCGCCGCATGCCGAGTTTGAGAAAGAAGTGGAATTTGATGCTGCGCCGTTTGGCATCATTGGATTGGAGACGGAGCTCGGTTTATTTCTCGATCAGCTCGTGCACAAGCATAATAAGATCGATATCGCCCGCGTGATCGCGATGTACACAGTCGAGCCAGCGCGTTTGTTAAAGATTGACGCCGGCACGTTGTCCGTTGGTGCACGGGGTGATGTAACGCTGGTTAATCCGGGATTGGAGTGGACAGTGAGCGTCGATCGGTTTGAATCGGCCTCTCGCAACTCACCGTTCGGCGGCTGGAAACTGAAAGGTCGCGCAGTGCGAACGATTGTCGGCGGGAAAACCGTTTGGACGCTGTAGCCGCGATCGGTGATCGCGGCCTGGCATAGCGATGCCAGAATCACCCCGTATATCCGCCGTGGATGTAATGTTCCAAATGTGCGATCGCTGCGCTTTGGCAGGAAATAACGTGCTTCACCAAATCTCCGATGGAAATTACGCCTACAACTTTGTCATCCTCGAGCACTGGCAAATGGCGAATATGCTTGTCGGTCATGAGACGCAGACATTTTTCGACCGGCTCACGGGGATGCGTGACAGTTACATTCGTTGACATAATCTCGGCGACCTTTATTTCGCGCGAGCGCTTCCCCCGCAGGACCACTTTGCGCGTGTAGTCGCGTTCGGAAATGATTCCCACCACCCGCTCCTGCTCCATGACTAAAAGCGCGCCGACGTTCTTCGCATCCATTACCTCTACTGCTTCGAAAACGGTTGCGTCTGGCGAAATCGAAAAAACCTCGCCGCTTTTTTGATTCAGGATCGCGCGGATGGTGCCACTCACGTCCATAAGTGAAGAAGTTTCAGCATAGGCCTACATTGGCCTGCGATGCAAAATAATTCTGGACGAAGCTAGCCCTTGGACTCGTCACCGCCTTCTTGGCGCCACTTGTTCGAATACCTTCTGGGCACAAGTTTGGGAGGACGCTTTCCATTAACAATGGCGCCTCCCACCGCAGTGTATCGAAGCTCTTGCCGATCCACCGCGCAACGTAACAGCAGGCCACCGCGGCTCATGTCACCGCGTCCGACGAAATCCGCAGGGAAGCGCAAGCGCTCTTTAAGAATCGCCAGAAGAACATCGACGTATTTCCCGCTAGCGATGCTGCCCAGTAAAACGACATCCGTTTGAGGCGACAATTTCTTCGCGAGTTGCCTTGCGTCCCGCTCGAGCGCCCTTCGGTAGCGTGAATCATTTTCGTCGATTTTGGCCCCGGCAAACTCCTGCAAATCCCGCAGGCGAATGCATTTCTTCACGTCAACTAAGCCACGTGTAGGTGTAATAACAAACGCGCCAGGTATTCCGTTAGCCGGATGAGCGAATGCATTTGCGTAAGCGATTTTTCCTCGGAAATAGAGTCCGCTTAGAAACGTAAACACCTCCCCAATTGTCGCGCCGCGTTTGCTGCGCAATTTCTTTGCAAGATCAGATCGAGATCGGTCGCTCAGGATCATCCGCGCTCGCCGGCCACCGGCATAAGCAGGGGAGAGAAGAAAAATCCGAGGGTTAACATTGTCTTGCATTCGCCGCAATTTGCGATTCGCTGGCCGCTCGCGCAACCGGTTCCCGATGCTCCGAGCTAATCAACCTCTTTGGACAAAATTTCATGGGAATGCTGCCAGGCTTCGTCCTCTATAGGCACGAGTTGAATTCGAATTCTTGCGTTTTGGATACCGAAGAGAGAGTAATGCAGCTATGCATTGGGTTCGGCGATTTAAAGTACGCGTCGGCGACGATGAGAGAGGAAGGCGGTCTTTGACGGGCGACGCGGGGCCAGATTTTTTGTGCATCGGAGCACACAAAGGTGGAACGACATGGCTTTACCAACAACTCGACTCGCATCCGGATTTCTGGATGCCGCCTGTAAAGGAATTGCATTATTTTGATCAACTAAGCAGAGTTCAACGGGCATTTGCCCCGCGGCGCAGAGACGAACGCGATCTTCGCTTTCTGGAGAGCCTAAAGAGCCTCAGTGCGAGACCGCATATCGACCTGGAGAATTATGCACAACTGTTCGAACCCAAGGCATCGCTCCTCTCCGGTGATATTTCGCCAAACTATTCGACGCTGAGCACTAAAATCATCCGCCGAATTATCGGATATTTCCCAAACTTAAAGATAATCTTTCTGGCGCGTGATCCGGTGGAGCGAGTGTGGTCGCATTTGTCCATGGAGGTGCGTTGGCGCCAGATTGAGCCGTTTGACGCGACCGATATCGATCAGGTGAATCGGAATTTGCTCCGCCGAGGCATGCTCTTGCGCTCGTACCCAAGCGTGATTGTTGCGCGATGGAAGCGCTATGTTCGTCCAGAGCGGTTCGGCATTTATTTCTTTGATGACTTGAAAACAAATCCCATTGAACTGCGGCGCTCGATCCTCAATTTCCTGGGCGCCGATCCGGACGAACCAAGTGGTCCGCTAAAGGCGGATCACAACAATTGGGCTGGGGTGGAAAAGCTACCGCTCACAGACCAAGTCCGATCGCATCTGGCTCACTTCTTCAAGAAGGAGTTGAAGGCCTGCGCAGCGCGCCTAGGTGGCCCAGCCAGGGAATGGCCGAAACGCTACGGTTTTTAATCGTTCTGCTGTTCGTGCGTTAGTCGCGACAATTTTGATTCTGTAAATAAAGGACCTGTTTTTGCGAGATCCCGCTCCAATGAATTCAGATAACGGCTCTCCGTCCACGCTAAAATCGCGGTCTTGGGCGGAGAGCCAAAGCGCGTTCCAGTGTGATGCTCAAATCGGAGTCATAAGTTCATGAGCAACCCAGGGCGTCAGCACCTGCGATCGGCTTGCATCGACTGTCTATTCCTGACTGGGCTCATTGGGCTATCGTGCTCTCCTTATATCACGGGGCTTGGTTTCTATAGTGATGACTGGGCGTTCCTGGCGTCTTTTAGCCGATTTTCCCGTCACGTAATTTTAGCATCGATGTTGTCCCTCGTTCACCTCCGTCACCACGTCGAGGTATTTCGCCCCGGCCAGATACTATACATGGCGATTCTGTACAAGCTCTTTGGTCTTGAGCCGTTGGGTTATCATGTTGTGAACACCACAGTCCTAGCAGTGGCTTCCGCGCTGTTCTACCTTGTATTGCGCCAGTTCGGTCACGCCCGCGTTATCGCGCTAAGCGTAGGGCTGGTGTTCTCGGTGCTGCCTCACTTTTGCGCTACCCGATTCTGGTACGCCGCCTTTCAGGTTAATTTGAGTTTAGCTCTTTACTTTCTCAGTCTCTATTCCGACTTAAGAATGCTGCAGGCAAGCCATTCGGGCTTCTGGCTTTGGAAGCTACTTGGCTGGATGAGCTTGCTGGGGAGTGTTCTATGCTATGAAACCGTCTTGCCGTTCTTTCTGCTCAATCTCATTCTAGTGTGGTATCGCCGACATGAACTTGAGTCTGCAGCCGAAACTGTGCCCAGGCAAAGCTGCGCTAGCTTGTCGAGGCCGCTCTTTACGCCAATGCGACTGGGGCTGCTGCTTGGCAGCAATCTGCTTTTACTCATACCGGTGGTGATCGCCAAAGTGTTGTACTCGAGCCGCCTGCCGCGCCATCTTAGTATTGGACACCATTTCCGGTGGTTAACCCAGTTACTGAAACAGGCCTTTATTGTAAGTTATGGCGTTTATGGTGTCGAACTTCCGAAGGTATTATTGAAGATCGAGCATGACTATGGAAATCTGACCGTAGCATTGCTCGCGATCATCCTTGGTCTGGCGGTGTTCATTTTTCTTCGGCGACGTTTTGTTTGCGCCAAAGCGGCAGCCACGCCTGGCGAAGCCAATCAATGCTCCGACGCTTTCTTGGCACGAAGGGCGATGCTGTGCTTGATAGGTATTGGTGTGCTCGTGTTCGTGTTGGGTTACGCGATCTTCCTGACCGATGGATTTCCTAAGATATCGGCAACAGGCATCAGTAACCGCATCAACAGTGCAGCAGCTATTGGAATTGCGCTGTCGTTCGTAGGCTTCATCGGCCTGTTCAGTGCTTGCTTCAAAAATGATGCGTTGAAGCGAAACCTATTTTGCGGGTTGATCGCGCTCTTATCTGCTTCCAATGTCATTATCAACGCGACCATTGGATCGTTTTGGGTCAGAGCTTACAGGCAAGAGCAGATTGTTCTTCAAGTGATTTACAAAACCTTCCCACAACTGGCTCCTGGCAGCATACTCCTACTCGACGGAGTATGTCCCTACGACGGGCCGGCTATCGTTTTCGAGTCTAGCTGGGACCTTGCGCGTGCCCTTGGTAGACACTACCACGACCTTAGTATACAGGCGAACGTCGTCACATCGAAGCTACAAGTGGAAACCGACGGGATTTCGACTTTCCTATACAATCGACGGGCGAGGTATCCTTACGGCAAGGATATGTTCGTTTATCGTTTTGACAAGGGATCCACATATCCGTTGCCTAACGCGGAGGCTGCTCATGAGTATTTTGAGACGATTCGCCCCGCGTTCGAGAACCGTTGCCCACCAGGACAAGAAGGGTTGGGATCTCCCATCTTTTAAACGCGTCTTCTCCGCTCATCGATTCGCACGAAGCCAGCAACGGCGCTGTCGCGTGATATTAGAAGCGATCGCGCTAGTCCGCCCGCAGCAAACAGAAGAACTGCAAGTTCCCCCGGCTGAGCATCGGCGATTGCTGTAGCCGAGAGTCATTGGCCCGTCCTCCGCGAACGTTAGCTCATCAACTGTGGTCGGCGGCAGCAGCTACAGCCTTCGCTCGCGCTCTATTTGCCTGTAACTCGGCCAAATGTTTTTCCGACCACCGACAAAGCGCGTGTAATGGTTCGATTAAGGTTCGCCCCAACTTGGTGAGAGAATATTCCACTTTTGGTGGCACGACCGGATAGACTTTGCGTTGCACCAAGCCGTCGCGCTCAAGGCTACGCAAAGTCTGAGTGAGCATCTTTTGCGAGATCCCGCCGATCGCGCGCTGCAGTTCAGCGTAACGCATCGTTCCGCGCGCCAAGATCTGAATGACGAGCGCGGTCCATTTGTCGGCAATCCGGTCGAGCACCAGTCGTGACGGACATTGCGGCTCCAGCACGGAGGGAGGTGAAGACGTTTTACTCATATCTTCCTTTTAATCCAGGGGCGCCCAGAGAGCAACATTCCATGTGATGGGTATAGTTAAATTGAGATGTAGTTGACGGATGGATTGGCCAACTCGAACTTAGCGATATGACAACAACGAATTTCGGACAGATCCCTAGAGTCGAATCTCTGTTTGGCGAAGCAAATTCCGGAGGTGGCTCCAGCGGCTGGCCGGCCACC
>QHNV01000106.1 GCA_003218535.1 Verrucomicrobiota bacterium
GGACCAACGAAATCGTTATCTTGAATAAAAGCGATTTACCCAAACACCGCGACTGGTCCCGCCAGTGCGGGATTCATGCGCTGCGCATTTCATGCCTCACCGGGGAAGGACTGCCGGAACTAAAAGACCAAATTCTGGCGCGTATCACCCAACAAAATCTGAGGCCGGAAAGCGCCGTGGCAATTAATACACGCCACCGCGATTGCCTGCGGCGCGCATTGGAGTCGTGCGATCGAGCGCGGGCTGCGATGAGCCAGCGGCTATCGCCCGAATACCTCGCGGCCGATCTGAACGAGGCGTTGCGCGCGGTCGGCGAGGTGATCGGAGCAGTGGATGTCGAACAAATTCTCGATTCGGTTTTCGGACAATTTTGCATCGGCAAATGAAAAACGGCTACGAGCGCTTCGTCAGGCCGTTGTTGTTTTCACTCGATGCCGAGGCGGCGCATCATCTCACGATCGCGGCGCTCCGCATGGCATCACATATTGATCTCGCGCTACGCCCGCTTAAAGTTTTCCAGCCGCCGTCGAGACCGAGGACTGTTTTCGGCTTAAGCTTTCCAAATCCGATAGGCCTGGCGGCGGGTTTGGACAAAAATGGTGTCGCACTTCCGGCGTGGGAGGCGCTGGGGTTCGGTTTCGTCGAGATCGGCACTGTCACAGCTAAGGGGCAGCCTGGAAATCAGAAGCCCCGTATCTTTCGTCTGCCTGAGCAACAAGCGTTGATCAATCGTCTCGGTTTTAACAACGACGGAGCGGATACGATTGCCGAGCGATTGCGCAAAGTGCAGAAAAGCGGGCGATGGCCCGGCAGCTGCCGGATCGGGATCAACATTGGCAAATCGAAGGTCACGCCGCTGGGAGAAGCAACGGAGGATTACCTTTATTCGTTTCGATTGCTTCGCGAATTTGCCGATTACATCACGTTGAATGTCAGCTCGCCAAATACGCCGGGCTTGCGCCAACTGCAGGAACCGGTGGCGCTTGCACAACTGCTGCGCGCGATTCGGGACGAAAACCCAAGCGCTAAGCCGGTGCTCGTGAAAATTGCGCCTGACCTTTCCTCCAACGAACTCCAAGAGATCATCGCGACTTGCGAACAGAATGAAGTCGCGGGAATTATCGCGACTAACACAACGCTCGATCACTCCTCAATTCCGCCTGCCATTTATCGCGGAGGTGGTTTGAGCGGCGCGCCGCTGCGGGAAAAATCCACTGCGCTGGTGCGGAGCATCGCCACACGATCGGCAATTCCGGTGATCGCTTCCGGCGGAATTTTCGATGCCAAATCCGCTCGCGAAAAATTTGAAGCCGGCGCGCAACTTCTTCAGGTTTATACTGGCTACATTTATCGCGGCCCGCGACTTCTCCGCGAAATAATGGAAGCGCTGCCATAAAAAATGGCGAAGCACGAATGGCTTCGCCAAGTTAAATCGTTGCATCGTGAAACCGCTAAACCGAATCCGATATAAGGATGTAACGATTTTAAAGAATCACCCAGCTGCTTCCCCATTGGCTTGCTTGATCAAAGGTTTTCGATTTCATGAGTAGAATGGAAACCCAACTCACCTGGTTCGGTCATGCGGCATTTAAAATCGCCACGGCAGCTGGCAAAGTATTGCTGATCGATCCGTGGCTAACAAATCCGGTTTTTCCGCGCGGCAAGGAGGAGTTGGCCGCGCTTGACCATGCCGATCTTATTTTGCTTACGCACGGGCATTCCGATCACGTTGGTGATGCCGTGGAGATCGGGAAACGCACGGGCGCAAAGCTGGTTGCGAACTTCGATTTGAGCGCGGCGATGGTTTCGGCGCTTGGTTACCCACAAGCGCAGGCCGGCAATGACACAACTGGACATATCGGCGGCGAGCTGCTCGACGGCGAAGTGACGGTGAGGTTTGTCGCCGCGTGGCATGGTTCGTCAATTCAAAAGGAGGAAAATGCGCCCCCGGTTTATGCTGGCACTCCAACCGGATTAGTCGTCGCCCTGCGCGGCGGCCCCACCATTTACCACACAGGTGACACAGATTTATTTTCCGATATGGCGCTGGTGCGGCGATTTAACAAGATCGACATCATGCTTGTATGCATAGGCGACCATTTCACCATGGGACCGGCACGCGCGGCTGAAGCTGTGAAGCTAGTTAAGCCGCGCACGGCGATTCCAATGCACTACGGAACGTTTCCAGTGTTAACTGGCACGCCCGGGGTGTTCGGCCGCGAACTGAAAAGACGCAAAGTGAAAGTGCGACTACGTGTGATGAAGGCTGGCGAAACAATTGCCCTGTAGCAGCTTCGCTATGCGGAGCGCACGGGTGAAGCGTTTTGCCGTCTGCACGTTGCGTCGCCCAGAGGGCGACGCCCACAGGTCATACGGTCGCAAAGGACAATGAGATCGAATAGAACATCAACCATGCCAATTCGGGAAGATGGGACAAGTCTGGCAGAGCGAGTTACAAATCACATACCTCAAGCTCTGAGTAATGCCGCGGCGAAATTTGTCGATTCATTAAAGCTCAGTTCCGTTTCTGAGCGGGTCTGGCGTGGGCGGCGAATGGTGGTTAAGCGCCGCAACGCCTACAGCGAGCAGTTAGCCGATCTGGCCAATTTGTATTTTCGCATGTCGAATATACCGATTCGTTTTTGGAGCAAGGTGAAAGACTGGAAGCGATGGGAGGTCGGGTGTTTTAAGATGCTTAATGGCGATCGGTTTCGTGCTTTTGCATCGGGCGCGCACACCGTCTGCGTCGATAAGTTGCCGGGCAAGAGTCTCTGGGAATACCTTCATCGGGGAACGCTCACGCGGCAGATGCTGGAAGCGGCTGCGCATGAGCTCAGGCGTGCTCATCAATTCTGGAGCGATGAATTTTGCGGGCCATGGTCACACGGGGACGCGGGAATGGAAAATGTTATTTTTAACGAGAAGACTGGCCGCGCTCGCCTGATCGATTTTGAAATCGTCCACGATCAGTCGCTTCCGGCGGCAACGCGTCATGCCGACGATTTGCTGGTATTCGTATTGGACATCGCTGCAGTTGCTCCCTGGGAAAAGTCGCTCCCTTTTGCGCTCAGATTTCTCGATGCTTACGGCAATTTAGATGTGATCGCCGAGCTAAAAAGTCAGCTCGCTCTTCCAAGTGGTATGGCATGGATTTGGTGGGGGGTTCGCACAAGTTTCGCCAATCCGGCAAAAGTAAAACAACGGCTGGCGAAGCTTCGAGACTTAACCGCCCACCTGCGATACTATCGGGCAGTCGCCGCCAAGCGAGCACGTAAGAGGCGACGTGCTTCAATGACTTGCCACGAAATCAGTCCCGGGATGCCGAGAGCAAGTTCCCGCACTCTTGCGATCAGTGACAGGGCGAAGGCCGCATCCCCGGGAATGCCGAGCAGGTTGCCGACGAAAAGATAACCGCCTTCCTGCACGCCCAAACCTCCGGGAACCGCAAAGGCAGCCGAGCGAATCGTCAACACCATGCTTTGCAAGATGAGCGCGTTGATGAATGTCGCGTGAAGATCGAGCGCGTAAAGCGCGATCCAAATTTCACCTGAGCCACCAATCAATGAAATACTCGTCCACACGCAACACATCACCAATGCATGTCGCCGGGCATAAAGCGTGCGAACGGTCCGATCGAGCGTCTCGCCGCTCTGCACCAGCGAGTGCCACTCTGGCGAATTCGCCAGGCGCGCTACGATGCTGGCGAGAAAACGGAACATTCCCAGCCGTTGCACAAAGTAGAAACCTAAAACACCAAGAACACCAATTAACGTTCCCACCAAAGTTGGACGAACGAAATTTTTCTGTCCACTTACATCGACAAGCAGCGCCAGCCCTAGCACGGTAAACCCGGCCTGCGTGAAAACTCCCAGCGTAATGTCCACGAGCACACTCCCCGCTGCCACTGGCACCGGCGTCCCATTGATCGACGCCAACCGCGCCCGAATGATGTCTCCGCCGACCGCGGCGGAGGGAACCAGTGTGCTGACCGACTCACCGATCCAGCGCATCCAAAGCAGTCTCCGCAGAGGTAGGCGATCGGATTTTGGAAACAGGACCTGCCAGGCAGCTGCATCAAGGAAGACCGGCACAGCGAAGTGATAGATCATCACGGCGGCAATGGCCCACCCTGCGGAAGCGAAGGCTGCACCGACTTGGGGCGCACCCTGGCGAATGAGCAGAACTGTAAAGAGTGCAGCTCCACCAAGACCAAGCAACCATACGGTTATTTGGATTTTTCCCGGCGCCTTCATCGTGTGTTCGAGAGCAATTCGAGCGGACGCAAGGAAGATGCGCCTATCTCTTCAAAGAGAAAATGCCTAAATCCCGCGCAGCAGACCAAGCGCTGAGTAGCTCCTGATTAACTCAGGAGACTCTGCGCGGGTTTTTCTGCCGATTCCACGCGCACCATGGCAGGTTCGCTAATAAAGGGGATGGCAGGAATCGGAACCGCATGTCTTCGCATTGGTTTGGTGGCAAATAAACAAAACGCCAGCCAAAAAATTCCGAATACGATCGCGCCGAGAACATCAGTCAAAAAATGCGCGCCCAAAGCGATACGACTGAATCCTACCAAGGCGATCAGCAACGCCGCGCTGGCAACTGTCAGCCTCCGCCAGTGGCGCGCCTTCATGGCTGGAAGAATAAAAAGAGCAAGCTGGCCGTAAAGCAAGGTCGCCCCGATGGTATGACCGCTGGCAAAACTGTATCCCGACCAATCGACAAACCAGCCATGTAAAAAGGGACGTTGTCGATGAACGGCGATCTTCACCCACTCGTTGAGCAACATCCCACCCGGCACGGCCACAATGAGCGTCACCAGCGAAGGCCACCATTTTTTCCACACAAAATACAGCACCACGAAAAACAAAATGACTCCGATCCACTCGCTTGAACCGAACTCGGTGAACGCTCGCAGCACACTCACAAAAGTGTGCGTCAAATGCGCATGGAACCATCCCGCGACTTCATGATCTGGTCCGGCGAGGGGGTTCGCCATGGCGAGCGCCACGCAATTCTGGGGGAGAATGAGAGCGTTTGTCACAAAAAAGGCGAACGAATCTAGTGCTCATTTAACACCTGTCAAACAGGAAAACATTCCAATTCGCCACCGAAATGAGCTTCTTGGCCACCATTCAGACGACGTGCGGTTGGAAGGATTGAAGGGCAGATCTTGACCGGAATGCTTGGCTGGTGGCACAGGCTGGCGAGCGTTATCTCGCCACGCGGGATATCGACTTCTCCAATATCAAAAATTCGCTGCCGAATTAGCTGGTGTTCTAGATGAATAAGACGAGAATGGTGTCACGGACGCGCTAAAAAAACGCATTGAAGACCGTCTTCGCAACAGAGGGTCTTGCACGATTCTTGAACACGATTTGGCCGTTATTTGGCCACGAGACGAACGAGACCAACTGAAACGCGAAAAGGAAATTCACGCGTTCGCAGCCAGCCACGGTTGGATTGCCACAGTCCTAGACCCGGGCATTCGGGTCACGTTCAGGAAAACCGGCGTTTAAACTGTACCACTACCGAATTGGTTGATGGCTTGCGCCGGTTGAACCTGGCTTTGCCGCCTGAATGACTTTTCTTTTGCTCGTGCTCGTGTACGAGCGACAATGACTTTGTCGCAAGCCAACTTGTTCTGATTTATTGTTGTCCAGTGAATCGGTTGTATTTCGGCGAGCAGCGTGACGCTGCACCCAATTGTCATTCCGAGCGGAGTCGAGGAATCTCTTAAGCGTTAGCAAATGGCAAGCGAAAAAAAATCCATTTGAAGCCGCGCGCCATCCATATGACGCGGAAAACCAATCGTGTCACGATTCGTATGGATTATGCCATGATCCATATGGATTGATGTTACGATGCGTAAGGAATTCGTTAGGCGGACGTCGAATTGTCTTGCAATGGCTCGAACACACGCCCCAGCATCGAATCTTATGAAAACGCGCGGCGGAGCGCCTCGCGATTTTCTCAAATTATTGCCTTGCCAGAATATTTTCGATCCGATACACGGATATCGTCTCTCTCATCCGATATGTCGGTATCCGAATCGCCTTAACACTATGAACAACATACGACTGTTCTTTATCAGCCTGTTTCTCGGTGCAGCCACCTCATTACTTGCCGGTGTGGAGGCCGTGCCACAACCTGCGCCCACGCCAGCGGAAGAAAACCACCTCAATCTTTTCGATTATGAGATGGATTACACATTCAGCAGCAATTTCTACGACGTAAGAGGCAATTTTGGTCACGGCGACTCGCTCTATAATGATTTCAGCTACTCGCATCGCTTTCTGATCAAAGGGAACTGGTATTTCCGGGCAGGCGCTGAATACGAGCGATTTGATTTCGGTGGCACCGATAATGGTTTGCCCGATCATCTCCAAACCGCGCACGCTCTACTGGCTGTTGAGTACGTGGTGCATGATCATGCGGGCGCGGGTATCGAGATTGATCCAGGAGTCTATTTCCAAAATGACCCCGACAATGCGTTCGATATACCAGCCAAGGCGTTCGTCACGTTTCCGTTAATAAAAGACAAAATTTTTGCCGTGATCGGAGTGGGCTTCGCGATTAACCAGAATCCGATCGTCGCTCCCGGCGGTGGTATCATTTGGCTTTTCACCGACCACTTGCGTCTGGAAGGCGTCTTCCCAAAACCCGCTTTGGTTTATAATCCAACTGACGATTGGGAATTTCGCATCTTCGGAAATCTCTTTTACGAAAGTTACCGCACCGAAGATGTCATAACCCCCGAGAGGAAGCTGCAAGTGCACAACGCATGGGTTCAGTACAGCGAGGACCGCGTCGGTGCGCAGGCGAGTTACTCCGGCTTCAAACCGTTCGAGATCTCGCTCGGAGGAGGCTGCACGGTCAGGCGGGACTTCGATTTCTTTCGGGCTGAAGCGAGCGTCAGGACGAGGCCTGCACCGTTCGTCAAGTTCGAGATCGAGGCGAGATTTTAAGGGAAGATTTCGTCGAGCTTTCGCGCGACTGATTGCGGGCCGCGAACTTTCAGGCGGCCGGTCATATAGGCCCACGTGCCCTTAAGTTTCCCATTCGACATTGCGACCCAATCCTTATCGCTGGTGATAAAGGTGACCGTGGGATTGCCGATCTTTCCTTTTCCCATCTTGAAGGTCCCATCGTTAACGTCGATCCACCATTCGCCACCTTGCGGTCCGCTAAGCTCCCACTGATAGCGCGCGTGAACAGCCTTTGCCTTGTCAGCCTTGAAACTCTCGCGCATCCCGTCGAACACCTGTTGCGGGGTCGAGGCTTCGCCCGCGTTTGATGCAGCAGTGCCAGCGCTCAGAGCTACAGCCACAAAGATAGTCACCGTTGGTAGACAGAAGCGCATACGTCCTTTCATCATTTATTTCTAAATCAAAAATCGATCTTCCGAGTCAAACCGGCTGTGTTATCGCCAGCAAAAGCTCTTACTTCGCTTTTTCGAAATAAGCAGCAAATGCAAGAGCCAGCGGCAGGGATATCTTTGTGGATCTTGGGCGAGCGCGTGGAGTGCATCCTTTCCGAGATTGAGTGTGACTGGACGAAAACCTACGTCGGCGCACGCGACGTTTACTATTGCGGTTCCCGCGAAGGCAAAGGGATTTGGGGACTTGGAAACTGCCGTGTGATTCAGGCGGCTTCCATATCTGGCCGCTCGCGAAAGCGGAGGGCGAACGCGAATACGAAAGCAAGAAAGAGCCAGATGCCGGTCCAAGCAATCGCTGCGCACATCGCGTAGATGTTGTAGCCGGTGATCACCGGTGTCCGGTGCCTGCCTTGTGAAAACCGCTTGTGCGCGGAGCGGTTCTCCGGCAGTTTCGATGCAACATGGCAGCAGATCGCAAGCTTGGTTGTCTCAGCATTTTTTTGTTCGTCGCGCTTTGCGTCAGCTTGTTCGTTAATTTTCTGCTGATGATCACTGCGTTGCAGCGCTTTGGCGGCGTTCGGGGGGAGATCGAACCGATTCCACGCTTTCGCGAAGTGCTGGTTCAGAAAGGCGGCCGCGGCGTGACTGACAAAGTCGTTCTCATTACTATGCGCGGTCTGATAAGCTCTTCGATTCCAGGCAGCGTCAGCGACTCGATGGTCGATGACATGCGCATGGCGCTGCAGCAGGCACGGGACGATGATCGTGTGAGAGCCATTGTAGTGGAAATCGATTCGCCCGGCGGCGAAGTGACCGCATCCGACACGATCTATGGCGCCCTGGTTAAAGCGCGCGCGAGAAAACCAGTTGTAGTTTATATGGATTCGCTCGCGGCTTCTGGCGGTTACTACGTTTCCTGCGGCGGCAAATTCTTGATGGCCAGCGACACGACGATCACTGGCAGCATCGGTGTCATCATTCAAACGCTCAATTACGAGCAATTGTTTAACAAAGTAGGACTAGCCTCCGTCGTCTTCAAAAGTGGTAAGTTTAAGGACATGCTCAACGGCTCGCGACCAATTACGCCGGAGGAACGCGAGCTGGTGCAGAGTTTCATCATGAAAACTTACGACAAATTTCTAAGCGTTGTGGCGAAGGAAAGAAATCTGCCGGCCGATCTTCTGCGCAACACGATCGCCGATGGCCGTATTCTCTCAGGTAAAGACGCGTTCGGAAATAAACTGATTGATGGGCTCGGCGAATTGGACGACGCATTTGCCAAGGCGAAGCAATTGGGAAACGCACGAGAAGCGAAAATTGTGAAGTACGGCCCGCCGTTTAGCCTGAGTCGATTTTTCCGGTTATTTGGGCAGGCCGATTCCAAGATCGAGCTTCAGCTTCCGAAACAGCTCATTCCACAACTGGAAACGGGTCGCGCATATTTCCTGCCGAGTTATTACGCGCCGTAGTTGCCCGGGCACGCATGGGACCCGATAGCCTCTTCGCGGCACTCGGAGCCGCTCCGAGCTTTCTCCTTTTCCTCCTCTGGCTCTTTGGCGCCGCCGGTGTCTACCTTGCGCTGATTGCTCAGATCAACGCACGCACGCCCGCGCCGACCGACCGACCGGCCAGGATGTTCGGCCTGCCCGAAGCAATACTCGCTGCTGTCTTGATCAGTTTCCTCTTGCTAAATATCAATGCGTCGTTTGCGCATCCTGCGGCTCAGCTGACTGCCCGCAATCTGCTGGCAAATCTTCTTGTCACGGTTTTCGTGATGCTGGTCATCGTGACTTTTCTGCAGCTCCGCGGGTTTGATCTTGGTTCGTTAGGCGGTTTTTTCAGAATCAGTTTTATTCGCGCCGTTGCTACCGGCGCGGTCTTGCTTTTCTTTGCCTATCCTCTGCTTGGACTGACTGAAACAATTACCCAGCGCCTTTTCGGAACCGGTTCGAGCAGACAGAATATCGTCGAGCTTTTCAGCTCGTCGCCCACCATCAGGCAGCGCATCATGATCATTGTTTTCGCGGTGGCAATCGCGCCGGTGGTGGAGGAATTTCTTTTCCGCTTTTTCCTTTACGGCGTATTCAGACGCTATTTTGGCCGCTTTATCGGAACCGTAGCAAACGCGTTGTTGTTCGCCGCTGCGCATACACATCTGCCTTCTTTCGCGGCGCTGTTTGTCCTGGGGAGCTGTCTCACGCTTGCCTACGAATGGAGCCGCTCGATCCTCGTCGCCATGACCATGCATTCGCTCTTCAATGCTGTCACGCTCACCGTGCTAGCATTTCCGGAGCTCGTGCCGCAATGAAACTGCGCGACCTCGGCGAAGACAAGCTGCTCGACCAACTTTTGCTTCATCTGCCGCTCGGGCAAACTGTCGCCTCTGGCGCGGGCGATGACTGCGCTGTGGTGGAAAACCGTGCGGGCCGCAATCTGCTTGTGCTCAAAACCGACTGCATCGTCGAAAGCGTCCATTTTTTTTCCGGCGCTAACGCGCTCGATGTTGGCTGGAAGGCAATGATGCGGCCGTTAAGCGATTTTGCCGCGACCTCCGCCGTCCCGCAGTTTGCGCTCGTAACTGAGAAAACCCGATGCGTATCGCGCCGCGGCGGTAAAGCTGGCGACGATCTATTTGTCACTGGCAGGCTCGGCTGCGCAACTAAACGAAGACATTTGGAATTCGTCCCGCGAATTGCCGAGTCGCGCTGGCTCACCAAAAATTTCTCGATCCATGCCATGATGGATCTTAGCGATGGGCTCGGCGTCGATCTTCCGCGGCTCGCCCGCGCCAGCAAGGTGGGGTTCAAAATTGAGCTGGAGAATTTGCCACTCAGCCGCGGCGCGAAGATCGACGATGCGATTTCCGAAGGCGAAGATTATGAATTGCTCTTCGCCATTTCACCAAGGGAAAGAAGCCGGCTGGAACGGGAATGGCGGAAGAGATTTCCGAAACTGCCGCTGACTAGGATCGGTCAGTTACATCGAACATCAAACATCAACCATCAACCATCGCTCGGTGGCTATGTTCATTTCCAACAGCCCGGCTGAGACTGAGGCAATCGGGGAGCGATTTGCGCAGCATGTCGAGATTGGATCAGTTCTGGCGCTTAAAGGCGAGCTCGGCAGTGGAAAGACGCTGTTCACCAAAGGTCTCGTCATTGGATTGGGAAGCAGTGCCGCTGTTACCAGCCCGACGTTTACCATCGTGCATGAGTATCCCGGCGGGCGACTGCCGATTTATCATTTCGACTTTTTTCGTTTGGAAGATCCACAATCGGTCTCGCGACTTGGGCTCGATGATTATTTCTTCGGTGACGGCGTTTCAGTGATCGAATGGGCCGATCGCTTTCCCGAATTTATGCCTGCGTCGGCGCGCTGGATTTTGTTCGAGATAAAATCAGAAAACGCCCGACTGATTAGCGTAAAATGAAAATTCTGGCGCTCGAGCTTTCCACTGCGCGCGGCAGCCTGGCGCGGCTCAATGACGCCGTCGAATTTGCGCGTAAATGGCCAAATGATCGTAAAAATTCCGCGCCGTTTTTCGAAAACTTAAACATTGTCACGAAAAGATTCGGCGTGCCGGAGATCATTATAGTCGGGCTCGGTCCCGGTTCGTACGCAGGAACACGGATCGCCATTTCAGTCGCGATCGGATTAAAAGTTTCTTCGGAAGCACGTCTCATTGGTTACCCATCGATTTGTGCAATAGAATGCGACGCGGAGGAATACTGCGTGATTGGAGACGCGCGCCGAAAATCGTTTTTCTCTGCCCGGATTTGCGGGCATGAATTGATTGAAGGACCGAGCTTGCATAGTGAAGAGGAGTTAAAGAGCAAACTTGCCGCGCTTCGAAGCGAGATGCCTATTTTCTGTGCCGGATCGCTGCCGCAATTTGAACAAGCAGTGATCCGCTCTCCTTCCGCGAGTGTGTTGGCACGACTTGCACAAGACCCACAGCGCAGCTTTTCTTTGCCACCGCTCGAGCCAATGTATTTGCGCGAGCCGCATGTCACGATGCCAAAAACTGCTTCATCTAAATGAAAGAAAACTACCGTTGTTGGGCTGAGATCGATCGCGGCGCGCTACGCCACAACGCGAAAGTTGTGCGCGAGCGGATCGGGTCGGCCCAGATGCTGGCGGTCGTAAAAGCGGACGGTTACGGGCACGGCCTGGTCGGCATGGCCCAAGCGCTTTCCGATGACGCGCAATTGTTCGGCGTCGCGAATCTGGAGGAAGCGACTCAACTGCGCGCCAAGCTTCAGCATCCAATCATTATCCTCGGTCCTGCGTTGCCTGAAGAAAGACCAACAATCGCTCAGCGCGGTTTCATTCCTTCGATTTCCGCTTTTGAAGAAGCCGAGAGCTTCAATGATATGGTGGGCGGCGCGCCGGTGGCCGTCAACTTCAAAGTCGATACCGGAATGGGGCGGATGGGCGTTCCGGAGAACGAAGCCCTCAAGGTTTTCCAGAAAATTGCGGCGTTGACTCACATCAAGATTCACAGCGTCTCGACGCACCTACCGGTTTCAAATGAAGACGCCGATTACACGCGCGATCAGCTCGCGCGGGTTGGCAAAATCGTGAAGCAATTTCGCTCGGCCGTTGCAGGAGACTACAAAGTGCATGTGTTACAAAGCGCAGGCACGTTGGCGTTCAACGAGGAGATTTTCGATATGGTGCGTGCCGGCATCATCCTTTACGGAATTTCGCCGCTGCCGGAGTTTCAAAAACTCTTTAAGCCGGTGATGACATGGAAGACGCGGATCGGTCTGATTCGGGACATGCCAAAAGGAAGCTCAATCAGCTATGGCCGCACGTTTATTACTCCGCGAAAAATGCGGGTCGCCACGCTGACCTGCGGCTATGCCGATGGATATCCGCGACATCTTTCCAATCGCGACGCTGCAGTTCTCGTTCGCGGTAACCGTTGCGCGCTCCTGGGCCGCGTAACGATGGATTTGATGATGATCGATGTCAGCAACATCGATAACGCACAGGTAGGCGATGAGGTCGTTCTCATGGGACGCGCTGGAAATGAGGAAATTTCCTGCGCGGAACTGGCCGCGAAGGCGGGCACGATTACATGGGAGATCACGACGCGAATTGGCGCACGTGTGCGGCGCGTATTTATATGAATCCAGAATCGGTAATCGAATCGATGTGACGATTGAGCAAATCACGTTTCCTGTGTTCCAAATCATCTTCAACGAACTTAGCGCGGCCGAGATTTCGGCGCTGCCGAAGAAATTGCAGCTCGAACTGCTGGCCGAATTCCAAATTTTACCTGAAGACTTGGATCATCTCGATTCGGATAGGTTCGGCGTGATCGAACGCGAAGGGAAAAAGTTGTACCGTTATCGCGCAAAGGATTACCGGATCTATTTCGCGAAGACCGACGAAGGCATCAAGGTCCATCGCGTCCTGCACAAGAACACGTTTCGGGATTTTCTTTTCCGCAGCAAATTGCCGGTCTCCGAGGATGCGCAACTGGGCGAAACTCGCGAGTTCTGGGAGCTCATCGAAGAGGGCGAGCGAAAAGCATAGTTGTAGCTGCTCCCTTGCGGGAGCCGCGATCTGAATGTCTTGACAACAGGCACATCGCGCCGCCCACAGGGCGGCCGCCACAGGAGGCCTGAACCTCCTATTTCATCAACAGCACAGAGCGGCTGCGCTTGATCTCGCGCGTGATTCTGCGGTGCAGGTGGGCAGGCATGCCGGTGATGCGACGCGGAAGAATTTTGCCGCTCTCGGTGACGAATTTTTTCAGGAGATCGGGATTTTTGTAATCGATCGCTTCAACGGCGATGTCGATCCGGCGGCGCGGCATGGGCCGATTTGCGCGGCGAAAAGCTGAACGACGTTTGGCAGTCTTGGGCTGCATCGTTAATTACTTCGTTTCGCGATGGAGCGTGTGTCGGCGCAGAAAGGGATTGAACTTCTTTTTCTCCAGCCGATTTGGGGTGCGCGGACTCTTCTTGTTTCGCGTGGTCATGTACCGCGAAGGCGGTTTACCGAGAGCCTTCGCCTCGGTGCATTCCAGAATAACAATTTCCTGTGCCATTCGGATTACTCCTTCGCCTCAGCTGGCGCGGCGGCTTCCTCTTCCTCCGCTTCGCCGCCTTCCTCTTCAGTCAGGCCAAAAAGCGATGTGACTGATTGGCGGACGCGGGACGCTTTACTTTGTTTTTCAAGCTGCGATTGACATTCGACGGTGAAACGCGCGAACGGAATCGCTTCCAGACGGGCTCGCGGAATGGATTTTCCCGACATTTCGCAAATGCCATAGGTGCCGAGCTCGATGCGTTTGAGCGCCTCATCGATTTCGTAAAGCGCGTCCTGCTCCTGCGAAAGCAAGCTCAACGCGAAATCGCGGTCATAAGCGTCCGAGCCGGCGTCAGCCTGGTGCATGCCAAAAGCCGAAGCTTCGCTACCCTCAGCGCGGGAGCGGAGAGTCCCCTGGGCCACACCAGCCATCGAATCCACCATGGCGTCGCGAAGCTGGAGAAGTTTTTCTTTCTGCTTACGGATAAACGGATCGAGCTTTTTTTCGCGATGGTTCAATCCCAAGAGTGCGGCGGGCGAGCGCGTCGCTGCTTCTCTTTTCGATTTCGATGATTTTGCCGGCCGCTTTGCAGCTATCGTCGCCTTTTTCGAGACCGGTCTTTTCGCGTGGACCTTGCGGGCGGGCTTGGAGACCTTGCGTGCCGATCGCGCTCTGCGCACAGCGGACTTCTTCGCAAAATTCTTCTTTTTCTTTGGTCTGGCCATAGCTAAAGAGCGCCTTTACCACCCAGGGCGCAGGAAAAATGGACGCCTAATTAAGAACATTTTCGCGGCTGCGCAAGCGGAAGATCGTAAAAAATTTAGCAGATCAACGAGTTCACGAGCTCGCGCTCGAGTAATGGCGCAGCGCAAACCTCCAGAAAAAGCGTGAGAGCCAGAAAATAACTGTGGAAGCAATTACCAGATGGAGCATCAACGGAAATGGTTGCCCGAACGATTTGATGAGTAGGCGCGCGGGGATATTCGCAATGATTACCACCGGAATGACCCAGCCGAAAATCATCCGGAAAATCCGCGGGAAAATCACATCCGGATACCGCGCAATATTCAAGAAGTTAAAATAACCATAGACCAATCCCTGTGCGCGTACGATCCAGAAACTCACCGCCGCCAGCGCGAGCATGATGGAGTAATGCACCGCCACGCCAAATCCGAGCGCCGTCAGATAAAGCAGGATCGACATCGGATTGGGCACCATCCCAAGCTGCGATAGCGAAACGCAGACTACCAGGCCACCGAGCCCGGCATTCACAATACTGTCGAGAGCGAA
>QHNV01000227.1 GCA_003218535.1 Verrucomicrobiota bacterium
TTATTCTATTCGTGGAGCACAGACGGTGGCGTAACATGGGCGCCTAACATTGCAGTGAGCAATTCGTTCAATATTCAGTCAGGCTTTCCGCAAAATCAAAAGATAGGCGATTACATCACAATTGTATCAGACAATACAGGTGGCAACGTGGCCTACGCCGCCACTTACAACGTCAACCCTCAAGCAGTCAACGGGCACGAACAAGACGTTTACTATGTGCGCGTCTTTCCGACTGGAGGGGGTACTCCTACGCCGACACCAACAGCGAGCCCCACACCCACGCCTACGGCGACGGCCACGCCTACTGTTACGCCGACAGCTACACCTACTCCAACAGCAACGCCGACTGCTACACCTACACCGCGGCCAACACCCACGCCCCGGACTGCTCCGACGCCGAGAACTCGTCCTACTCCGCTACCAAGGCCCTGAGTCCCGGAGTCGGCGAATCGACGAAAGAGAGAAAACAGGATTGCCCGCGAATCACGCGAATAGACACGAAAATGAATGAAAAAGAATCATTCGCGTTAATTCGCGTGATTCGCGGCTTCAGCTCTTCCTCTGCTTTTCGTCGCATCCTTCGCCAAAATCGTAACAACATTGTTACATTTCCGCGAAAAACGAAAAATGCCATCAATTGATCCCTGACGCCTGGCCACTGGATCATCCGTGAATCGAGCTGATGGGAACAGCGAGATAGAAGGTAAAGCCGCGAAAGGTAGCGGCGAGCGAGTCGGGAAAGGAGCGAGTTTCAAATCCGCGAAACCTGTCCGCCGTAGGCTCAGCGAACGCGGATCTGCGGTTCAACGCCTTCTTTAATCTTCGCATTTTAACTGCTTCGGTGTTTTGCCTCCTCGGCGTCGCTGTGGCGCTTTTCGCTCAGGGAAATCGCACAAAGCAGGCCCAACAAACCAATCGATCCACAGCAAACCGCGCCGCGCCGGGCACGCAATCGCCCGACGTCGTGCAGATGGTCGGTCCGGTCATGCTGTACACCAACTTACGAGACCTTCCTTACGTCCCCAATCCCGGGGAAAATGATGAGGAACCGCTCACGCGCTATCCGCACCCAAAGACAGGTGCGCCACCACCGGCAGCCCCCTCCTCACCCTATTTGCAAAAGCTGCTTAAGAGCGTTTTTCGGGCTATGCCAACGATGCCGGGGCCCTTGCTGACATTCGACGGTGTTAATTCAGCGCAGAGCGCGTGCGGGTGCTTACCGCCTGACACCGATGGCGACGTGGGTCCGAATCATTACGTCGAAGCGGTCAACGTTGTGTTCAAGGTTTTTGACAAGAACGGAAATACCCTCTCGGGTCCGACTACGTACAATTCGTTCTTCTCTTCACTGGTCGGCACGCCTTGCGCGAACGCGAACGATGGCGATCCATTTGCGTTCTATGATCATCTCGCCGATCGCTGGGTGATCAGCGATTTTGCGTTCCCCGGGTTTCCGGGCAATTCATTCTGGCAGTGCGTCGGTGTTTCGCAGAGTCCCGATCCGGTGGCTGGCCCTTGGGCCCTCTACGCCATCCAGATCGATCCCGCCAACCCCAATCAGCTTGGCGACTACCCGAAGTTCGCGATGTGGGACAGCGGCGGAAACCCTGCCCAAAACGCCTATTTCTTCACGGTCAACCTGTTTAGCAGCCCCACTACCTTTAACGGGGTGCGCGCTTTTGCGCTAGATCGCGCGTCGATGCTTACTGGCGGTGCTGCTAATGCCATTGCCTTTACCGTCCCTCTCGCCGGAGTAGGCGATTCTTATAGCTTCGTTGGCGCGACTTTTCGCACCGGTGACCCGCCGCCCACGGGCAGGGACGCAATGTTCCTGGCCATCGACAGCCCGGCTACCGGCGGGGTGACCTTGACCCAGGTCCACGCCCGGTTCTTTCATGTCGATTTTGCTACTCCGGCAAATTCAACTTTCGGCGTTGGCGCCAACCATACCCCGAATGCCGAGATCACAGTTAGCGGGTTCGTCGACGCCTTTACGAGTGCCAATGGCTTTAACATCGTACCGCAACAGGGAACGTCCCAGCACATCGATACGCTCGGCGATAAAATCATGACGCCGCTTGTTTACCAGAATCTTGGTGGCACAGAATCGTTGTGGGCGGATTCCACTGTTTGTACTGACGCCAACTGCACCCAGCCGACCGGCGTTCGCTGGTATCAATTCGATGTAACAGGCGGCAATTTTCCGGCGAGTGCTGTTCAGCAGCAAACATGGACAAACGGCAATGACGGTTTGTATCGCTTTATGCCTAGCATTGCTGTCGATCAGGCTGGTAACACGGCCATTGGCTATTCAGTGTCAAGCAGCAGCATATTCCCCGGGATACGTTATGCCGGACGCCTTGAAGGTGACCCGCCAGGAGACCTCGGCCAAGGCGAAGGTACCATGACTAATGGCGGTGGATCAGAAACCAGTGGCTTCGGACGCTGGGGCGATTATACCTATACTGCCATTGATCCGTCCAACGGCATGGACTTCTGGCACGTGAACGAATACCACGTGACAACGGGCAATGCCAATTGGGCCACAAAGATCGGCAAATTCAATTTCGTAGGTGGCGGTGGAACCCCGACACCGACACCGACTCCAGCTGCCTGCAGTTGGGCAAGTGGTCCAGATCTCCCGAGCGCTGGGACGCGCCTTGTTGGAGTGTTTTTCCCAGCCAACGGGAAGTTTTACGTCATGGGTGGCCGCGACGTCAATAACATCGAGTTTACTCATCCGTTTGAGTATGATCCCGGCAGCAACAGTTGGACAACCAAGTCAGCT
>QHNV01000107.1 GCA_003218535.1 Verrucomicrobiota bacterium
TCTCTAGTGCTACCGTTACACCACGAGGCAACGAGAGAGAAAATTAAGACTGATACTTGCCGCTGCAAATCGAGCGCGATCGCACTCGTGCGAGGTTTAATTGTAGCAGACGCCCTGTGCGCGGTCGATGGGGATGGCAATAAGGACGCTCATACAGCCGTGGCTACAGATCAGAAGTCAAGCGGAGTGCAAATTTAAGCCGCCGCGGCTTTCACACCGAGCAAGATCTCAGCGCCTTCCCGAGCCGCCTCGACTTCCAAAGCCTTTCCGCTTTTCGCCACTAATCCGCGCGCTTGTTCCACCATTTTAGTAATCATCTCGTCGTCATGATTCGGGTCGTGATGGAAAAGCAGGAGCTGGCGCACATCGGCATCGAGCGCCAGCGAAACCACACTGCTGAGCGAACTATGGCCCCAACCGATGTGCTTCGCATACTCCTCGTCCGTATATTGGGTATCCAGGATCGCGACATCGCAGTCTTGAAGAAACTCGACCATCTTCGCACGCTCGGCAGCAGCAAAATCTCGCGCTTCTTCCTCGCCGATTCCATCGCGCGAAGCCAATTGCAGCTTCAGCTGCTCATACGGCTCGTTATCAGGAAAGTACGCGATTGATCCCGAGTTTGTAAAAAGACGATAACCTGCGCAAATCCCCGGATGATTAGCAAACTTCGCGCGGACCTGGACCTTGCCAATTTGGAACTCCATCTCCTTGAGTTCTTCAATCGCCAGATGGCTGGGAAGCTGGCGTAAGCTCACAGGGAAAAACGGCGTTTCCATTTGGCTAGCCAGAATCGTGGCCAAACCGGCGCGAGCTCCTTCATAGCCCAGTACGCGAATGAGATTATTCTGATTGTACGCAGGAGAAAAAAAGGGAAGTCCCTGAATATGGTCCCAGTGCGTGTGCGTGATCAAAAGGGTCAACTTCATCGAGCGAGATCCAAATTCCTCGTCCAAAGCAAGACCGAGCAGGCGAATTCCGCTGCCGGCGTCCAGAAGAATGATCTCGCCATTAGCACGCACCTCCACGCAACTGGTGTTTCCACCATACCGGACTGTACCCTTTCCCGGAACCGGAATTGAGCCGCGAACGCCCCAAAATCTTATTCGCGCAAGCTGCGAGTCATCTCCGGCTGCGGGTGTTGGTTTTGGCCGACGCGGAATCTGCGGGAGCAGCCGGTCAATCGTGTTGGAGAGCAGTTCCCACGTGATCGGTTTAAGCAGGTACTCATCCGCGCCGGCTTGGAGCGCGCTGGTTTTATCGACCCCATAATCGCGGCCCGAAACGACGATGATCTTCGTGGGTTGCAGTTGCTCCCGAATTGTGCGGCAAACCTGAAAACCATTTGATTTCGGCATCAACAAATCGCACAGGATAAGCTCTGGGCGATCGCGCAATGCGAGCTCGAGCCCGGCCTCGCCGTCAATTGCCTGCAACACCTTCCAATCTTCGCGTGCGAAAAGACCTGCGAGCGCGCGCCGGCTCTCGGCGTCATCTTCAATGATCAAAACACGAGGCATTCGGTTAGATTGTTCGCGGCTTTCATATAAAGCAAACTTGAATCGAAAGCGCCAGTTCTTTTACAGGGCGGGACCTTATCAAAAGAAAATTGGAATAATCAAGATCGCTAAGATGTTTACGACTTTGATCATTGGATTAATTGCCGGGCCGGCGGTGTCTTTGTAGGGATCACCGACGGTGTCGCCAGTCACTGCCGCGGCATGAGTGGCTGAGCCTTTGCCACCGAGATTTCCTTCCTCGATAAACTTTTTCGCGTTATCCCAGGCGGCGCCACCGGAAGTCATGGCGATGGCAATAAACAACCCGGTGACGATCGTGCCGACTAGCAAACCGCCTAGCACGACCGCGCCGAGCGGCTTAATCCACGCGACTGCAATCACGGCAACCAACGGTAGCAAAGCCGGCACGATCATTTCGCGCAGTGCCGCTTTCGTGACGATGTCCACACACGTCCCATATTCGGGCCGGTCTTGGCCAGTCAAGATCCCAGGCTTCGCTTGCAATTGACGTCGCACCTCGCGCACGACTGCGCCGGCCGCTTTGCCCACTGCGTCCATGCTGAATGCAGTGAAAATAAAAGGGAGCAATCCGCCGATAAATAGGCCGATGATCACTTTCGGTTCATTGAGCGAGAACTGATAGGAAAAGATTTCGCCGCGCCTGGTGACGTGTTGGCTCAGCTCTTGCACGTAAGAGCCGAATAAAACCAGCGCCGCTAATCCGGCGGAAGCGATCGCGTAACCTTTGGTGACGGCTTTCATTGTGTTGCCAACTGCATCCAATTCATCCGTCACAGCGCGGACTTCCCTCGGCAAATTGCTCATTACTGCTACGCCGCCTGCGTTGTCGGTAATCGGGCCAAACGAATCGAGCGAGATAATGATCCCAGCCATGGACAGCATCGACATCACCGCGATCGCGATTCCGTAAAGACCTGCGAAATGAAAAGTGAGAAGGATCGCGAGACCAATGCACAGAACGGGGAGCGCTGTGGCATGTTCGCCGGCGGCCAAGCCGGCAATGATGTTTGTGGCATGGCCAGTCTCAGACGCGTACGCAATTTTTTTAACCGGAGCGTAATTCGACGACGTGTAATAATTCGTAAGCGCAACGATGACGGGCGTCATGATCAGGCCGATCAGCGATGCGAAATAAAGCTGGTTCGGTGACCGCAACACGCCGTCAATGGTGAGGCCAGCTGGAAACAGACGTTGCGTGACCGGCCAAAACAGAATCGCCGATATCAGCGCGTTGGTCATCACGGCGCCCATTAGAACAGCTGCTGGTTTGCCGCGCGCAACATTTACAAACAACACTCCGCAGATTGCACCCAGCACCGAGATGCCGCCGAGGACGAACGGATAGACAATCGCCGCCGGGTTGCCGCCGAGCGTTAAAAGTCCGGCCAGAATCGCGCCGACCAAACTGACAGCATAAGTTTCGAACACATCCGCTGCCATACCGGCGCAGTCGCCCACGTTATCGCCCACGTTGTCGGCAATCACAGCTGGGTTACGCGGATCATCCTCCTCAAGCCCGCTCTCGATCTTGCCTACCAGATCAGCACCGACGTCGGCGGCCTTCGTGTAAATGCCGCCGCCGAGTCGTGCGAACACGCTAATGAGACTGCCGCCGAGTGCCAAGCCCACCAGACTGCGTATCGCGGCATCACTGCCAATCATCTTTGCAGCGACGGTGTAAAAGATCGACACCGAGAGCAACGCGAGCCCGACCACAAGCAAGCCCGTTACGGAGCCGCCATTGAATGCTATCCGCAGCGCATTAATCCGCCCAATGCTGGCGGCCTGCGCGGTACGAACGTTTGCCAGAACCGCCACACGCATTCCGATGAACCCGGCAGCGAGCGAACAGAACGCGCCGATCACAAATCCAATCGCAGTCGGGTGATCTTTGAAAAAGAAAAGTAAAATAAAAATGATCACCGCGACCACACTGATCGTCTTGACTTGCCGATTCAGGTAAGCCTTCGCGCCTTCCTGCACGGCCGCCGAAATTTCTCGCATCCGTTCGCTGCCAGCCGAATGGCGCATGACCGCCAGGATCAAAAAAAATGCGAAGGCGACGCCGACAACGGCGCATAACATCGACAACGGCACCCCCGAATTCAGAATTGTTATCCCAAACAAAACGCTCATAAATCTTCCGGCTGAAAGGTCGGGACTTTAGTGGCTTTTTACCGACTGGCAATCGGTTATTTAGAACGCGCGATCTGTTGTGCGACAACAGCGTGCGACCGCGTCCTACAGCTCAAAAAACGTGCGCAAACGGTGCAGGAAACTGGCCGTGTATTCGCGCTCGGTTTTTTCGTTCTGAGCTTGTGAAGCCGCTTCTTTCAGAATGCCTTCATTCTCCATTTTGCGCCTGGCGAGCAACTCGCTTAGCCGCTCGAGACAGTCCGGCGATTCACGAATCACTTCCGCCATCACCGGCTTGCCAATTTCCAACACGTAACAATCGCTTTCGGCTTGCACCGTCGCTGTTCGGCTTTCTCCAGTGAGCAGGGACATCTCGCCGAAGCAATCGCCGGCGCTCAATGTGGCGATCGGAATCGAACTACCGTTTTTTGAAACCCAAACCCGCGCGGCACCTCGCAACAACACGAACATCGAGTCGCCCTCAGCACCCTCCTGGATCACGCGCTCGCCGCGCCCGAAATAATTGAGACGTGCCTGTTTCACGAGATTGTCGATTTGGGCATCTGACAAATACTCAAATAGTGGTTCCTCACGCAGAGTCGTCCGCGCTTCGTCATAGTCTTCAAACGCCGCCCCCGGTGCCGTTCGGCGCTCGACATGCAATGTGCGAATCGGGAAGGGGATGGTGATGCCTTGGCGCTTGAGTTCGTACCAAACATTGGTGCGAATCGCGTCATTGATTTCGTTGATCCTGGAATGGTTGCCCATATAGAACTTGATCTCGTAGATCACAGCGGACTCGGCAAAATCGACCAGGAAAACTCTCACTTTTGGCTCTGGCAGGACGCCGTCAGCCGAGGATGCGGCGCGGAAAAGCGCATCCTTCACGCGATTTGGGCGGTTTTTATACTCCACTCCAACGCGAATCCGCATCGCGTGGACTTCCGTTGGATAGTGTAGATTGACGATCTCATGGCTCACCATCTCATTATTTGGAATGTCGAGATAGATCCCGTCATTGGTGCGCAGCCGCGTCGAACGCCAATTGATCTCCATCACCTCGGCAAAGCGCTCGCCTACCTGTAACCAGTCGCCGCCCTTGTAAGGCCGGTTAAGCTGGATCGATATGCCGCCAATTATTCCAGCAAGGAAATTTTGGCCGGCGAATCCGAGAATGATGGCGACCACGCCGGAACCGGCGAGGATCCCGGTCAATTGTGCCTCGGCGTGATAGCCATAGCTCAAGACCAAAAGAAGCGTGACGAGGAAAATGAGTCCGCCAATGACTTCACGCAGAAAATGCGGGATCGGCGTCTGTTGTCGCTTTTCGAAATAGAGATCCCATATGTAACGATTGATCAGAGCGACAACGAGTGCAGTGCTCAGGAGAATCGCTAACGCGCCCACATGATTTCGCCACGAGCTATGGACTCCGTAGACCCAGAGTGCGACATAGAACGCCAGTACTAGGGCGAAGAGCCGGAACAAAAGACCCAGCCGGACTCCAGCGCGGCGCTTAAGGAACCGGCCTACGCCAACGGCGACAAAAAACGTCCCGAGGAACGCGATCACGGTGATCGTTTCCCGTTCTATTTCGGAGAACGCCTTAAACATTTGCTGGAAACTATATCAAAAAGAGACGGGCTAAAACAAGCCTCTTAAAATTATAGCGACGTTTGTGTCTCTACTGGCAGAGCGATTCGCCCAACGCCCTCCAGGCGATTAAGAGCTTGGGATGGGGCGAATTCGAACGGGTCAATTGCCTATCGCGGTGGTGCAATGATCAACCACACCCAACCGGCCAGAAAACAAAGACCGCCGAGTGGAGTCACCGGCCCAAGCCAGGGCAGATTTGTGAGTGCAATTGAATATAAACTACCGCTAAAAAGAATAATGCCGGCGAAGAGCAACCACCACGCCCCGCGATTGCCGGTGCCATAGAGCGCAAGCGCTAAAAGCGCAATTGCGTGAATGAAATGATAAAGGACAGCTGTATTCCAGGTACTGAGCGTTCCACGCCCTTCGAGTGTTGATCTTAGCGCATGCGCGCCAAAGGCTCCTAGCGCTACTGCCAGGAAGCAAAGTGCGGCTGCGATTCGGAAAAGTGCAATCGACATTGCCGCTAATATGTCATTCCGAGCGAAGTCGAGGAATCGCTAAATTTTAGCTCGTTAAGCTGGAACAGTAGAGCTCTGCATCTTTGGGCCTTGGACGTTATGCATCTTCAATTTAACCTCCTTTCATGGCCGTCTGGTTCTGGTACGCTGTTGTAGCGGCTTTGCTTTACGGCGCGCACCAAATCTTTACGCGTCTTGCTGCGGAACGGATCGGAGAGGGTCTCGGCGGATTCGTTGTCGAAGCCAGCGCCGCGTTATCAATTCTAATTTATCTCGCGTGCCTCTTTCTTGGCGGACGTTGGAACCAGAAGTTCAGTATGTCTGGCTTTAATTATTCGCTGCTCACTGGAATCTGCGTGGGAGCTGGCACGATCGCGTTCTTTCTGCTTTTTCAAAAAGGTGGGCCGCTCTCAGCTGTCCCGGCGATTTTGGCCGGCGGCGCGTCGATCATGGCTATCGCCGGCATCTTGTTTTTCCATGAGATGCCTTCCTGGCAGCGGCTACTTGGAATCACGCTGGCAATCGCCGGCTTGTTTTTGCTGCGCAGGTAAAATCCATTCTCAGACTGCAAGCTGTCATGCCGTACGACTTTCGAACATGAATCTGCAGAGTTGGCTGCTCAGCGTCTTCGGTATTTCAATATTCATGGCTGGCCTTCGCGCGGAGCCTCCGGTCCAAGCCGTGCCTTCACGTGAGAAAATTTTTCGAGTGCCGGCCACGCGTTTTCAAAATCGCTCACCAGGACAATTGTTCATAGATGTGGCTCGCGGCATCGGGCCAGACGAGGCTGCGGCAAGCGCGCTTTATTCTAATCCGGCGTTGCGTGCAATCCGTGATCGCCGCGGAATCGCGGCCGCGCAGTTGATTCAAGCGGGAATTTTGCCGAATCCGGTGGTTTCGTACGCGCGTGACTATGTAACCGGCGGGAACACGGCAGGGACTGTCACTGGTTATAATTTCACTGCGGCCTGGGAGTTCAGCGCGTTGGTTCCGTTTTTGCCGAAGCAAACCGCAGCTCGAAAGAATTTCGGCGCGGTGGATTTAGATGTTGCCTGGCAGGAATGGCAGATCGCGATGAATGCGCGCGCAGCCGTTTATCGCGTGTTCAGCCTGGATGCACAAGTCGCGCGTGCGCGCGAGGCAAACGAGGGTTTGCAACAAAGTACTGATGCCATGCGGAAAGCCGCTGAAGCGCACGAGAAAACTGTGCTCGATTTAGCAGCAGTCGAATCAGCCAGCCAGGATTCGCGCGCTACGATGCTGGCACTCCAGCAGGAGTTTGAGAAACAGCGGCTTGGTTTGAACAGGATTTTGGGAGTGGAACCGGAAACAGATGTGACTTTGCGCCAAGGCCTGAATCTGCCCACGCGGCTTGCCCCACCTGACGAGCGTGGCGTGTTCGATGGGCTCGAATCGCGCCGACTCGATCTTCTTGGATTGCGGCAGGGCCTTGAGAGTCAGGACGCCACCGTGCGCGCGGCTGTTCTTGCGCAATTTCCAAAAATGTCAGCTGCATTCGTGAAGGCCGGCGACACAACCAATGTACACACCAGTGGTTTCAATGTGGCTATCGATGTTCCAATCTTCGATCGCAACCAGGGAGTCATTGCCGCCGAACGCGCCACACGCCAGCGATTGCTCGACGAATATCGTCAGCGTGTCTTTGAAGCTCGCTCGGACGTCGCCACGGCAATTGCGGACATGCGCTCGCTGGATCGACAAATCTCCGCCGCCGAGGAAGCGCTGCCGCTTCTGGAAAAGCTCGTTGATTCCGCGCAAACCGCGATCGAGCAGCGAAATGCTGATGTGCTGAGTTACTATACAGCGCGCAGCAACCTGTTGCAGAAGCGAATTCAGCTGATCAAGCTCCAGGAGCAATTACTCGAAGCGCACACCGCGCTGGAGATTGCCTCGGGGCGTTATCTTCCGATCAACAGCGCATTGCACGCCAAATGAAGAGGAGACGAATTATCGTCGGCGTTATTGCGTTCGTGTTGATCGTGTGCGCCCTTGCCTGGGTCGCTCAGCGGTTTGGAGTTGGAAAAGAAGAGAAAAAGGCCGGCCCGGTTCCGCAGGTGCAGGTCGCAAAAGTGGAACGAAAAACCGTCACTGAAAACGTAATTGTTTACGGAAGCGTAGTCGCGCAGCCTGGGAAAACGCATTCTGTTTCAATCGCATTCGAAACGCGCGTGCGCCACATCCTGGTGGCGCCCGGCCAATTTGTGCAGGGAAACGATCCCCTCGTCGAGGTCGAGCTAAGCCCGGGAGCGCAGGTGCAATTTCAACAAGCCAAAAACGCGGCGGAGGCTGCTCGGAAAGAATTCAAGCAGACGCAGGAGCGTTTCAATTTGAAGCTGGCCACAAATCAGGACCTGAGCGCAGCTGAAAAAACCGCGCGTGATGCGGAGGCGCAACTCACTGCACTCCAACGCGCGGGCGCTGGAGGCGACAACCGCGTTCACGCCAATGTAATGGGTGTGATTGCTAAAGTGAACGCGCAAGATGGACAGATTGTTCCGCCCGGCGGTCCGCTGGTGGAAATCGTTGCCGAAAATGAGATCGAAGCAAAACTCGGCGTGGAAGCGGAGGATCTTTCAGCCGCGCAGGAAGGCGCGCCCGTCACAATCATCCCACTCAATGATCCTACCGCGCCCAAAGTGGAGGGCACCATCCGTCTGGTGACGCGACGGATCGACCCGACAACGCGGCTTGTCGATGTTTACGTCGCCTTGCCGGCAGCCACCAAATTGCTACTGGATGGCTATGTGCGTGGCGAGATCCAGCGCACCGAGAAAGATACGCTGGCAGTGCCGCGCTCAGCCGTTTTGCCTAACGAATCGCGCGAATTCGAAGTTTTTACCGTCGCAAATAATCATGCCGTCCGGCACACAGTAAAAATCGGCGCGGAAAATCCAAATGAGGTATAGGTAATCGCCGACGATCTGCACGAAGGTGATCCGGTCGTAACTGTTGGCAACTACGAATTGGAAGACGGGATGGCCGTCGAAATCAAAAAATGAGCTTCACCGCATGGGCGCACGGCCATGCGCGTTCCATTTTGTTTTTGTTCGGCTCGCTTGCGCTGGCCGGGGCGGTCGCAAGTTTTTCGTTGCCGGTTTCACTTTTTCCGCAAGTTAGTTTTCCGCGCGTTCGCATCACACTCGATTCCGGTGACCGGCCGGCTGAGCAAATGACTGTGGAAGTCACGACTCCGGTCGAGGAAGCAGTGCGCGCCATTCCCGGTGTGCGCAGCCTGAGATCCACAACCAGCCGCGGCACGGCGGAGATCTCCGTCAATTTCAATTGGGGCGAAGACATGATCTCAGCCATGCTGCAATGCCAATCGCAGGTGAACAAAATTCTGCCGAGCCTGCCCACTGGCACCTCGTTCGAAGTCGAGCGCATGGACCCAACGGTATTCCCGGTTATTGCCTACAGCC
>QHNV01000228.1 GCA_003218535.1 Verrucomicrobiota bacterium
TGACGACTGTCGTACTCAGGATATACGCGTCGTTCTTCGCACACAAACATGGTGCGGCAAAGGCGCCGCCGATCTTCGGTGCCGGAGTCTTTAGCGCAGACTTTATCAGCGCAGTTCTCAGATACGGTTCGATGGACAAATACTGCTTGACCGGCACGTTACCAATGCATCAGCGTGAGGCGCTCAGCGCGCTCTGTCCGTCGGCCCATGACCGATTAGAGTTCATCGACCACGAGAACCTTGACAGATTAGCGACCGTGACGGACGCCGTGTTGGCCGAAACCGGCTGTCTATTTCTTGACAGCCGAATCTTGCGGCGGCTGTTTTCACCAGGACGTCGATGGCCAGTCACTGGTTTTATTCACTCGGTGCAACACCACATTATTCCAATGTGGTTCCTCCAGGCTATTCTTGGTGACGTGGCACCATGGGATGCTCTGATTTGCTCGTCGAACGCGGGTCGGACCGCCATAAACCGATATTTTGAAGCGGTGCCACAGATATATCCAGAGTTGAAGTCGCTCTGGCCAATTACAAACCTTCAATTACCTGTCATTCCATTGGCTACCGAGCCTATCGACCCGAACCCGCCGCTGCGGAGCACGACGCGCCGGCAGTTAGGCATAGCCGACGAGCAGGTGATGATCTTGTACGTGGGTCGCTTTTCGCCGCGTTGGAAATGCGACCTTCTGCCGCTACTCATCGCCTTCGATGCGATGAGGCCAGAGACAAAGACGGTGGCGAGGCTTGTGCTCGCGGGTGACGATACGACGCACCATCTGACGACCGCGTTATCCGCAGCGGCCGCCGGATTGGGCCTTGGGCAATCGGTCACCATCATTCCTGATCCAACACACGCAGAGAAACTCGGCTTGTATCAAGCGGCCGATATCTTTGTGTCTCCCTCTGATAACCTTCAGGAGACATTTGGCCTGGTGATAATCGAAGCCATGGCTGCTGGTTTGCCTGTGCTTGCTTCCGACTGGAACGGCTATCGTGAATTGGTTGTTCATTCTGAGACTGGTTTCTTGATCCCGACGTACTGGACGAACCTTGGCTCGTCGTACGACCTGCTGTCCATGTGTAACGTTCCCGAGCACGATGGGACAGATTGTGGTGCAACCGTCGTCGATGTCGATCACATGAAGTGTTACATGGAGATGCTCGTGAACAACAAGGCACGCCGTGAGACGATGGGTCGAAATGCCCGTCAGTTCTTCATGGCTTATTTTCAATGGCGAGTGGTCATTTGTCGCTATGAGGCGCTATGGTGCGAACTTCAGGCCTGCGCCCGGCACGGTCTGGCGGACATGATCGACGACAGAACGAGGGACCTCCTGGCCTTGCGTGGGCTATTCGATCACTATCCAAGCTTCATCCTTGCTGACGACGCGGTGGTGATACCTGGCGCCGCCGCGTCGAGCCTTCATACGCTACTCTCGCATTCCGAGAGGATGCCCATACCTAAGTATGGATCAACTGAACTGGCGGTTGCACTTCTCGAGCGTGCAGGCGCGACGCCACTGTCAATTGGTGAGCTCGTAAGGCGCGTCGTCAGCGCAGGACTCGGCAGTGAACTGACAGTCCGGCTCGTATTGGCACGACTTCTTAAGTACGCAGTCCTTCAACCGTTAGCGCGCACCGAGGTGTTCAATCGGGCGACGAACCACAGGGATGGAACACAGTGATCGAGTTGTCTGTTATTGGTTCAGAAGGAATGCCGAACCATGAGTGAAGGACCGTGGATTCTCGGACTGTCTTGCTCCCATAACGCCTCGGCGTGCCTTCTTCACGGCGATCACATTGTCGCTGCAATTCAGGATGAGCGACTTCTTCGATATAAGCGCCAAAGAACAAGCGCCAGATTCATTCGTTACTGCGTTAATTACTGCCTCGGCGCTGCGGCCATACAACCACGTGATCTCAACCTCATCGTTTGCTCAAGTATACTTGGAAGTAGCGATCGCGATGTTGACGACATCTGGTTGAATGATTATATCAGAGCAGCATACTTCAAGGTGCCGTTGTTGACTATCACACATCATTTGGCGCATGCCGTGAGCGCGTTCGCCACGTCCGGGTTTCGCGACGCCGCGACGCTGGTCATTGATGGTTCGGGGACACGGTTCGAATGCCTTACAGATGATGAACAGGCCGTCGTCTTGAACGATGACGCGCGGGCAGGCGACTGGGAGTGGCTTTCCTATTACGAATCACATGACACGGTGCTCCGACCGGTGTTCAAGCAAGTACTTCATCCACATACTTTTGATCAGGATGGCCTTGAACATTTCGGCAGCATTGGCCACATGTACGCCGCCGTCGCGGACTTGTTATTCGGTGATTTTCTCGATGCGCCAGGCAAGGTCATGGGATTGGCCCCTTATGGCACGGCGACGTTTCCGGTAGACCAATGGCTGACGGTCGAGGACGGCGGTCTCGTTCGGTTTTCTCCCGAGGGCCTGCGCGAGGCCAAACGGCGGTGTCGCGACGAACGGGATTTGCCCGCACGAGCCGATGTTGCGGCGTCGGTCCAACGGGCAACCGAGTACGCGCTTATCAATATTGTCCACAAGATCCGGGCGATGTCCGCCAGCACTAATCTCTGTTATGCCGGTGGAGTTGCTTTAAACAGCGTTGCAAACGAGCTCCTTGTTAGGCAGAGTGGGTTTGAGCAAGTGTACATCTTCCCGGCCGCGGAGGACAGCGGCGTCTCTGTCGGTGCGGCGTACTATGGTCTATGGCAGCTTGAGCATCATAACACTCGACAACGTGTGCGGCACGATGCGATGGGACGAATCTACGACGGTGGGCGTATCGATCGGGCGATCTCCTCGACACCAGCCGTGTCAGTCCGTAGAAGCAGCAACATCGCGTCGGACGTTGCTCGGTTACTGTGCCATGGTGAAGTCGTAGGCTGGTTCGACGGACGGTCTGAGCTTGGTCCTCGAGCGCTTGGGCAACGAACGATATTGTACGACCCACGGCGTTCAGACGGAAAGGAAATACTGAACCGTCGAGTGAAACACCGCGAGATGTTTCGACCTTTTGCGCCGGTGATACTACGCGACCACGCTCAAGACTGGTTCGACGTCGCGCCAGAAGAGCAGGATAGCCCGTTCATGCTCCGCGTATGGACATTCTTAGGGTCGAAGGCGACACTTGTACCGGCCGTCGCTCACGTCGACAATACGGCGAGAGTACAGACAATTACTAGAGACGTTCAACCGTTGTTATTCGATGTCTTGAGCGCCTTTTTTGCCGAGACAGGAGTTCCGTTGCTACTGAACACGTCTTATAACGTGGCCGGCGAACCGATCGTAGAGACGCCGGAGGACGCTCTCTTTTGCTTGATGTCTACTGGCATTGACTGCTGCATATTCGACGATAGGATCGTGCGAAAGCAGGAGGGCTTCAAATCACTGCTAGACTTGCGGCCAAGAATATCGGCTAAGGCTATCATGGCGGATCTACCGGTGGTCGCCGGGTGCGTTATGGCATCGGCGGATGATGCCGCCGTCGCACCGTCACCGTGGCAGGATGCTCTTATACCATTCGAGCCGAGCGCCATGTGGCACGTTCGTGACGCGGTTCGAAGTCGATCTGGAAGCGGCAGTCGGATGGCCTATGGGCTGGTTCAGACCGAATGGGGCGACGTCGCTGTACTCATTCCTGAGCAGTATTTCAGGCTGCTCACGAAGATTGACGGCATATGCGATGGACACGCACTTCTTGATACCACCTGCGGATGGAGTGAAAAATGGCTCTTGACTGCGCTGGCCGGACTTTACCGCGCATCGTTGATTCGGTTTTCTTGTGCATCGCTCTCGGCGACCGAAGGGAAGAGTACGGATTGAGGTTTAATAGCGTGTCCTGTCGGTCGCCAAAACAGCGTCGGTGTCTACCGGCGAGAGAATCCGGTCCAGGCTCTGATGCGATGCGCGGGTTGCATACAGTCGGATCGCGTTGAATTCGACATCAGCTCGCACCGAACGCCCGATTCGATTGACGGAACGAGCTGCGTACGATGCGTGCTGACGCCGCACTGATGTCCAGTACGGCCGCGCCGGCAGGTCTGGCGCTTACGCTGCCTGCCGTTCGTAGCGGTGATGAAGGCCGCCGACTTCCGGAATCGCGATGATCG
>QHNV01000044.1 GCA_003218535.1 Verrucomicrobiota bacterium
AAACGTTTTGGTCAAGGCAGGCGAGGAAAATGCAGGCGTGGTGGATATCGGTGATGGCTGGGCAATCGCGTTCAAGATGGAGAGCCACAATCATCCGAGCGCGATTGAGCCATTCCAAGGCGCAGCTACCGGGGTCGGCGGAATCATTCGCGACATTTTTACCATGGGCGCGCGCCCCGAGTTTTGTCTGAACTCGCTGCGCTTCGGACCAATTACTCCCGCAAATTCGAAATCTGAAATCCGAAATCCGAGATTGGCGTCCAACCGTCGATTATTCACCGGTGTTGTCTCCGGCATCGCGCATTACGGCAACTGCATCGGCATCCCAACAATCGGCGGCGAAATTTATTTTGATGAAAGTTTCGAGGGTAATCCGCTGGTAAATGTATTTTGCCTCGGCGTATTACGTCACGAGCAACTCGCGCGCGGTAGTGCAAGAGGTGTAGGGAATCCCGTTTTTTACGTCGGCGCCGAAACGGGTCGCGACGGTCTTGCCGGCGCGGCGTTCGCGTCGCGCGAATTGACCGAACAATCACGCGAAGATCGTCCGGCCGTCCAGGTGGGCGATCCGTTCAAGGAAAAACTGTTGCTCGAAGCATGTCTCGAACTCATCGCGCACAATGCCATCGCTGGCATTCAAGACATGGGCGCAGCCGGCCTGACCTGTTCAACGTGCGAAACAGCGAGTCGCGCCGGAAACGGAATTGAGATTGATCTGGCGAAAGTGCCCAAGCGCGAGCCCGGCATGACGCCGTATGAAATTCTGTTGAGCGAATCGCAGGAGCGAATGCTCATCATCGCGAAGCGGGGAAAGGAAAATCTGGTGCGCGAAATCTTCGAGAAATGGGATGTGCCGTGCGTCCAAATCGGCCGGGTGACTGCTGACGGCATGATGCGCGTCCGCGATAATGGCACGACCGCAGCGGAAATTCCCGCCAAATTGCTTGCGGAACAAGCGCCCCTATATTCCCGCAAGACAAAGCCCCCTGTAGCCGCGTCCCTATGGGACGCGTCGTCGCTCGCAAAGCGACGACTACAGATGATTGATAATCACGAAGCGCTTCGCCACCTGCTGCGTGATCCGACGATTGCGTCAAAGAACTGGGTCTATCGCCAGTACGATCACACTGTGCGCGCCGGCACGCTTGTTAAACCGGGATCGGACGCCGCCGTGTTTTTCGTTCGCTACGCAAATAAGATCCTAGCTGCGACGACGGATTGTAACTCACTGTACTGCGCGCTCGATCCCCGCGAGGGTGGCAAAATCGCTGTTGCCGAAGCTGCGCGCAATCTCACCTGCTCCGGCGCCATGCCGCTGGCCGTCACGGATTGCCTGAACTTCGGAAACCCCTACAAACCGGAAAATTTCTGGCAACTGCGCGAAGCCGTTGAAGGGGTTGCTGAGGCCTGCCACGCCTTTGGCACCCCGGTCACTGGCGGAAATGTTTCTTTGTATAATGAAAACCCAGCCGGCGTTGTCGATCCAACGCCGACTATCGGGATGGTGGGCTTAATCGACGACGAAAAACACATCACCACGCAGTGGTTCAAAGAAGCTGGTGACTTAATCATTCTCGTCGGCGAAATCGGAAACGAACTTGGTGGTTCGCGATTCGTTAAAGTTTGTCACGGAAGGAAAATCGGCCCCCCGCCACACGTCGATCTTCCGCGTGAAATCAAAGTTCAAAACGGTGTGCGCGATTTGATCCGCGAAGGTCTCGTCAAAAGCGCACACGATTGTTCCGAGGGTGGCCTCGCCGTGGCTCTGGCCGAATGTTGTTTTGATCCAGACAGACTGTTAGGCGCAGAGATCATTCTGAATGCAGGCGATACACATGCCACCACAATGCTTTTTAACGAATCGCAGTCGCGGATCATAATTTCCGTCGCCACCGAGAATGCCGAGAAAACCATATCCATGTTGCGTGAGCGTGGCGTTCCTTTTCACCAGCTGGGCGAAGTCGGCGGCGACGAGCTTCATATTCGGATAAACCAGGAAACTTTTCGCTGGCAGATTGCCGATCTTTACGACGATTGGTGGAATGCGATTCGTCGCGCCGTCGAAGAAGAAACGGAAAGAATTCCAAGCTTGTGAAGATCACCCCAGAACACGAGATTGAATCGCAGCACAATCTGATGGATTATCTATTGTGACTTTTCCCCCAGACAAGTTCGACATCGAGCAGGCGCCCGATTCCGCTGCCATTCCGCAGCATGAGTGTGGCCTTTTCGGTGTATTTGGCCACCCGAACGCGGCAGTGCTGACTTACTACGGACTGTTTGCGCTTCAGCATCGCGGCCAGGAGAGCGCCGGGATTGTGACGAGCAACGGACCGGGCACGACGTTTCTCTTTCACAAAGACATGGGCCTTGTGTCGCAGGTGTTCGGGCAGGAAGAACTGGCGAAACTCAAGGGCACACGCGCTATTGGGCATGCGCGCTACTCCACGACGGGGACGAGCACGATTAAAAATGCGCAACCCTTTGTGGTGGACTGCGTGCGCGGCCAAATGGCCATCGCGCACAATGGGAATTTGATTAACGCCGACCTTTTGCGCGACGAACTGGAGCGCAAAGGCTCGATTTTCCAAACGACCGCCGATAGCGAGATCATATTGCATTTGCTCGCGCAACCTTCCGAGAATGGCGCTAATGTGCTGGCCGCCTTGCGTCGGATTCAGGGCGCGTTTTCGCTGTTGATCATGAGTGAACGCGAGCTTATCGCGGTGCGCGACCCGTTTGGCTGGCGGCCGCTCGCGCTGGGCAGACTCGACGGTGCCTACATCGTTGCGTCCGAGACCTGCGCTTTCGATCTCATTCACGCGGAGTTCATTCGTGAAATTGAACCGGGCGAAGTGCTGATCATCGATGAAACCGGACTGCGCTCGGAACGGCCATTTCCGGAGGAGCGCCCCGCGTTTTGCATGTTCGAATACGTCTATTTTTCGCGCCCAGACAGTATGCTCGGCGGCGTGAACGTCGGCAAAGTGCGTATGGAAATGGGACGCGAACTCGCGCGCAAGTTTCCGGTTGAGGCCGACATTGTCGTGCCGGTTCCTGACTCTGGAAATTACGCTGCGCTTGGTTTCGCTCAAGAATTGAACATTCCGTACGGGCACGCGTTTGTGCGCAATCACTACATCGGCCGCACATTCTTGCAGCCGAGCCAGCTGATCCGAGATTTCGATGTGCGAGTGAAGTTAAACTTAATCAAGGAAATGGTTGCGGGAAAACGCGTCGTGGTTGTGGACGACTCTATTGTGCGCGGCACCACAGCACGGGCGCGGGTGGTCAACTTGCGCGAGGCCGGCGCGAGGGAGGTCCACATGCGGGTGAGTTGTCCGCCGCATCGGTTTGCCTGTCATTACGGCATCGATTTTCCGGATCCGGAAAAACTGATCGCGAATCAGATGTCGATGGAAGAAATCTGCAAATACCTTGGCGTGGACAGTCTTGGTTATCTCGATGTTGAGGGAATGGTGCGCGCGACCGGCAAACCGCTGAATACTTTCTGTCTCGCCTGTTTCAACGGCGATTATCCTCTACCCGTCGATCCCGCGTTGGACAAGTTCATCATGGAAAAACGCGAACAACGCGCGAGGGCTCTCGCCGAGCAGGAAGCGCACCCGACGTTGTTTGCAGATTTGAAGTAACGAGCTTCGCGCATTTTTTGTAGGGGAAGGCGTTGCCTTCCCGTGGGAAGCTGACAGCTTCCTCCCACAGAAATGGCAAAGAAGCAAAAGGCGTACGCGCGGGCGGGCGTTGATGTCGATCTTGGCAACAAACTCAAACGCCAAATTCAGTCGCTCCTAAAGCAAACTCACGGCCCGCAAGTACTCGGGAAAATCGGCGGCTTTGGCGGATTGTTTCGAGCGAAGTTCCCCGGACTGCGCGAGCCGATTTTGGTCGCCAGCATCGATGGCGTCGGGACGAAATTAAAAATCGCTTTTGCGGTGAACAAGCACGACACCGTGGGGGCGGATCTGGTAAACCATTGCGCCAACGACATCGCCGTCTTTGGCGCGCGGCCGCTGTTTTTTCTCGATTACATCGGCTGCGAAAAACTTCAACCGCGCGTGTTTGATCAATTGATCGGCGGAATGTCACGCGCATGTCGATTGGCCGATTGCGCGTTGATTGGAGGCGAAACCGCACAAATGCCGGGAATGTATCGCAAAGGCGAATACGATCTTGCCGGTTGCATCGTCGGCGTGGTCGATCGAACCAAGGTCATTGACGGCAGCAATATCAAACCGGGCGATGTGGTCCTTGGCCTCGCCTCAAATGGTCTTCACACGAATGGTTATTCGCTTGCGCGCAAAATTTTGTTTGAGAAAATGGGTTTGAAACCGAGTTCGCCTCTTCCCGGATCGGCAATCATCGTCGGCAAAGAATTGCTGCGGGTGCACCAAAATTATCAGCCGCTCCTTGCAAAGATCCCGACCGGGACCATCAAAGGTCTCGCTCACATCACGGGTGGTGGTTTGATCGACAATCTCCCACGAGCTCTGCCCGAGAATTGCCACGCGGTGATTGAAACCAAAAGTTGGCGCGTCCCGCGCATCTTCCAAATCTTACAGCAAAGCGGAAGTATTGATCCTCACGAGATGTACCAGGTTTTCAACATGGGGATTGGAATGGTCGCAATCGTCGGGCAGCCAGATGCACGGCGCACAATGTCGATCTTGCACGCGCGAGAAATTGGCCGAATCGAACGCGGATCCGGGAAAACCGTTTTAGAATTGTAGGGCGTCTGTGTCAGACGCCATTGGGATTCACGGCAATTTGGGCGACGCGGGATCGGTCGCATTCACTGGAATCTGAACTTGTGGTGCTGCTGTTGGCGCAGCGATTTTGCCTTTGCCTAGGATCCGCTGCAGGCCTGCACGTAGTGCTGCAAGATCGACAACCTCTACGACCCGTGATTTCAAGGCGCGCGCGCGTGTTGCAAGAAAAACCAGGAAAAGCCCATAGGGGACGATAAACCACAGATCGGCATGGGAAACATTGACCTGCCGGTACACCAATAGGGCCAAAGCAATGAGATTGAAAATCACGGTCGTAGTTACCAACCGGTCATGAAGTCGGACGCGTGTTAAGCATTTTCCGCCACCATGGTATTCGGTCACAGTGTGAAGTGTCACGCTCCACCAGAAATTTCCGTAAATTTGAATGTCCCACTCATTCCACCCAGTGTCGGTGGAATAGCGCCAGCCCTCCTCCTCGAGCAATTGAAACACGGAGCCAAGCAAATAATGACGGTCCCTGCCCTCTTCGCTCCAAAAAATGCGGCGACTCAGAGTGCTGAAAAAACGGTCTCTATTGGGCAAATGTTCGTGCGCTTGAATGACACTCCGCGGTGTCCGTTTGAAATGCAGCCAGGTGAAATAACGTGACCACCCTCGCACGAGCGGCTGCATGAAAGCGAGCAACATCACCAGTAGCCGCGCATGCACGATATCGAATTTCGGCTCGATCGGCGCTCGCACCATGTAGGAAAGCGCAACGCAGAAGGTACCGCCGAGCATTAGGTACGGAACAATGCGCAGCGCAGGCAGAAAAATTCCCAGACCGAAGAGGAAAATCGTCAGCGCGAACCACTCGACGCTGCTGAGGTAAGCAGCGACTTCCGATTGCGGTCGAGGGTAGACGGATTGGAAAAATCCTTCGCCGAAAATTCCATGGTAGATCACTGGCCGATTTATGAACCAACTGAAGCGGGGCGTCCCATAAATTTGGCCGCGCCATTTCGCAGTGCCGGTTGGACCGAAAAAGATCAAGTGCTTGAAACGCAGCAACGACTCGGCTTCGCCATAGCCATCCTGCTGTTTTAAAAAAGCCCGCAGCGTAAAACGCCGATGATGCCAGACGATTGCAGTCGGACTAAAAGCGATAACGCATCCCGCCTGCTGAAGTCGCCAACAAAAATCAACATCGTCTCCAGCTTTTCGATATTCAGGATCGAAGCCACCAATATTTTCAAAGGCCCATCGATAAAACGCCATGTTACAGCCTGGGATGTGCTCAGCGATTGTATCGGTGAGCAGAACGTGGCTGGGACCGCCAGGTGCGGCTGCGACACAGGCTTGGATCCAATTTTGCCCAGGCGGTGTAATGTTTGGTCCGCCGACTCCCGCATAGTCGCCGCTGATCAGCGTGCCAATCAAATAGTAGAGCCAATCGACGTCCGCCATGCAGTCCGAGTCGGTATAGGCGAGCACTTCGCCTTTTGCCGCAGCTGCGCCTGTGTTGCGCGCGTAGCTCAAGCCATGATTGCCTTGATGGATGTAGCGAACCTGCGGAAACTGCGCAGCGATGTAAGCGGTGTCGTCGGTTGATCCGTCATCAACCAGAATCACTTCATAATCCGGGTAATTCAGTTTCCCTAACGAATTCAGACAGGCTGCGAGCGTCCTGCCGCCATTGTACGAACAAACAATTATCGAGACAAACGGCGCACGCGGCAAGGCGCGATGTGGCAGGGCGGAGTTTTCCGCACCAAGTTTTTCCCGCAGCGCGTAAAAGGCTTTCTTTGGTTCCCGCTCACGGGTAACGATTCCAAATGCCCAATCCGTAATTTCCTGTCCGCCGGTAAACCATTCATCCGTCCACGTAAAGAAAACAGTTCCGGCAAGGCCGCACTTTACAACGCTGTCGACATGCCAACTCAACATCTCAGCTTGCTCATCTTGCGAATGCCGGATGGTATCCATGCCGAACTCACCCAAGATAAGCGGTCGCTCGCCGGTCAAATTTTGCAGACGCAACAGATAGCGCTCGAAATCACGTTGATCGTGCAGGTAAACGTTGAAACAGCAAAAATCGACGTTCTGCGGTAGGAGATATTCTGTTGGCGGATACGTCGCATAGGAAAAGAGAACGTCAGGATCGATCCGCCGCCCCATTTGAACCAGTTCCTCTATGAATTCCACCACACGACGAGCGCCGAGCCAGCGCACCATTGTGCTCGAAATTTCGTTGCCAACGAGATAACCGAGGACCACCGGATGCCCGGCATGCGCTCCCACCGCGGTCTTAACGGCTTCGACAATATCTTTACGTGTCGACCGTTCCCGCAGAAACTCGATATGCTTCGCCCAAGGGAGCGTCACCAACACGCGCATCCCGGCAACAGCGCAACGATCGAGAAACCAGCGCGGCGGCACATGATAAATCCGGACAACGTTTAGTCCGGCCTGGCGCATGAGCGCAAGGTCGATATCCACTTGCTTCGGCCGTCCGAGGTAATTTCCTTCGGCGTCCGGTCGGAAAGGCCCGTAGGTAACTCCTTTGATAAAGAACTTTCTATCTCCTTCAAAAAAGAATTTCGCTATCGGGCGAACTCGCGAGTTTTCCATCTTTATTATGTCGAGCGGAGTCGCCTGCTAAGCCGTAGCTTTATGCGAAGGTGTGGAGACATCTCTCACTAAGTCGTAGTCATTGTCTCCATTACTTCACAAATGATCACACCTGTGCGCTCGATATCCTTCGGCGTATGCTGTGTGGAAATAAGTCCGGTCTCGAACTGCGATGGCGCGAAATAAATGCCGCGTTTCAGACAAGCATGAAAAAAGGTGGTAAACATTTTCAAGTTGCTGCGCTGCGCGGTGGCAAGATCAACAATAGGGCTGCCTGCGAAGAACAGGCAAAACATAGAGCCAATCCGATGAAATGTGAGGTCAACCTTTGCCTTCGCGATCGCGGCGCGCACGATCTCTTCGAATTGTTCACCGAGTTCTTCGAGCACCTTCCATCCATCGATCCGTTCCAGCTCCCGCAATTGCGCTAGGCCAGCTGCCATTGCCAGCGGATTTCCGGACAATGTGCCGGCCTGATAGACGGGACCATCTGGAGAAAGCTTGTCCATGATTTCCGCACGTCCGCCAAAGGCACCGACGGGAAGACCTCCACCGATCACCTTGCCTAATGCTGTTAAATCAGGTTTAACCCGATAGATCTGTTGCGCGCCGCCGCGCGCGACGCGAAACCCAGTGATCACTTCGTCGAAGATCAACAATGCGCCGTATTTGGTGCATTCGTCGCGCAAGATGAACAAAAAATCTTTCTGCGGAAAATAGAGGCCTGCGTTCGCTGGTATCGGCTCAAGAATCACCGCCGCTATTTCGTTTTTGTTTTCGCGAAACGCTTTTCTCACAAGATCGACATCGTTGAAGGGCAACGAAACGGTAAGATCAACGAAGGCCTGTGGCACCCCGGCACTGTCAGGGCGTCCATGTGTGAGCGCACCGCTGCCCGCTTTTACAAGCAAAGCATCGACGTGTCCGTGATAACATCCGTCGAACTTGATGATCTTGTCGCGTCGCGTGAACCCGCGCGCGAGCCGAATGCATGACATGGTGGCCTCGGTGCCGCTGTTGACCATACGCACTTTTTCAATCGATGGCATCCAATTGCAGATTAATTCCGCCATTTCCACTTCGGGCGGATTCGGTATTCCAAAACTTAATCCGCGCGTGGCAGCTTCGCGCACCGCATCCACGACGACTTTTGGCGCATGACCTAGGATTGCCGGGCCCCAACTGCCGACGTAATCGATGTATTCATTTCCATCGACATCCCAAATCTTCGCGTCCTCTGCTCGCGCTACGAAGAACGGTTTGCTGCCAACGTTGCGAAATGCGCGCACTGGCGAGTTGACACCGCCCGGAACGCGCTGTTGGGCAGTGGCAAACAGTTGGGAGGACCGAGAATTCACATGCCGAAGATAAGCGTTAAATCGTTAAATCGCTAAATTGTTCCCCCTACGTTAAGACCGCAGCGTGAACCGGTAAACGTTTGCGCCCGATCACGAGTCAGGCCGATGGATTGACACTGCCGCTGCAAACCGGGATAGTTTGCATCCTTCAAATAAGGCGGGGTAGCCAAGTGGTAAGGTCGCGGTCTGCAAAACCGCTATTCGCGGGTTCGATTCCCGCCCCCGCCTCTTTCATAGGTAAAACCTTAAGAACCGCCTTCAAAAAAGGCCTGGTGGAAGCAGAGCTAACAACAACTCCACCGGATATCCGTCAATGTTCGCCCGCATCTTCGCTTGTCCAATCGTCTCCCTTAAAGCAATGTGCGATCAGTGTAGCCGAGGCCCGCTTCCTCGATCGAGCTCCCAAGAAAAATGAAACAAACAATCAGTCAGCCTCGAGCGAGTGCGGCTCGTATCCCGGCCATCAATCGATTCATTGGCGGTCTCTTAAAATTCCCGATAGCGATCCTTACTGTCTCCATTGCGATCAATACGCTCGCTGCTCCGCCCGCAGCCCTTCTGGATGATACAAATGCCGCCGTTCGAGCGGTTATGGCTGTCCAAGGAGAGGTGACTCCCGATCTGATGCGACAGCCGGAGATTCTTGGGACTGCGGTCGGCGTCGATGCTGCGAGCACTCCTGTGTTAGCGATTTATGTTGACCGAGATTCGTCGAACGCGGCTGAAGTGCTTCGCAATCTCCCGAAACAATTTCGCGGCGTGAGCGTGCAGACTCATCTGACGGATAAATTTCGTGCGATGAGTGTAAGCCACACAGCGAAACAGAACCCTCCGATTCAGCTCGGCACGTCGGGCGGCTGGGCGTATGATCTTGCGAACGGCTTTTGCTGCGGCGGTACTCTCGGCTCGCTGGTGAAAATTGGCAGCACACGTTACATTTTGAGTAATTATCACGTTTTGGAGTCGGACATCGTATCTGGCGGGAATAACACGACCGCACAGACCGGAGACCCTATTATTCAGCCCGGTTTGATTGATGTGAGCTGCAACAAAAATCTCGCGCAAACTGTCGGAACTCTGGTCAAGAAAAGCTCCCTGCCCGGAAGCAATGTGGATTGCGCTATCGCGAAAGTCGTTTCAGGGATGGTGCGCGCGGACGGCGCGATCCTTGAGACCGGCACCATCTCGAATACAACCGTCGGCGCCTTCATCAATCAGGCCGTTAAGAAGAGCGGGCGGACGACTGGGTTGACGCATAGCTCAGTCTCGGGCTTAAACGCGACGATCAGCGTTGCGTATGATAACGAATGCGCAGGCGGCGCAACGTTCACGAAGACATTTACCGGTCAAATAATGATAGCAAACGGCGGAAAGAACTTTTTGGACAGCGGTGACTCGGGATCGCTAATGGTTGAAGACGTTTCGACAAAGCCCCACGCGGTTGGATTGCTCTTTGCCGGCAGCAGCACGGATGCGATTGCGAATCCGATTGGCCAAGTCCTCACGTTCCTGGGCGCCACGATGGTAAGTGGCGGACCTAGTTGGTCCGATTTCGACGGAGACGGCAAGGCCGACATCTCGGTCTTTCGCAACGGATCTTGGTACGTGCTCAAAAGTTCGAATAACATGTTAGTCACCAGAACGTTCGGTGTCGGCACCGATAGGATCGCACCGGCCGATTATGATGGGGATGGCAAAACCGATTTCGCCGTTTACCGCAATGGTTTTTGGTACATCTCCCAGAGTTCCAATGGCCAACTTCGGACCGCGCAATTAGGAGGAAGCGGTGATTTGCCTATTCCAGGAGATTTCGACGGTGATGGCAAGGCAGACATCGCCGTTTTTCACCCCTCAAATGGCACTTGGTACTACATCAAGAGCAGCAACGGACAGAAAGTAGCCGCGCAATTCGGCGCAAATGGGGACGTGCCGCTGCTGGGCGATTTTGACGGCGACGGCAAATCGGACTTGGCTGTCTTTCGCCCCGCAACTGCCTACTGGTTTTACCGCCGGAGCCGCGACGGCCAACTCCGTGGCATACACTTCGGAATCAGCTCCGATGTCCCGGTTCCAGGCGATTACGATGGCGACAGCGTGTCGGACATCGCAATCTTTCGACCCAACACAGGCGTCTGGTATCGATTAAATAGTTCCGATGGCGCACTCGTATCGGGGCAGTGGGGTACCAAGGGAGATAAACCCGTTCCGGCCGATTATGATGGGGATGGAAAGACGGATCTAGCAATCTATCGTGGTGCAACCTGGTACGTCCGGCGTAGCGTGGATAATTCGGTTTTGATCAAAAACTTTGGATTGGAAACCGATGTTCATGTGCCCGCTGCATACTTGCGACAGTAAGTGAAACGTGGAATTAACAGTCGGTTTTGCTAGGGGCACTGGCAAGCGGCTGGTGCGTCCAGCCACACACTCGTGTCGAGAGTGGCAATTAAGTGCGCGCACGCGTTCGCGCACTCAAAGCGGTGACATGTCACCGCACGCCAACGACCAGAGGCGATACCGAAACCGTCTCATATGGTTTTAGATTTTTGATTGCCAATTCGTCCCGTCCGTTGCATTTTTCGCCCGGTCGCAGATCAAACTGGAGTCGAGACGAGGCAGGTCTTGTGGCACAGGCAGCTTAGCCTGTGTTCACGCCGCAATACATCGCCGTTACTTCGGCACTAGTGCGGGCCCGGTTTCGGCGGTCTGTTGATTCATTTCATCTCCTATTGTGATGATGTCGCCACGGAAAGGCGGCGTCGCCTTGGTTGGGAACTGGGGCCGCAAAACACCGTACACATCCGCTGATGCGAGCATCACGGAAATGAAAACAAACACTGCTGCGCATTTCATGTTGGTCGCGTGTACATGAATGCACGTGGCATGGCAAGCGAAATTTTCGTGCTGATTTTCTACTTGTTGTGGCTCGCCCATGTGCAGCCTACTACATATGACAAAAAAAGGCGAAAGCCCGGCTGATTACTGATTCTAACGCAAAATCGGAAGCTGTGATCGCACACCGTTTTTCGGAATAACAGTTTTATTGCAGAGGCTGCGCTATTGCTTCTATATCGCACTCTCACAAGCAGGCGCTGTAAGCCAGCGGTCAGTACAAATTTCGCGTTTTGCATTTTTGATTTTGCACTAATGTCCAAACGGGATGCCACAGTTTGCTTACCGCGCGCGTAATGCGCAGGGCGATCTGGTTGAGGGAGTTTTGGATTGCCCGGATCGCGGGATTGCCATTCACCAGATTGAATCGCAACGATGCATTCCGATCCGCATCGAATTAGTCGGGGCACTGCCTACACCAGTTGGACGAGATGGCGCGGCAGCGGCAGGGCCGACTCAAAATCTAAAAATTCCGCACGGACAGTTGCTCGTTTTTACAGAGCAACTCGCTCATTTGCTGCAGGCTGGAATGACGCTGGACGAAGGATTGTCGATCTTAGAAAAGCGCTTGAAACAGCCGCGCGTCCAGCAAATGACACATACGTTGCATCAAGCGCTAATCGATGGCCGGAGTTTTTCGCAGGCTTTGAGCGAGCTGCCGCGAATTTTTCCGCCGCTCTATGTAAATTTGGTTGCTGCCGGCGAAGCAAGCGGTGCGTTGCCACAGATTCTATTGCGACTAGTCAAACATCTGACGCAGGCGAAAGACTTGCGAGATCGGGTGCAGCAAGCGCTGATCTATCCGGCGTTTCTCACACTGGCGGGTCTCATCCTCGTTACAATTTTCATAACGTTCATGGTGCCACAGCTGACTGGGTTCATGGCGCAAACCGGCGGCGCGCTTCCATTACCGACCCGGATCCTGCTTCACGTTCACCATGCGATCACGAGTTATTGGTGGGTCGGCGTGGTTCTGGGCGTCGGCGCCATCGTTGGTTTCCGCGCGTTTGTGCGTACGAACGAGGGGCGAATCGCGTGGGACCGTTTCCGGTTGCTGATACCCGGCTATGGACGGGTAATCCGGCACCGTTATTATGCGCAATTCTCGCGCACGCTGGGAACTTTGATGGAAAATGGGATTCCCCTGCTCCGCTCGCTGGATCTCGTAACTGAAATTGCTGGGAACAAATTTCTCGAATTAAAGTTGCGCGAAGTGCGCAGGGCGGTCATCGATGGCGCAACACTTTCCGTTGCTCTTCAGGCGCAAAAGCTCTTTCCAGATTTGTTGACCGACATGATGTCGGTTGGAGAGCAGACTGGGCATTTCGCCGAGACCATGCAGGCAATCGCCGACGTTTATGAACGTGAACTGGACCGGAGCGTCGGTGTGATCTCGCAACTGATCCCTCCGGTGATTATCGTAGTGATTGCAGTGCTGGTTGGTCTTGTCGTTTTCAGCATTCTCTCGGCGGTTTTCGAAATGACCCATAGCTTGCAATTTCGTCCACACTAAAATTTGCTTGCAATGCCAGCGGTGCTTCAATAGCCTCGCCGCCCACATGTTTCGTCGGGTCGCCTTCGCGTTATTCTTTAGCGCGATTTGTCGCGCTTCTGCGCAGGAGGCCCTGAGCGATGCTTTACTTTCGTCGGCCGACACATCGTCGCAGTCAGTTCCGGAGAGCGCCTGGATTGATCTCCGTCAGAACGTGCCTGGAAATTCGAGAACGCAAAGCGCGCCGCCGTGGGTGGAAGCAGTGACCCTGTTGCGAGCGCAAGCAGCAGTCAACACGTCACCGAAAAGCGTCTTTCGCATCCGCGTCACAAAGCCAAGCTCAGAGCACCAAGTTCTTCTTTTCCGCTTGTTCTTCGACGATAAGCCCAATCAACGCCCGGAATTAATTGCCTGGGATGAATCAGGCACCCACGTGCTGCGATCGGGCCTGCTGGGCTCGGGGGTTGGTTTGCCGAGTTCGGATTCCGTGATCATCCCCATGAGTAGCGCCTCATCGATTGACATCGAAGTCCCTGGAGATGGAAAAACAGTGCGGACAGCATATCTCGACTGGATGACGAGCAGCGGGGTGGTTCATCCCGTAAATGCTGAGAACCGTGAGATGATTCCAGAACCCTTTTCCTCGATGCCGCAACTGCGTGCCCCGGCTGATGACGTTGAGCAATTCGGAACTGTGACGGCAACTCTTTCGGCAGAAACGATCCGAATCGGGCCGCAAATCCAGCAGGGCGCTGCGTTTCAATTTCCCATCGAAGCGCAACCGCTAGCTGCGCTGCTCACATTCGAAATCGTGAGCCCGCGCATTGATGCACCGCCTGAGATCTATGTTAATGGCCACGACATCGGGCCGGCTTCGCTGACCCTGCCAGACCTGGCTGACCCCGCTTACCGCGGTGAGGCCGAGCGGCTCGTCAGGCAAATGCATTTCCAATACACAGGCTGGCTGCGCGCGCAAAAGATCCTGCCGGTCACTAGTCTGAAAGTAGGAGCGAACGATTTGCTTGTAGTGAATGGGCCTAGCAGCGGTGCCTCCGCCGTCCGCGCCACGCAGATTCAATTAAAGTATCTGTGGGATAAGTCGGATTATCTTCTGCAGACCGGTCACTAGCAATTCCCCGAGTTTAAGGTAGCGTAGCCGCGAACCTGAAGAGGTTGCTCCTTACTGGAGATGAAAATGAAAACGAAACAACAGGGTTTTACGCTGCTGGAGATCATGATCGTAGTGAGCATCATCGTCATCCTTTTAGGATTAGCGATCTCAAAAATTGGTAATCCGACTGGATTTGCGAAGCAGACGGCTGTTCGCGCTGACGTTCAAGCAATCGGGACACAGTTACAGCTTTACGAAAGCATGAATGGTTTTTATCCAACAACCGAGCAAGGATTGCAGGCGCTAGTGACCCAGCCGCAGAACGACCCGAGACCTGCCCGTTGGTATCAATTGTTCAAGCAAATCCCAAAAGATCCCTGGGGGAACGATTACATTTACCGGTGTCCTGGCACCAAACATCCAGACAGTTACGACTTATTGTCCGCAGGACCCGATCGGAAATCTGACACAGCGGATGACGATTGGGGCGAATGACCGCCTCGGTCATTCGTTAACCTCAGAAGAGCAGGTCACGTCAGCGTTTTATTGTTGGGCACCCGGCGTCCTAAGAACTGGTTTGGGTTTTCTTAGCGGCAACCTTGGGTTTCTCTGGATCACACCGCGCGTGTGAGGAGGAGGTGTCTGCTGGTTTGAGACTGGAGGCACAAACGGAGTAGGCACTGGCAAGGCAGGCGCGGCGCCTGTGGGAGGCGCAGCAGTAATATCCGGTTCATTTGGCATCATATTCGGTTCGTTCGGCAGAGGGTTTGGCGCAGCCGGTGAGGATTGGGACATTAGCGCCTGATTAAAAGTGATGGACGCAAATTGTCCGTCCTTGCTAATGGTGACCTTGGTCTCACCGACCCGGTCCGACCATTCGATGCTGGCAATGCTATAGCCATCTACCGGCTCTTTTGTAGTGAGATATTTTTTGAAATTATGATCCGAACTCGACGCGATGGTTACAAGGTCGCCTTCGGGTGAATGCGCCGCATTTGCCACGTACAGGTCTTTGGCAAAATCCGGTGTTGTCGCGGGCAACGCAACCGCCGTGGCAACTGCAAATGGCGACTTCTCCAGCATTGCCGAATACCGGTCGAAGTTGAACCGTGGCGGAAGGACGTCGTCGGCATCACTCGAAAGCGCCCCCAGCAGGGCGAAGATAGACAGAATTGCGAGGAGATGTCTCATAATAGCTATTTTGGTTGCTGTCCCGGCGCGAACCAGCGAGCGACCTTAAACTTGCCGCGCATCATCGTGGGATCACTGCTGTCGATCGCGAGATTAACATTCTCGAATACGACAAAAGCGTCGGGTCGCTGCAGATCGTACAGGAAATGGACGAGGGGCGGCCATTGGCTTTTAGTTTCAATCGAGGCAAACACAGTTTGGTGATAAGGAGTGGTTTCACCCGCGCCAATTGCAGGATTTTCAATCAAAACATTGTACTTGCCAGCCATTTGTTTCAACTGGTCGAGCAAGAGGGAGGCCTCGGCTGGGTTCTTAAGCGTTGGCTGATGTTCCCGAATCCATTGGGCGCGTTTCATCCAAAGATCACGTTCCTTAATATAGACAGCCTGCTCGGCCAGAACAGCCTTGCGTGTGACCAGCTCTCCCCGAGCGCGACCCAAAGCGCCGAAGAGCCAGCTCAAAATGAAAAGATTCAGCAGCACTAAGATCGTGCCCGCGACGATCCATGAAAGTACGCGTTCGCGCGGATTCATTCGTCCGTACCAGTCGGGCATTATCATCTTGGTCTTCCCTCTATTCGGAACTGCGCATGATCGTTCGGCAAAATGCGGGGCGCAGACATGTCGAATTGAACTACGCCCAGTTCAGAGTTTTTCTTGATGCTCTCGATGAATTTGTAAGCGAGCGCTACGGTATTCGCCTCACCATCGACTGAAATTTGCCGTGCCGATTGATTGTACGCAGTGATACGCACATCTGCTGACGGTAGACTCTCGAAAAGATGCAGCAAGATTTCGACTGGGTAATAGTGCGAATCAATGGCGGGCGCGAGCGCTTTCCAGTTGGCTTCTGTGGCGCGAACAAACTCGGTTTTCGGGGAATCAAGCGCAATCTGTCGCTCGATCCTTCCAATTCTCATGTGCATAAAGGCGAGATACGCCAGTAAAATGAAGAGCAGTCCGGCATAAGTGCTCCCGGCCCAGATGAGCCGTTTGCGCCATTCCAGTTGGCGAGCCAAATGCAACCGACGACGGCGCCAGCTTTCCGGGAGAAGGTTTAATTTGACTGGAGCGGGCGGCAGCTCGATGCCCACGATCTCAGCCGAGCTGGCCAGGATTCCCTGCACGGTGTCGCGCAGTCCGTAACATTTCTCGTCCAGCAATACGTTCGGGAAGGACGCGCTGATGCCTTGCAATTCGGCACTCAACCGTAACTGCGGCAATTCCATTTGTAACTGTTCGCCATTTGCGCTTTCCAATGTTCGAGCAAGGCTCAATTTTCCATTCTCAGTCACCGCATAGACAAGGGTTTCACCCTCTGGATAAATCAGTAGGGCGTTTCCCTGTGGCGCGTAGGTGCTCGCCCGCTGCGACGCATAAACGGTCACCTGTCGCGGGATGTAGCCACGCTTTAACAGCGGCTCCGCGATCTGGGCAAGCTGTTCGTTTCTGACTGCAACAGCCGAAACAACGCTACCAGTTTCGTTTTGCTCGATCACTTCAAAATCGGTGGTCACTTCGTCGGGAGAAAATGGCAACGCCTTCTCAATCTGAATTCGAATCATTTCCGGAAACTCTGCGGGATCGGCCGTCGGCAAACGAAACCGTTGAGCGAGCACAGCAGTAAGAGGCAGGCCGAGAATGAGATCGTCGGTAGGCATCAGCAGCGGCACTGCTTCTTCCAATGACTGCAGCTTGCGCACATTCCAGGAGCCATTTCGCTCTACTGAGCGGAGGAGATTCCAGCCGTGCGCGGTCGGAATAATAAAAACGGGGGTGCCCTGGGTCTCGATCGTCAAATCTCCTTCCAGCTAATCAATTGAGGAATATTGCCGGCCTTTCGCACCAACATCTGCACGGAGCGTCTTACATTCCCTGACTTGCCGACGCTTGTAATCCGGAAAACGGGATCCTTGAATATCACCAGGGCAGCGATCTGCTGAAATTGTTCCGCCGTAAAGCCGAGGGCAGTCTGCACGTCAGCCAGATTGTTGAACGGGAAATCATCGGCCGTTCCATCGATGCCATCGGGGCCTTGTCGCAGTTGTAGAAAGCGATCGACTAAATCATCGCGCACGCCCGGCAACGCGCGCAACACATCACGTGATGCCCAGGCAAGATCGATCGGTCCGGTGCTGTTGATCGTGAAATCATCCTCCCAGCCCGGCCGCGAAGTGAATTTTTCCCACCCACGGATTTCCTTGAGCTCGTCCAGGGAGCCCAGCAACGCGTGCGGCGGGCGATAATCGTCCGTCTCCGCAGGGGCGTTCAATCGATGCAGCCCGGTATTCGGTTCCACCCAGTCAAGAAGCGCATCGATCATCGCACCGCGTTCATTGAGGTCCACACCCTCGAGCTCGAGATACCTCCGCAAGATATCCAGACGCGCTGGATCTTCGCCGGCAGTCAGCCAGTTCAGGTTCAAACGGCCCCCTTCTCCTGCAATGCGGGCCTCGTAACCTTCGCTTCCCGTCTGCCGGTGCAAGTTTGGTGAGCTCGGACTTATGCCCGGATGCAATGCGATATCCGCGCCCGAACACGCCATCGCTTCTGCGCTTAAAACGCGGTTGGCATTGCTGGAAAGGCTCAGGCGTGACTGAATGTCGGACGCCCAGGAAATTACCATTGCGCTGAGCATAAACAACGCCCAGAGCGCCAGCATCAGCGCCGCGCCACTGCGCGATTTCGAATTTCGCCCACCATACTGTAGTCGTGCGAAGGCGGAAATTTCGGATTTCTGACCTAGGAAGCGCTTATTCACAAAAATCGATACGTCGATACCTTTCAATACGGTGTTCGACCTAGCGGAATGATCGCTTCCCATGGCACAGAGCTATCGGACCGACCGATCGTTAACTTCACAAGCCGAGGGAGACGGGCCGTGTCCGCCCACCGGTCCACCCAGCTATTCAGTCTGGGTTCGAAATAACGAATTTGCAAGCTCCGCACATTTTTGATCAACGGCACCCAGGTTTCATACTCAGGCCCAATGCCGGCGTCGCCCGCAGGCTTGCGCAAAAGTCCAAGGTCAAGCTGGTCGCTCTTTTCGCTTTCCGGGCGCAATCGCAACAGAGCCATGAATTCGCCAAGTGCATACCGCGTAAGTAATCCCGAGCCGGCGCTGCATTTCCATCTGATCTCGTCGCGCTGACGATCGTTTAGCTTGAAAGGTTCTCCGGTGAGCGCGCCGCGGCCTTGCGGCAGACTCTGCCATTGCTCGATTAGTAAATCGCGCAGCTCGCTGTACGGCGCCTCGGCCGCGCTTACCTGAGATGAAGTGTACACGGCGATCAAATTCGATTGCACAAAACGGTAAATCGCCAGCGACATCATGCCTAAAATCGCCATAGCGAGTATAATCTCCAAGAGTGTGAAACCGAGCGATTTTGGAATTTCGAAAATGCGCCTCTGGCCCAGCCTCGAATCTTGAATGCCAGACCTCCAATTATCTGGGGCGATAGACATAAAAGTTAAGCTTTTTCGATTGCCTACTGCCACGACGTTCCCACTGGGCAGTCAAGGTCACCAAATCGATCCCGTCTAGCTGCGTATTATTCGGTTCGACCAAATTTGCCGGCGCGCTTTTCTGGATCAATGTTACTACGCCGTGGCCGCTGTCGATCTTCAATTCCTTGGCCCGATCGGGGAAACCAGGTGCAGCCTGAACTTCCGCCATTCGGTTTGCTAATATTTGACGCACGGCTTCTTCCTCTGAGTTCAGCGTGCTCGCGTTCAGGCAATTCTCGACCGACCGACCGAGCGCCAGCACACCGACGGCAAAAATCGCCACCCCTAGAAGAACCTCGTAAAGTGCAAAAGCGCGCCTTTCCCTCGTGTTGTACCGATACCCGATTCTTGGTGCTTGAGGCTCGATAACTGAATCCCGCATTGAGTATCCAGTATCCAATATCTTTCTGAAATCACCGCGCCGCATAATCAATAAGCTCCGGTTGCACTGCCAAGGGCAAGTAATTGGCCGTCCAAGACCCAGGCGGGCCTTGGAACTGGACCGTTGCTGGCTCGCATGCTCCCGATGGCCAGAAAATCCATTCCGCCGGATATTTTTTTGTCAACGCCGCTGGTAATAACAGTTTCAAGGCTTCACCGCGCCCAAACTGAAACTGCGCGGTTGGCTTGATTTCTTCGCCTTTCGCAAAAGTTTCTGGCTGCAGCACGACATTATCCTTGCGCCACACAATGAGGTAAGAGCGTCTCTCGGTGACACTGCGTTCCTGGGCCTCGCGGACAAGATTGTTGAACCCGTCCAGAGAACTCTTCAGCCGCTTATTGGTGAACACGCCGCGAAGACTAGGCACCGCCAACAAAAGCAGTAACATCAGTATGGAGATCGCCAGCACGATCTCGATCAATGTAAAGCTCCGGAAACGTTGCACCGGCGAACTTACTCGCTACGCCACAAATCACAATAGACACTGGAGATTACCAATGACAGTCACCACTGAGAACTAAATGCCACAAGTTGTTGATCGAAACCGCTTTCCCGGGTAATAACGCGGGATCTCCTGAGGCAGAGCCCGCCCATCCGACCTTCGCTGTAATCTCACCGTCGCTCGAACTGCGGTCGAGGGCAGCCCTTTACAGCATTGCGGGCACCACACCTGCCGTTACAATTGACGCCTTATGCCTTACAAAAATGTTACGCCGCCATCAGGCCAGAAAATTTCCATCGACAAAGGACAATTGCAGGTGCCGGACCAGCCAATCATTCCCTTCATCCGGGGAGACGGCACCGGACCGGACATTTGGGCTGCCAGTGTTCGTGTATTCGATGCAGCAGTAACGAAAGCGTTTGATGGAAAAAAGAAGATCGCCTGGTTTGAAGTTTTTGCCGGTCAAGCGGCGAAGGACAAATTCGATAATTGGTTGCCCGAAGACACCGTGGAAGCATTCCGCGAATTTTTGATTGGCATTAAAGGCCCGCTGACGACTCCCGTGGGCGGTGGCATTCGTTCGCTCAACGTCGCGCTGCGGCAACTTCTCGATCTTTTCGTCTGCTTGCGGCCAGTCCAGTACTTCGAAGGTGTCCCCTCGCCCCTCAAACATCCGGAGAGAGTGAATATGGTGATCTTCCGGGAAAACACCGAAGACATTTATGCCGGAATTGAGTACGCAGCTGGTACGCCTGACGCGCAAAAGCTTCTCGATTTTTTGCAAAAAGAATTTCCCGAACAATTTGATAAAATTCGATTCGGCACGCGACAAAGAGCGGCGGATTTCTGGAAAAAAGTCGGCGCGCCGGAAGGCGACGAAGTTTGCGTGGGACTCGGCATTAAGCCGGTTAGCCGCGCGGGCAGCGTCCGCTTGATCCATAGCGCGATCTCTTACGCGATCAAGAATCAGCGCAGAAGCGTGACGCTCGTGCATAAAGGCAACATCATGAAATTCACTGAAGGCGCGTTTCGCGACTGGGGTTACGAAATCGCAAAGCAATACTTCGGCGCACAAGAAATCAATGGCGGTCCATGGTGCAAGATTCCGATGGGTAAACCTGGCGCCGGCATCGTAATCAAGGATGCCATCGCAGATAACGCCTTACAGCAGGTACTCTTGCGGCCTGAAGATTTCGATCTGATCGCCACGCTTAATCTCAATGGCGACTACCTCAGCGACGCGCTCGCTGCGCAGGTAGGTGGGATCGGAATCGCGCCTGGAGGAAACATTAACTACATCACAGGACACGCCGTTTTCGAAGCAACACACGGAACAGCACCAAAGTATGCGGGCCTGGATAAGGTCAATCCCGGCTCGGTGATTCTTTCCGGTGAAATGATGTTCCGTTATATGGGCTGGGAGGAGTCTGCCGACTTGATTCTGAAAGGATTAAGCGGTGCGATCGCTAGCAAGCGCGTCACGTATGATTTCGCGCGGCTAATGGACGGCGCAACCGAAATCAAATGCAGCGAGTTTGGCGACAACGTCATCGAGCATACGTGAGCAAAATCACCGTCCTTCGCTGAGACTTGGACGTAGCAGGCAAAATGCGAGTGACAAAGCTCGAGACAACGCGGTGACAAAGGTCATGCCCTAGGCTTACGGGCAGACGAGTACCTGGGGCGAATTGGTTAGCTCTTGTTTTGTGCCAGAAATTCGAAGATGGATCCGGTGCGAGCCGCGTTTTTCGAGCGGCGGTGGCGTCATGATGCGAAAGCCGTGCTCGCCCTTTCCGTAGCCCGCATCCGCGAGATCCTGCCGGAACTGATTAGCAGGGATTGTCATCAAATACTGATCGCCATCCCAAAGATCAACATTGACTTTCGTGTTCGGCTGGTACTTGTCCCAAACCCAGCCATAGATTTCATAGCAGTTGGCCCGCTCAACTTCGCCGACATGATGCGGCAGTGGCGCAGCGCCAATGCGTCCCGAAAAAATCAGCAATCCGAAGCAAACAAAGTGGAATGTTATAAAGACAGCTGTGGCGCGCCAGGCGAAAGTGTCGCGCCAACGCTGTCGCACTCTGTTCAAGTTAGAAAAAACATGGAACGCCGAGAGCAAGGTCGCTTGGTAGAGACCATAAATGATATAATGCGGCTCAGGCCCGTGCCATAAACCCATTAATCCAAACGCCAGAAAATATCCCAAGATGGCGCCGGTATGTTTACTCGCAAACCATTGGCCACGCGTGGCAGCAAGTAGAAACCGCATGTAAACGTGATCGCGAAACCAAAACGAAAGAGTGATATGCCAGCGGTTCCAAAAATCGCGGATATTTCTGGCGAGAAACGGCCGATCAAAGTTTTCCGGAGTATGAACGCCGAAGAGATAGCTAAGAGCGATGGCAAAAGCGCTGTATCCGGCAAAATCAAAAAACAAATAAAGGCTGTAAGCGTACATGTAACTGATGAGCGCTCCGAAATGCCCACTGCTCGCCGCACGATCGAGCCAGTATTGCTTGATTAGCGCCGCAAGTATGAATTTGTAGAAAAAGCCGCGAAAAATGCGATGCACGGCGTTGTCGAGATCAGCCAGGCATTCAGCGCGTGTTCGCGCCTTGCTCCAATCGCTAGCAAAACGACGATATCGGTCGATTGGGCCAGACGAAATAGTAGGAAAGAAAAACAGGAACAGGAAAAGATCGAGTGGGCCAGGTAAAACGATGACTTTATCCCGGAGGCAGAACACGATATCGAGTGCGCGGAACGTAATATAGGAAATGCCGAGAAACCCAAACTGGCTTCCTGGTGAGATGACGGGCAGAAATTTTGCCGCCACCAGTGGAAGTAGGCTCGCCCCGATAGTGGTAAAGAATAGCCAGCCTCCTCGTGCGCCTGCACTTGCAAACACACGCACCGTCGCCCACTGCCAGACCGCAAACCCGATGACGATCCAGATTTCACGCACCGCGACATCGGGACGGATGTGTAAGAATCCGTTATACTGCAGGAGCAGCATAGCGACGGTCACGAAAAGAGCCCAGCGCCAGCCGGCGCGCCCAAACATGCCGAGGATCAGTGTCGGAACGACCGCGTAAAGCAGCAGCCCGAAATAAGTGAAATCGGCGTAGGGAATCACAGCGAAGCGGCCAGCTTCGCTCGGTCGGCTTTGCCGTTCGCCGTCATCGGAAATGCGTCAAGGAAAACAAATTTGCGTGGCAGCATGTAGGCTGGAAGCCGCTCGCCGAGTTGTTTGCGCAGCGTGTCGGATAATTCGAAATCCGATTGCTCGCCGCGCGCGTTAAGGACAACAAAGGCGGCCAGCGATTGGGCCGCGCCATTTTTGACTACCGGGATTACGACGGCATCCCGCACCTGGGTCAGTACCCGAAGATTTGCTTCGACGTCACCGATCTCAATGCGATAGCCATAGAGCTTGATTTGCGCGTCAATACGCCCCTCAAAGAAAAGCAGACCGTCGCGGAACCGCCCCAGGTCGCCAGTACGATAAGCGCGCTGACCGCGATGTTGGAAAAAAAAGGCTGCAGTGAGATCGGGGCGTCCAAGGTAACCGGGACTTACGTTCGGTCCTGCGATGATGATTTCGCCGCGCTCGTTCGCCGGCAGGGCTTCGCCCTTTTCGTTCGCGACGAAAACTTCTGTCCCGGGCATTGGGTGCCCTATCGGGAGGGGCGAATATTTTTCCAAAATTGCAACGTCGATGCGGACAGAGGTTGTGGCGACTGTCGTCTCGGTCGGGCCATAAGTGTTCCAAACTTCGGCGTTGGGAAAACGTTCCAGCACGCGCGCGGCAGTCTGCGGCGCCAATGTTTCACCGCAAAAGAGGAAACGCCGCACATAGGGAAGCATTGCCTCATTAAATCTCTCTTCGACGAGGCACATCTGCGCAAACGAGGGCGTGGAGACCCATGTAGTCGCATTGGAACTGGCCAGCGCGCGGTAAAGCATTTTCGGATTTGCCACAAGATCGCGACTGATATTGAAAACGGTACCTCCCGTAACTAGGCTGCTGTACAGAGCCATCACCGAGACATCGAATGAGAAAGGAGGCTGATTTAAAAATATCTCACCCTGCTCCACGAACTTTTGCTCGGCCAGCATCCAGTCGATGAAATGTTCCAGGCAAGCGAGCGTAATGACAACCCCCTTGGGTTCGCCCGTGCTGCCGCTCGTGAAAAGAATATAAAACGGATCGTCGCGCTGCACGTAACTGACGGCGGTCGGCTCGTCTACTGCGGGCATTTGTGCAATCTCTTGCGGTGTGAGGACCAAGGCTGCACGCGAAATCGCCAGAACTTTGTCGATGCGCTGTTGGGGAAATGCCGTATCGATCGGCACGTAAGGCCGGCCCGATTTTACCGCGCCCAGGAACGCGATAAGCATTTCCTGTTCGCGATGCCCAAGTACCGCAATGGGGGCGCGATCATCGCCGAAACGCCCTGCGAAATGAGCAGCCAGCGCATCCGAGCGCCTGCGCAGCTCGCCGTAGGTTAGGGTTCTGTCGCCGTTAATATATGCGACGGCCTGAGGGGCTACTGCGCCCCAGTGATCGATTCGTTCGAACAGATTCATTCAGAAACCCTGATAAACAAAGGGCGGAGTGGAGAAGTCACCACGGCCATACATGACGATCAGACCCACGATAACGGCGAAGTAGTACAGAATAAGCAGTAATCGCCGCAACGTTGGATGTTTCTCGATCCAGCTCACGCGTGCAACCGGCGCTGGAGATCAGCGATGATTTCGCGTGGCGTTCTCCAGCTTTCCCGCTCGAATTCAGCCGGAGAAACCTTAATGTTGAATTCGTGCTCGATTGCTACCATCAGTTCAACCGTTCTCATCGAGTCGAGCACCTGACGATCGTACAGAGGCAGATCAAGATTGGCGTAAACCTCGTCAGTCTCGGCAACAGAGGCCAGAACCTGCAATACTTTGTCGGAAAAACTGGCAGTCATCATAAATAACAGGGTGCAGTATCACAACCGGCCGTTCGGCTAAAATATGCTTTGTCAGTTGGATGGGATACGCCCATGAAAGAAATCGTCAAGGGCACGATTGTAAAACATCCATCCTTTCGCGGCAAGGTGAGCGCTTGGTGCGCCCTCCGGTTGCGGACCTCGATGGTAAAGAAAAGCCGCATCCTCCTCATGCTCGGCAAAATCGGCCAATGTAACATTGTACTGTCGCGCGAGTGCGCGAAGTTTCTCGTAATAAACAACGCGGGCCAAACGAGAAACCCCCACCTCATCATAATATCGGCTGTCCAGCGGCATACTGAGTAGGAGTGGCTGGGCGTGAACCTCTGCTAGTGTACGTAATAGCAACTCTAAATCACCCCATTCGCGCGCTCCATTCACGTGCTCGCGAAACCACTCGTCACGAGGGCCAGCAACCATCTGCCCTTCTGAACGCGACGCCTTGTCCTTTTTGTTGTCATCCTTGTTTGCCTGTCCCAATTCACCGGCTTTTGCAATGAGTCTAGGCCAATCTAGCATTCGGGGGCGGCGTGCCGGAACAGATTTGGTCTCACGCAAAATGTAGCTTAATGCCGCGAAATGATCCTGCAGATCCAGCACGGCATCCTGAATTTTCCCAAGTGGCCAGACTATGCAGAAAGCGATTTGGTCAAGTCGTCCTCCAGAAGCGAGCCGTTTGAGTGCAAATTCAAGGAGCGGATCTTTTTCCAGCGTACTTGGAAACTGCACCATTCGGGCAGCGATTGTCCGCTTCAGCTCGAAATCGAGAACATCGCCGAAGGCGAGTTTGCTGGCCGCAAGCAGCGAAAAATTTCCTTCGTACCAGTATGGGCTAGTGGCTGGAACCACAAACCAGATCGGTGAAAGCGAGATTGCGAGCTTCTTGCCATGGAGGTCCGAACCAAGCGCGCCGATTTTTTGCAACATGATCATTGACGTCGCGCCTGCCTTGCCTACAGGCGAAAGTTGAAAGCCGGTTGGCGCGGCGCGAAAAAAGTTTCCTCCCCTTTCCGGAATCTGGCCGAGCAGTTCCGAGCTACCGTAAAGCGGTAACACGTCTGACGCATGAGCCGCGGCACGTTGGAAGGCAAGACCTTGATTCTTTAGGGAAAATGCCTCGGGAGCAGTCGCAGAAATCGTACGTTGTTCGACATGGATGGCGATCGCTCGAGCAGCGAACAAAATGACTGCCACGACACCAACGGTGATGAGAGCTGGAAAAAAATGCGGCATCCCTGCCTTGGCGTCCATGTGTACCATGCGGTGGGGATGTTACGGTGGCGACTCAAGGTTGCAAGGAAGGTAAGGTATCCGTTTCATGCGGGATGCCGGCGGGCATCTCCTAACTTGGTCACGAGGCGTAAATTACTCACTCCGGTGACGACGACCGGATTTCTTGTTCCTAGTCCTGACATCCGGATCGTCAAATTGCACTGGCGCGCACCATCGGTCTTGATAACTTGCGCAGCCATTCTGAAGGGAAATGTCGAACCGTATACTCGAGCCCAGACACTCTTTTTCTGTAGACAGAGAAGAGCCTTTCGGGGCTAGAGAGGTCGGTAGCGGTTCCCAACCAAAAAGATGAAGGTCTCAATTGTTATCCCTTGTTACAATGAGAAGACTACAATCGAAAGGATTGTCGAAGTCGTTCGCGGTACGTCTGTTGAACACAGGGAAATCATTGTGGTTGATGATTGTTCTCAGGACGGCACGCAAGCTGTATTGAGGGAGAAACTTTCTCGGATAGTCGACCAGATCATTTATCACCCCGTCAATCGTGGCAAAGGAGCGGCGTTGCGCAGTGGTTTTGCAGCCGCAACAGGTGACATCATTTTAGTACAAGACGCGGATCTCGAATACAGCCCCGAAGATTACCCAACTCTATTGGAACCCCTTATCTCAGGCAGAGCGGATGCTGTGTTTGGCTCACGGTTCATGGGCGGGCGCCCGCATCGTGTTTTGTTCTTCTGGCACATGGTTGGTAACAGATTTTTGACCCTGCTATCTAATATGTTTACCAACCTTAACCTGACAGACGTAGAAACCGGCTACAAAGCATTCAGAGCTTCTATTATTAAATCAATTGAGATCGAGGAAGATCGTTTCGGTGTTGAACCTGAGATTGTCGCAAAACTTGCCCGCATAGGTTGCCGCATCTACGAGGTCGGCATTTCCTATAGCGGCCGCACTTATCGGGAAGGCAAAAAGATAAATTGGAAGGACGGCGTCAGAGCCATTTACGCGATATTGAAATACAATCTTAAACCACGTCAGATGTGAGCGATCCACAACTAACTTACACTGGCTTGGATGTTTTGGAGACCTTGGAGAACGCAACCAATTATAATGCGCTCTTGCTCGATCTCATTCTTCGAAGCGCAGACGGCCGGCGGCGGATGCTCGACTTTGGGGCTGGCTTGGGAACGTTTTCGAGACTACTTCGAAAGAAGGAGCTGGAGGTAGCCTGTGTTGAACCCGATGCATATCTCTCGGACATCTTGGCTCGTGATGGATTCCCGACGTTTAGAGATCTAAATCAAGTGCCGGACTCTTCCTTTGAGTTCGTTTTCGCGCTAAACGTGGTGGAGCATATCGAAGACGATTGGACCACCGTTTACCAACTCGGCACAAAACTGAAGAAACAAGGCCGACTGTTGATTTATGTTCCGGCCTTTAAATGTCTGTGGACGAGCCTGGACGAAAAGGTGAGACACTATCGGCGTTATCGCCGCGACAGTCTGCAGCAGCTGGTGCGCAAAGCAAGGCTCACCGTTCTAGAAAGCGGTTATGTAGATTCACTGGGGTTTTTCGCTGCTTTGATTTTCAAAATGCTTGGCAGAAACGCGAACCTAACTCCACATGCCGTTGCGTTTTACGATCGCTATGTCGTACCGCCAAGCAGATCGCTGACTCCGTTGTTCCGGCGAACCTTTGGAAAGAATGTCTATGTCGTGGCAAGCAAGGATTGAGCAAAGTTGTATTAACTACCTGAACTGAGCGCCGCCGTTTTGCGCGAATGTTGCGTCGCGCGTAAAAGCAAGCCGGTAACAGGACCGACTGTCGCGTGCCTTCAATAGCGCGACGACACTCGCCTGCTCGCGAATCCATTCGGGTTCGGCGTCGATCAGTGCAGAGTCCGATCGTCTTTTCCAAGTTCGGTCTCTCATGATCTCCTTTCAATCGATCAAATTTCGGCTTAGCTGCGATGATGGCTTCCGCTTCGCTATGGCAGCGTTTTCAGAAATATTTTTTGTACTACCGCGATCTCGATTTCTGCATCGATATCAGCCGGATGAAATTCCCGGACGATTTTTTTGTGAAAATGCAACCGCTGATTGAAAAAGCATTTTCGGCGATGCGCGATCTGGAGTCGGGAGGAATCGCCAATCCCGATGAAAAGCGCATGGTCGGTCATTACTGGCTCCGGAATCCAAGGCTTGCGCCTATTGCGGAGATTCGGTCGGAGATCGAAGAAACGATTCAGCGCATCAAAAATTTTGCGGTCGATGTTCACGCCGGAAAGATCACGCCTGAAAACGGAAAACGCTTTGAGCATATTTTGCTCATCGGCATTGGCGGTTCAGCGCTCGGGCCGCAATTCATAGCGGACGCGCTCGGTTCGCCGCGCGATCCGATGGACATCTACTTTTTTGATAATACCGATCCGGATGGTTTCGACCGTATTTTCGACAGGATTGAGAACTACCTTTCGCAAACGCTTGTCGTTGTTGTTTCCAAGTCTGGCGGGACAAAGGAGACACGTAATGGCATGCTCGAAGCGGAGGCAAAATTCACGGCGAAGAAACTTCAATTTAGCACGCACGCCGTAGCTGTGACTGGAATCGGAAGCGAGCTGGATAAGTACGCCGAAAAAAATAACTGGCTCGCCCGGTTCCCAATGTACGATTGGATCGGCGGGCGCACGTCAGTGATGAGCGCAGTCGGGCTTCTTCCAATGGCATTGGAAGGTTTTGACATCGAAAATTTTCTCACAGGCGCAGCGGCCATGGATGAGCACACGCGCGCGCCACATGTGATGCAGAACGCCGCGATGCTTTTGGCGTTAATGTGGTATTACGCGGGTAACGGCAAAGGCGAAAAGGACATGGTGATCCTTCCATACAAGGATCGCCTGGCGTTATTCAGCAAATATCTGCAACAACTGGTGATGGAGTCGCTGGGAAAGAAAGAAGATCTCGACAGCAAAGTCGTGCATCAGGGAATTGCGGTGTACGGCAACAAAGGTTCAACTGATCAGCACGCTTACGTCCAGCAGCTGCGCGACGGCGTGTTGAATTTTTTCGTGACTTTCATCGAGGTTAACAAGGATCGCCGGAATCCGGCGATTGAGATCGAAGATAGAATTACGAGCGGGGATTATCTTCACGGATTTTTGCGCGGAACGCGAACTGCCCTGTATGAAAGTGGCCGCGAATCAATCACTCTAAGCATTCCCAACGTCGCCGCGTTCAACGTCGGCGTGTTGATCGCACTTTATGAGCGCGCCGTCGGTTTCTACGCGTCGCTGGTCAATATCAATGCCTATGATCAGCCGGGTGTAGAGGCCGGAAAGAAAGCGGCGACCAAATTGTTGGAACTTCAAAAAGAAGTGCGCGCCAAGCTATCAACTGGAACCGGGAAGACCGCTGAAGAAATCGCGCGCTCCATCGATGCCGATCCGGAAGACGTTTTCCACTCGCTGCGGCATCTTGGAAGCAATGATCCGCACGTTCGGATTGCGGCGGGCGAACAACGAGTGGATGACAGATTTTCGCTGGAAGAATAGCGGCTTAAGGTATGCGCAAATATGGCAGCCGCCACTTCTGAGAATCAGAGTGATTCACTCAGCGTTCCTTGGAACGATGCCGTTCGTTTTATCCGGCAACTCAGTCACGATTTGCGCAACCATTTAAACGCGATCGAGCTCCAATCGACTTACATCGGTGAGTTGACGGACAATGCAGAGGTTAAGGATGAAATCAAACGGTTGCGCGAAATGATTTCTGGCTTCACCACGACTTTGCAAAAGCTGCCGCGAGGATTGGCTGATGTGAAAGCCAGTCTCATCCCGTATCGGGCGGCTGATTTTGTCGAGGATTTGCGCAAGAGAATCGACCTCGAGTTCTCAGAAAAGAGTAATCAAATCAGCTGGGATATTCAGCCGGGCGGCGCGCTGTTGCATATCGATCCCGAACTTTTACAGCAGGCATTCATAGAGCTTTTTGAGAACGCTTTCCAGCACGAGCGCGGCGAAGGAGCACTTGTTTTGACTGCGAGGATCGATAAAAATCACTTTGTATTTGCGCTTCATGAGCCAAAAGCGCGATTTGAAAGATCGACGGAACACTGGGGGCGCGAACCGCTCCGGAACATTAGCCATGATCATTATGGCCTTGGCCTGAATCGTGTTCGCGTTATCGTCAAAGCTAATGGTGGCGAAATGTATGCTAAGTACGATCCAAACGTCTCGGCGCTTGTCACAACGCTCACGATGCCGGCTCACCGGATGAATGAGAGCGCTTGAGATGCCGTTACGCTCGCGCGCCTTTTGGACAACTGGAACCAGTGGGCAATGCGTAGTAAGAACAGCGCCAACTTGAAATGAAATCCGAGAATCATCGCATCCTGATCATTGATGACGAGCGTCCGATTCTCATGACCCTCGAAGCGCTTCTGCAACGACATGGTTACCGGGTCGATACTGCGCCCAACGCTTCACAGGGATTGAAATTGCTCAAAAGCAAATCGCCGCCGCTCGTTTTACTCGATCTCCAGTTACCCGACGCGGACGGATTGGAGACGCTAGATCGAATCAAAGCCGAGCTTCCGGGCATTCAGGTTATTATTTTGACGGCGCATGACTCTTTGAACAATGCGATCGAGTCGATTAAGCGCGGTGCCTATCATTTTATCAGCAAGCCATACGCGCCCGAAGAATTACTTAGTTTAATCGAGAAGGCCTTGGAAAAACAGTTCCTCCTGCGCGAAGCAGCACAACTTCGCGAGAGGACACAACAACTCGAAAAACGTCTGGAGATGGCCCAGGCGCAGGCTCCGCCGATTTTTAAAAGCAAACCGATGCGACAAATCGAAGAATTGATCGACGCAATGGGTCCGTCGGACGCGAACGTGCTCATTCTCGGGGAAAGTGGTGTGGGCAAGGAGATCGTCGCCAACGTGATTCATGCCCGGAGTCGGCGTGCGGGAAAACCAATGGTGAAACTAAATTGTGCTGCGTTTCCGCAAACGATGATTGAAGGCGAACTTTTTGGTTATGTGAAGGGTGCGTTTACTGGAGCGGTAAACGATTTTCCCGGCATGATCGCAGCGGCGGACGGTGGCACACTTTTCCTCGATGAAATATCGGATATGCCTGCGGACTTACAGACGCGTTTTTTGCGTGTGCTCCAGGAGCATGAATACAGGCACCTTGGCAGCACGGAGATTCTGAAAGCAGACTTTCGCGTAATTGCCTCCACCAATCGACCGATTGCCCAGGCGCTTTCGGAGAACCGGTTGCGTTCCGATTTGTATTATCGGCTCAACACATTTCAACTGGAGGTACCTCCGCTCCGCGAGCGTAAGGAAGACATTCCGCCTCTGATCGCCCTATTTCTCAGGCAGTTTTCTCAGCAACTCGGGAAGTCCGAACCGGACATCGCGCCAGAGGCATTCCAAAAACTGCTTGATTATGCGTGGCCTGGAAATGTCCGGGAGCTACAGAACGCGATCGAATACGCGGTGGTGCTGACGCGGCAGGACCTCATCGGCGTGAAAGAGTTGCCCGCCGAAATCCAATTGCCCGTCGTGCTGCAGCAAACGGGACGTAGTCCGGTAGCTGCCGGACGAACTGGTGTGCAAAGTCTCGACGACGTCGAGCGAAACACGATCCTTCAGGCGTTGGCCGAATGCCATGGCAACAAGAAGAAAGCGGCGGAACTCCTCGGCATCCAGCGCCCCACGCTCTACAATAAGATGAAGCGTTACGCCATCGAGATCTGATAGATAGTTTTTCGCTGCTGCTTCGAGTAGGTTTTTTGACTTTCGTCGTTAAGTTTTAGATTCCGATTGAGCGGCCAAAATCGAGAATCTAAAATTTAATGTCCCGGCATCTTGAGCAAGTTCTGGCGCACGCGGCGAATCGGCTCGCTGCTACAGGGGGGACGCGCCCCACCGAGGTCCTGCCGCTTTACAAAACATTTCTTAAAGTCGAAGAACACCGATTGCGGTTGAAACACCAGGCCGGCGGGGGCGGCCGCGAGATTTGTGCGCGACGCTCGGAGCTTGTCGATGTTTTGCTCCAATATGTCTTTGGGGCGGCGGCTACCGCTACCCGCAAGGGAGCAGGCGCCGCGCCGCTCGCACTCATTGCTCTAGGCGGCTATGGCCGCGGGGAGCTCAATCCTTTTAGCGATATCGACGTCATGCTTTTGCACCGCGAGGGAACGAGAAAAATTTCGGAGGAATTCCGCCAGCAGTTCCGCTTCAAGTGTGTGGAAGGATATGAGCGAGAATACGTGGAAATGCGCATGCAAGACCAAGTCGCGCGGCACAAGAAATACGGGGAAAGCGTTTATTTGCAGGAGCCACACTTAAAGAGCGGCTGTGGCGGGCTTCGCGATTATCAAAATCTGCTCTGGATGACCTATTTCAAAGAGGGTGCATTGAGCACCAACCAGCTTGTAGGTAAAGATTGGCTGAGCGAGACCGACCAAGGACGAATCGAGAGGGCCTACGATTTTCTTCTGCGTTTGCGCACCGATTTGCATTATGCGACCCGGCGCGCCACCGACGTTCTGCACCTCAACCTGCAGGAAGAAATCGCGACGCGGCTTAACTATTCTTCTCGTAATGGCCAGCTCCGCAGCGAAGCGCTCATGCGTGATTATTACGAGCACACCCGAAACATCTTTCGTGTCAGCGAACGAATCACTGCGCAATTTGTCAGCGGATATGCCACAAACAAGACACGTTCGCTTTTCAGTTTTCTTCCGTTGATCCGACAGGATAAGACCGCGATTGGCGATTCTTTTTTTATTCGCCAGAAACAACTGCACCCGATTCGACGAGACCTTTTTCGCAGGAACCCCGAGCAAATGATGCGGGCATTTCAACTAGCGCAGGAACATGATCTCGAATTGAGTCCGGAATTGGCAGATCTACTCAACCGGAGTCTCCATCATGTGACGCGCACGTATCAATATGCGCGAGGCCCCCGCGAGATTTTTAAAATGATCCTGTCGCAGAAAGGTGATGTGGGACGCATTCTGCGGATAATGCACCGGGTCGATTTCCTGGGCCGATACATTCCCGAGTTTGGCCAGCTCACTTGTCTGGTGCAGCATGAGTTTCTACATCGTTACACGGCCGACGAACATACGTTGGTCTGCATCGACAAACTCGACGCGTTGACCCAGACCAATGACCCGAAGCTCACCCCCTATCGGGAAATCTTTAAGCGAATCGAAGATCCCTTTATCTTGTATCTGGCTCTGCTTTTGCACGACACCGGGAAAGCTATCGGCGCCCGACCGCATTCGGAGGCAAGCGCCCTTTTCGCCCAGCGCGTCGCCAGTCGTCTGCAATTGTCATCTCGACAGCGCAAGTCTCTTATCCTACTGGTCGATCATCACCTCACCCTCTCCCGGATCGCACAACAGCGAAATATCGATGATCCCGCTACCGTGGTGGAATTCGCCGACGTTGTAAGAGACCAAAAGAACTTAGATGCATTGATGCTGCTTACCTTGGCTGATGGCCAGGGCACAAGCGGAGACGCATGGTCCGATTGGAAGGAGTCATTGGTTTGGGAATTGTTCCACGAAACCTCCCGTTACCTAGGCGACCGCCAATCTTATTACGAACAAATCACGATCGAACGCGAGAGCCTCCGGTCCTCCGTGGCAAGAGATCTTCCCCCAGATTACGCCGATGAGATAGATGCGCATTTTGAGCTAATGCCCGACAATTATTTCCGCGCCTGGGAAGTGTCCCAAATTGTTGAGCATCTAAAGCTGTTACGGTCATTCCTACGAAACGTTTCCAGCCAAGGAGCATCGCCTCTGGTGCCAGCGCTGGCATGGAAACTTCTTCCCGAACAGGGGCACAGTGTTGTCGATTTTTGCACATGGGAGCGCGAGCAGCTGCTGGCCAAAATTGCAGGCTCCTTTTCTGTGGTACCGATCAATATTTTGAGCGCAGATATTTTTCATCGCGCAGACAACATCGTGCTCAACGTTTTCCGCGTGTGCGATACTAAGGCACGCACTGTCACCAATCCATGCGACTTTGAAATCGTCGAACGAACTTTGCGCTGTGCGCTGGAAGCCGAAAAATTCGATTTCCTACCCTTAATCGAGCGGGCCATGCAGCAAACCCGTCGGCACCTCGGGCCCGCGATCGAATTTCCGACGCGCATCTCCATCGACAACAAAACGCATCCGACTTATACGCTGATCGAGATCCAGGCGACCGACCGGCTCGGCTTACTGTACGATATTTTGAGCTGTCTGGATCGCGAGAACGTTTTGATTACGCTTTCCCGCATCAACACACAAGACGGCGCAGCCATCGATACTTTCTATGTGATGGATCGTTCCACTTGCGCCAAGATTACGGATCCACGCCGCATCACGGCTATCCAGCAACACCTGAAAGGGGCAATTCTGCGTGGCGACGTCGCCAAATCAAAGTAAGTAGGAAAGCCGCCTACCAGCGCCTCGTTGGTGGGCACTGTATTTTTATGAACGCAATCATTCTCGCAGCAGGGTATGCTACGCGCCTTTACCCGCTTACGCTCAATCGAGCAAAGCCACTACTCAAAGTTGGAGGCAAGCCGATTGTTGAATGGACCGTGGATAATCTCGCGGCCATTCCAGACATCGGAATGATTTCCATCGTGACCAACGACAAGTTCGCCTCCGACTTCAAAGCCTGGGCTGCGTCTTATGAAAAGTGGCATTCCAAGTGCGAATTCAAAATTATTAACGACGGCTCCACGAGCGACGAAGACAAGTTAGGCGCAATCGGAGACATCAATTTTGCTGTAACCAGAGAAAATCTGGCCGGAGACAATCTGCTAATTGTCGCCGGGGACAACCTGTTTACCGAATCGCTCCGTGGCTTTGTCGAGTACGCCAAAAAAAATGAAGCGACGGTTGCGGTTTATGACGTCGGCGATACAGAGGCGATCAAGAAATATGGGAACATCGAGATTGACGCAGATGGAACAATCATCCGTTTCGAGGAGAAGCCTGAGAAACCAAGGAGTACGCTCGCGGCGATTGCTCTTTACTATTACTCAGCCGAAGTACTTTCCCTTTTGACGACCTATCTCGCGGCTGGCAACAATCCGGATCAACCGGGCCGCTTTGTGCAATGGCTCTACACGCGAAAATCGGTGAAGACGTTCCAGCTCGACGGCCAGTGGCTCGATATCGGGAGCAACGAAACGCTCCAGAAAGCAGATCAGATTTTCTCTAGGATCAAAACGTAGCCGTGAATTCGTGATTCGCTCTGCCGCGCCGAAACTGCGTGGCCCGTCACACCGCCGCCTCGGGATCCACCGGGAACTTGGCGCGAAGGCTGGTTGACGAAGGCGGGTCATTTTAGTCGTCCTTCATCAAACTCGATTAAGTCGAAATAAGTCCGAATGTCTTTGCGGCCTTCGCCGCCGGCCTTTTTGAGAAAATGAAGGAATCGCGCCTTCTTTACGGGGTTGTCGGGATGCCGGCAAATCATTGCCTGATTCCACAGCTCAATTGCTTCGGACGAATGTCCCGCGCCGTTTTCCTGCACCCACTTTAGAATCGCGGCATCGCTATCCAAGTTATTAGCGATCTCCTCAAAGGCATCGCCATCGAGTTTTAAAAACGCCAGCAAATGCTTATCGAAGCCAACGGTTTTATAGTTGTAGCCGTCGAGCAATCCTTTGCGATGCAGTCTGGCCTTGTCGATCAAACGGGGCAGATGCACATAGCCACCGAGTTTCTCATAGGGACTGCGCGGATGCAGTCTTCCCATTGAGGCCAGATTAAGTTGCCGGCGCTGGCTGCGGCGCAATGACAGTCACGTCGTCTTCCATTTTGCTGGCGCCTGTTGGTTTTTGGTCGGGCAATAATTCCCCTTGGGTAAGGCCAGCTTGGCCGATGATGAGTTGACCGGAAAACATGCCGCCCTTCTCAACGATGAACGCTTTGGCCGTAACGTTGCCTTCTAGGGAACCCTTTTTGCGAACGGTGACGATCGTCTCTACCACAATCTCGCCCGACATCTTTCCCTTAATTTCGATGCTGCCCGCCCGGACCCGCCGAAAACAGTGCACGTCGGCTTTACGGTCGACAACGATATGACCAGCCGAGATGCGACCGGGAATCCTCCCGGCATAATTTATAGTCGCGGTACCGAAGCAGTGGAGGTTCGCTCTCAATCTTCCTTCGATCAAAGCCTGCTTGCAGATTACACTGCTGCTGCCCAAGTCACCCCTGGCCGTGAGATGCACTTTACCGCAGGTCCGTATCGACCGACTAAACCCGCTGCTGATTTTGTAATCGCGAAGGTCGATATGAGCGCTGCAGCTCGGGCAAATAGTAGATGTCGCCGCACCGCTGACCTGCTGTTTTCGTTTGCATTCAAAACACTCGACCTCCAAGCTGCGCTGCCGCTTCCAAAAATCGTCGAATTTTTGGAAAATGGACGGACTCGCCGACATGGGGGGCGATTCCTCTTTTGTCGGAAGCTTGGGCCCGCTCTTCGGCGCAAATGGTGAAAAATAGCGGCCACATTGGCGGCACATTGAGCTTTTAGCCGCCGCATATTCCATTTGCTTAAAGCCACAGTGCGGACATTCCACACTGAGCTTGACAGGCGAGGAATTGGCCACTGGGTGCTAGGCGAAAGTCGTTTCTATCCGCGTGCTCCAAAAGCCGCCTTGACTGGCTCCTCGTGCCGCACCACTTCAGGGCGCGTTGATGCCGGTTTTGCCGCCGGAACTGGTCCGGTGGTCACTTCCGATTTTCCGATGAAGGTTGCGCCGTCTTCAATGGTAAGCCGCGTCGCTTTCAGATCGCCTTGCAGCGTGGATTTCGCCTTCAGCTCGCAACGCTCAGCCACAGTGATATTGCCCTGCACTTTTCCATAGACCGTGACCGCTTTGGCTTTGATTTCACCCC